>NZ_ANNK01000052.1 GCF_000334155.1 Halalkalibacterium ligniniphilum | reverse complement strand
GGTATATCTAGGTGATTATTCATCAGTGAAACCACTTCTTTTGCTAGAGCATATTCACTTGGGAACATCGCTTCTGTCTCTAGCAAAAAAGGATTTTGAATATCAATTCCTTGTTTCATCCTGCGAACAGCAAAGCCAATATGATCCGTCAGCGCGACATGAATTCGTTCATCTAAACGCTGCTTTAGGGCCGTTTGAATATAGGTTACAGCTTCCTCAATTAAAGCAATAAGCTCTTCATCAATTTCATCGAGGAGTCTCTTGTATTCCTCTTGCTGGTGTTCATTTGCAAGCACAAATAACTTGTCAACATCTTCAGCATCAATGTGTGCCCCTTTTTTCTTGCCAAAACCAATGCCTTTACCAATTAAGATCACTTCATTTTTTCCTTGTTCCTGTGCAACGACCACATTGTTATTCAATATTTTAACGACGATATAGGGGTCATGCATGAGCAAAATCCTTTCAATGTAACGCTTTCAAATCTTTATGTTTATATTAGCGAAGTAGATGAACAGCCGTCAATCAAATCCTCCTGGTTTCTCTGCTAATACAAGGTATTGCTCTCTTCTCTTTCCTTCAATTCACACGTACTTTCCTTTAGACATATACTATCTTGACTAAATTCCTCCTAAAAGTGGACGTGATTCAACACTCACCGCATGTAGCCTTCAGCCCGAGCAAGAAGGAGTGAACCCATTGACGAGAGCAGAATTCGGACCAAAGCCTTTACTTACAAAAAGAGAGCGGGAAGTATTTGAATTACTAGTTCAGGACAAAACAACAAAAGAAATTGCTCAACAGCTGTTTATCAGCGAAAAAACAGTTCGCAATCATATCTCGAACACAATGCAGAAATTGGGAGTAAAGGGGCGCTCTCAAGCAGTTATTGAACTGATTCGACTAGGGGAACTCGAAATATAGGTGTGTGAGTCTCCTTCATGTGGACTCACAATCCTATTTTGCCAGAATGTATATTGTCTATATTCTGGTTAAGTCGAGGCTGGGACATAACGAACATGTATGATTGAAAATGCGAACAATGCACAACCTTAGCGGCGGAAATAGACGTAGACTCCTGCGGGATCAAAGGCAAGGGTAAGACCCCACAGTGCGAAAAGCACGAGGAGGCTCACCCGCCGCCCGCGGAAAGCGAAGGATATTTCCGAAGCGAATGCTATGCATATCATTACGTTCGGATGTCTCATCTATAAAAAACTCTTTTGTCCCAGCCCCGTTTTATTTATATTCACTTCAACGATTTTTTATCATTGCTTGACACAACACGACCAGTTCAGTTCGAGACGACCTACCTTGAGACATGCCGCATTTTCACTCAAACCATATATTAATTGATTGAAAACAAATTAATGTGTCCCTAGGTGCTGTTGTTTTACAAGAATTGAACGCATTTCTTCATTCCAAGGTAACGATTTACCTGTCTTTTTATGAACTTGAACCATGGTTCCTCTTCCAATAAGACAGGCTTTCCCGTCTTCATTCGTCACTAAATAATGCAAATCTACAGAAGAAGTCCCTATTTTATCTGGCTTGACATGAACCGAAAGTCGTTCATCAAAATAGATTTGGCTTAGAAAATCACATTGTAGATCAGCAGATACGATCATTCCTTCCCCTTTATCCTCTGTCCATTTTTCCATAAAACCAAGCTTTTTAAAAAAATCAATTCTTGCTTCCTCAAAGTAAATAAAAGAGACTGTGTTATTCAAATGACCGAATGCATCGGTTTCACAGAAGCGTACTTTGACTGGAATTGAAAAGTGAAAAGATCGCATCCATGACTCAAAATTATCGATATAACTTGGTGTTCTCATGTATAAAAACTCCTCTCCTGAACGCAATCAAGTATGAAAAGTGCAAGATGGGCGCCTGTTGCTAGACAGCTTTAAAATGACATCCTTCCCTTACCTTTTAAACAAAACTTGGCTTTTCGCCAATTCCTTCATAACGAAAGCCTTCGTATCCGAGGCACTTTAACTATTTAATGTGTAAAAAAAAGGGGTTGCTCCCTTAGAAAACAATATCAAGCATGACATGAACATTATGCTCTTTCTATTGCATTTATCTAAGGAAGTCAAACCCTGCAAGAGTCAGCCTCGTTCTTGTTTAATTATGAAGAACTACCAAAGAAGTTTTTAAACGATTGAATCGTCGTATCACGATTTAGTGCCGCAATCGATGTTGTTAAAGGAATTCCTTTCGGACATGACTGCACGCAGTTCTGAGAGTTACCACAGTTGGCAAGTCCACCTTCTCCCATAATTGCTTCAAGACGTTCTTCTTTGTTCATTTCACCTGTTGGGTGAGCGTTGAAAAGACGTACTTGTGAAAGAGGTGCTGGACCGATAAAATCAGACTTGCTGTTCACATTCGGACATGCTTCAAGGCAAACACCGCATGTCATACATTTTGATAGCTCGTACGCCCATTGACGTTTTGTTTCAGCCATTCGTGGCCCAGGACCTAAATCGTAAGTTCCATCAATTGGAATCCATGCTTTTACTTTTTTCAAGGAATCAAACATGCGGCTTCGGTCAACCATAAGGTCACGAACCACCGGGAAGGTTTTCATTGGCTCGAGACGGATTGGCTGTTCAAGCTGGTCAACAAGAGCCGTACACGACTGGCGTGGTTTTCCATTAATAACCATAGAGCAAGCTCCACAGACTTCTTCAAGACAGTTCATATCCCAGGAGATCGGTGTAGTCTTTTCCCCTTTTGTATTAACTGGGTTACGACGAAACTCCATTAATGCAGAAATAACATTCATATTTGGACGGTATGGTACTTCAAATTCTTCTTGATAAGGACTGCTGTTCGGGTCATCTTGACGAGTGACAACAAAACGTATTACTTTTTCGCTCATGATTTAACAGCTCCTTGCTTCTTTTGTGAGTAGTCACGTTTACGTGGTTTAATAAGTGATACATCAACGTCCTCATATTCAAATTCAGGACCTTTTGTTGCTGGATTGTATTTTGCTTTTGTTGTTTTTAGCCACTCTTCATCGTTACGCTCAGGGAACTCCGGCTTATAATGAGCACCACGGCTCTCATTACGATTGTAGGCACCAAGTGTTATCACACGAGCAAGCTTAAGCATTCCATCAAGCTGACGCGTGAAGGAAGCACCTTGGTTGCTCCATTTTGCCGTATCGTTAATGTTAATATTTTCATAGCGTTCCATTAACTCTTGAATTTTTTCATCTGTTTTCAAAAGCTTGTCGTTCTGACGAACAACGGTCACGTTATCTGTCATCCATTCACCAAGCTCTTTGTGAAGGATATAGGCATTTTCCGTTCCGTCCATTTTTAAGATCCTATCATAGGCTTCCTGTTCTTTTTTGACCTCTGCTTCAAAAACAGACGAAGAAATCGCATCGGCAGACTTTTCTAACCCGTTCATGTATTCAACAGCTTTAGGACCTGCTACCATTCCACCATAAATGGCAGAAAGCAATGAGTTGGCACCAAGACGGTTCGCACCATGCTGTGAATAATCGCATTCACCTGCAGCAAATAGACCAGGAATGTTCGTCATTTGGTCGTAATCAATCCACATGCCACCCATAGAGTAGTGGACAGCAGGGAAAATTTTCATTGGAACTTTACGAGGGTCATCACCCATGAACTTTTCATAAATCTCGATAATTCCGCCAAGCTTAATGTCAAGTTCTTTTGGATCTTTATGTGATAAATCTAAGTAAACCATGTTTTCGCCATTAATCCCTAGCTTTAAGTCTACGCAAACATGGAAGATTTCACGTGTCGCAATGTCACGCGGTACGAGATTTCCATATGCTGGATACTTCTCTTCGAGGAAGTACCAAGGCTTTCCATCTTTGTATGTCCAAACACGCCCACCTTCACCACGAGCTGACTCACTCATTAAACGGAGCTTGTCATCCCCAGGAATCGCTGTTGGGTGAATTTGGATGAATTCGCCATTCGCATAGTATACACCTTGCTCATAAAGCTTTGCAGCAGCATAGCCAGTATTGATGACAGAGTTCGTAGACTTTCCAAAAATAATTCCAGGTCCACCTGTTGCCATAATGACTGCATCAGCAGCGAAACTACGAATCTCAGATGACTTTAAATCCTGAGCGGTAATCCCACGACAGGTTCCCTCATCATCAACAATGGCAGATAGGAACTCCCATCCTTCATACTTTGTTACAAGACCACTCGTTTCGTGGCGGCGAACTTGTTCATCAAGCGCATAAAGCAATTGCTGTCCTGTTGTCGCTCCGGCAAAAGCTGTACGGTGATGCTGAGTACCACCAAAACGACGGAAATCAAGCAAGCCTTCAGGAGTACGGTTAAACATAACACCCATTCGGTCCATCAAGTGAATGATCCCAGGGGCTGCTTCAGTCATTGCTTTAACCGGCGGTTGGTTTGCTAAGAAGTCTCCACCGTATACTGTATCATCAAAGTGCTCCCAAGGAGAATCCCCTTCCCCTTTTGTATTAACAGCACCGTTAATACCACCTTGTGCACAAACAGAGTGAGAACGTTTTACTGGGACCAATGAAAAGAGATCAACTGGGACGCCCGCCTCTGCTGCTTTAATTGTTGCCATGAGACCTGCAAGGCCACCACCAACAACAATGATTCTTCCTTTACTCATATTGTCTCACTCCTTAAATGTTTGCTAAGTCTGGATTAATAAATGCCAGAATTGCACGAATCCCCACGAACGTTAAGGCAAAGAATACACCAATCGTAACGTATGTTGCGATTTGCTGCGCACGAGGTGTAACAGTGATTCCCCATGATACAGCAAATGACCAAAGACCATTCGCGAAGTGGAATGTAGCTGAAATAACACCAAGAATATAAAATACCAGCATAAATGGACTGCTTAAGATATCAGCCATCATATTGTAATTAACTTCTGCACCGAAGGCAGCCGCAATTCTAGTTTCCCATACATGCCATGCAATGAAAATTAATAGGAATACGCCTGTAACGCGCTGTAAGCGGAACATCCAGTTACGAAAATAACCGTAACGGCTTGTATTATTTTTAGCTTGGAACGCAATGTACAAACCATAAATTGCGTGATAAAGAAGTGGAATGAAGATAATGAAGATTTCTAGAAAATAACGAAACGGTAGGTTCTCCATAAAATGAGAAGCTTGATTGAACGCGCTTGCGCCACGTGTTGCAAAATGGTTAACAACTAAGTGTTGAATCAAGAAGATTCCTACTGGTATAACCCCAAGTAAAGAATGAAGTCTGCGATTAAAAAAATCACGATTACCGGCCATATCGATTTCCCCCCATGTTTTTGATTAAAACGACTCTTCCTGTAAACGTATAAAGCTTTCTCCTATCCTCTCTTTTTCTCGATAGCACGTACCTCCCAGCAGCATGTCCACAAACAGTTCATCAAATTGAGTAAATTATGAAACCTATGCAAACTTTCTGTGAATAAAATCCGACAAATTCATTGTACTCTCATCGGATCTCTTCGTCAAGAAAACGTATACAAACAGAATATTAGAAATACAACTTATAAGCAGGGAGTAAAAAGCTTGGTGTAATAAGGAAAAGCTGTTATCTTATCAATTGATCTCTTCCTGACAACGACCAAATATCCCTACTTTTCGAACCTTTTGTATGCAATATTCATCGATTTTATTCAATTTTAGCCGATAATTATACGTTCAGTCGGATATTTATAATGACTTTTCGTCTCTTTTCGACGGACGGAGAACAAGAAAGCGACAAGGCCAACTCTTCCAATGAACATAAGAATCATTAATATAACCTGACTCGCAAAGGATAAATCAGCCGTTATACCAATCGATAATCCGCACGTCCCAAAGGCTGAGGCTGTTTCGAAAATAATCGCCAAAAGGGAAATATTTTTGTTTGCCTCAAAAGCAGAAATGAAAAGAACAGCAGTAAATAGCATCACAACAAAAACAGAAATGACAATAAAAGCCTTCTGTTGATCCTCTGGATGAATCTCGCGTCCAAATACTTTGACATCCTGCTTTCCAAGGGCAAAGCTCCGAATCGTTAAGAACATAACTGCCAATGTCGTCGTTCGAATCCCGCCTCCAACACTTGAGGGGCTTGCGCCTATGATCATCATTCCAGAAAGAAGCAAAATCGTTGCTGCACTTAATTCTGATACATCCATGGTAGAAAGACCTCCACTTCTGGTCGTAGCAGAATTAAACAACGAGTAAAATAGCTGCTGATGCCATTCAAGTCCGACAAAATAATGCCCGCTTTCTAAAAGCCAAATTCCGATAACACCGATGATAAAAACTGCAAAATAGGTTGTCGTTGTAATTTTCGTAAATAAGCTAAATCTAAAATTCGGATTCTTCTTTGAAAAATATTCTTTTAATTCAAGCAAAACTGGAAAACCAATCGCACCTGTAAAAATTAACAAAATAATGACGAGCTGAACATAATAGTCATTCGCAAACGGAATTAATGATTCTCCTGTTATATCAAAACCAGCATTCGTAAAGGCACTTAAAGCTGCAAAGGCACCGTGATAATAGGCCTCTCCAACTGTATCAAAAAAACGAATGTAATACGTCCCAAGAATCAGCGTACCAACAAGCTCGATCATGACGGCAACAAGTAGAATCCCCCTCATCAGATTGACAAGTCCTGCAAATTGATTTTGGTTTTGGTCAACCATTATTAACATACGCTGAGACAGGATGATTTTCTTCCCGAACAGCATCCAAACGAATGTCCCTAAGGTCATAATACCAATGCCACCGAGCTGAATCGCTAATGCAAGGAATACGATACCCACAGTACTGTAGGTTTCCGAAACATTAACCGTCGTCAAACCTGTGACACTCACAGCACTTACGGATGTAAACAATGCATCTTCATAACTTAACTCAACACCTGGCTGATGGGAGATTGGCAAATACAACAGAAGGCTAAAAAGAAACATTGCTGCCACATACGCAATCATGATCGCACGGAACGGGGTTAAAAATTGATTTAAGGCTGATTTCATCGAATATCCCTCCGCTTTATTTCGCGCTTAAGTATATCATGTACAACTTTTGCTATCTATAGAGATTCAAGCAAAAGTGTTTTATAATATTAAGGCAAAGAGAGGGGAAATTATGGAGACGAAAGACAAAACCGAAACATACGTGAAGAACGACAATTTTGGGTACAACCTTATCCGAAATGACTTGCTGCAGGATTTACTTGGTTCTGAGCATGAATCAATCTTATATTGGGCCGGAAAATCATTAGCCAGGAAACATTCACTAACCTCTGTCGAAGAGGTTATCGATTTTTTTTCAAAAGCAAACTGGGGTGAGCTAGTCCTTCTTAAGGAAAAGAAACAGGAGCGCCTGTTTGAATTAAAAGGGCCATGGATGGGAAAAGACGATGAACGCAGTTACCAGCTTGAAGCAGGGTTTCTTGCTCAGCAAATACAGTCTTGGTCCAATACCATTGCCGAAGCTACATATGTCCAGAAGAAAGATTGCGTTCGTTTCACGGTCCGTACTGACAAATATGACACGATTTAATAGGTTATATTCTTTTAACAAGGAATGAGGCTGGGACATAACGAACGTGTATAATTAAAAATGCGAACAATGCACAACCTTAGCGGCGGAAATGGACGTAGACTCCTGCTGCGGGATCAAATGCAAGGGTGAGACCCCACAGTGCAAAAAGCACGAGGAGGCTCACCAGCCGCCCGCAGAAAGCGAAGTATATGTCCGAAGCAATTGCTATGCATCAACGATCATGACGTTCGCATTTCTCATCAATAAAAACTCTTTTGTCCCAGCCTCTTTATTTGTTACCCGACATTCACTGGCGTTTCAGCTTCTTCTAGCTGAAACGCCTTGTGAAGCATTTCAACAGCTAGCACCATATCTTCTTCAGCAACAACAACTGAAACCTTAATTTCTGAAGTACTTACCATTTTAATAAAGATTTCGTTTGTCGCTAATACATCAAACATTTTTGCTGCAACGCCTGGATTTGAAACCATTCCAGAACCAATAATAGAAACTTTGGCAAGCTCATCCTCATGGAACAGGTCACTGAAGCCTAGCTCTGCTTGTGCCCCCTTTAAAATTGAGAGAGTTTCTTTTAAAGAGCTTTGGGTCATTGAAAACGAAATGTTCACTGACTTTTCATCGTATTGATTTTGAATAATAATATCAACGTTAATATTGTTATTTGAAAGAAGTGTAAATAGCTTTGGCAGAGTATCAATTTTATTTGGCAGCCCTGCAACCGTCACCTTTGTTACATCATTTTCAAATGCGATCCCTCGAATTAATAAGTTTTGCTCCACCGTAACGTCCTCCTCAATAATTGTTCCTATTTCTTCCGTCATGCTTGATGCTACCATCAATGGCACTTGATAATTTTTTGCAAATTCAACGGCACGGGGATGCAAGACACCTGCGCCCAAATTCGCCATCTCCAGCATCTCATCATAGGAAATGGATTGTAGCTTTCGTGCCGTCTTCACATAGCGGGGATCGGTTGTAAATACACCCGTTACATCTGTATAAATGTCACAACGATCCGCTTTAAGCGCTGCTGCTAAAGCTACAGCTGTCGTATCTGAACCACCGCGGCCTAATGTTGTAATTTCATTATTTGCTGTTTTTCCTTGAAAGCCAGCGACGATGACGATATGATTTTCTTCCAGCAACGAAAGGATCCGTTCTGTTTTTATGTCCGTGATCCGAGCGCTCCCGTGGGTAGCTTCGGTTCCCATACCCGCCTGCCAGCCAGTAAGAGATGTGGCTTTTTTCCCTCGCTTGTGAAGAGCCATAGCAAGAAGAGCAATTGTCACTTGTTCTCCCGTTGTAAGGAGCATATCCATTTCGCGCTTACTCGGCTCTTCTGTAATTTGTCGTGCTAAGGAAACGAGCTCATCTGTGGACTTTCCCATCGCCGAAACAACAACAACGACTCGATTTCCCTCATTTACCGTTTTTATAATCCGGTCTGCTACATGTTCAATTCGTTCAACCGATCCAACGGACGTTCCTCCGTATTTTTGTACAATTGTTGACATTCTGTTTCTCTCCCTTACTAGAACTGTACGATCACTTTTTAAAAAAACATAAAATTCCATACGCTTGCATTTACGTAAAACAAAAAAGCAACAGCGGAAAGAACTCCTCACTGTTGCTGAACATACAAATAAACGTATGCAAAATACCATTGCTTGCGTGAGATAGTTCTCCACATCGCTAGCTGGGACTAGCCATGTGACAGCCCTGTACTTCTTCAGCACAGATCCAGCATAGCAAGTGATGAGTACTTGCTAAACTTCGGCGAATTCCCCTTTTTCCTGCTTTCATAGAACCTCATCGTTCTCAAACAGGATACTGATGGTCTCCGCTCCCCTACCAATTACTTCAATTTTGAAGCGCATTTATTGAATTGTAGTTTATTGTAGCAAAGGTCGTTCTTAATGACAAGAATGAATTTTAATTTTTTTCAGCTAATGTTTCGACGATCGCTTCTGCTACACCGACTGGAATGCTTAGGGCCGTTAAATCCTCCACTGTTGCTTCTCTCATCTTTTTCACTGAACCAAAATGCTTTAAAAGTAGTCGCTTTCGCTTTTCTCCCACTCCAGGAATCTCATCCAATACAGATTGGAAGAAGCTTTTCGAGCGTGTTTGTCGATGAAAAGTTATCGCAAAACGATGGACCTCATCTTGAATGCGTTGAAGGAGATAAAATTCGTAACTATCTCTTTTTAATGGCACAACCTCTGGTGGATCGCCGATCAAGAGCTGGGAAGTTCGATGCTTTTCGTCCTTCGCTAAGCCGCAGACAGGAATGTGTAACCCGAGCTCGTCTGTTATCACTTCCTGCGCTGCTGCAATTTGTCCCTTCCCGCCATCAATAACGATTAAATCAGGCAACGGCAACTCCTCTTTACGTAAGCGAAGATAACGACGACGAACCACTTCACGCATCGATTCATAATCATCAGGCCCAGTAACGGTTTTTATTTTGTATTTTCGATAGTCCTTCCTACTTGGCTTTCCATCTAGGAAGGTTACCATTGCTGAAACAGGATCCGTTCCTTGAATATTCGAGTTATCAAACGCTTCAATACGATATGGTGTGGAGATGTTCATCGCTTCTCCAAGTCGTTCAACCGCTTTTATCGTTCGGTCTTCATCACGTTCAATCAAAGCAAATTTTTCACTTAAAGCAACCGCTGCATTTTTCATCGCTAAGTCCACGAGCTCTTTTTTCTTTCCACGCTTTGGTTGATAGACATTGATTTCAAGAAGCTGCTGCAAAAGCTCTGCGTCAACCCCTTCAGGTAACAGCAATTCTCTTGGCTTTACATGGTCTTTTTGCAAATAAAATTGACCAATGAAAGTAAGAAGATCTTCCTGTGCATCTTTATAAAACGGGAAAAGTGACACGTCCCGTTCAATTAATTTTCCTTGACGGATAAAAAAGACTTGTATACACATCCAGCCTTTATCATAAGCAAAGCCAAACACATCTCGGTCAACGAGGTCATTGACCGTCATTTTCTGTTTTTCCATGACGGCTTCCATATGTCGGAGGGTGTCACGCAGCTCCTTCGCACGCTCAAAATTTAATTCTTCTGAGGCTTTGAGCATTTTTTCTGTTAGCTTCGCCTTAATTTCCTCGTGACCGTACTTTAAAAATTTGGTGATTTCTTGGACCATTTCTTGATTCTGTTCCTTTGTCACTTCATACACACAAGGAGCGAGGCATTGGCCGATGTGGTAATACAAACAAACCTTGTCAGGCAGTGTTCGACATTTTCGCAATGGATAAAGCCTATCAAGAAGCTTTTTTGTTTCATTCGCAGCGCTAGCGTTCGGATATGGTCCAAAATACTTCCCGCCATCTTTTTTCACTTTGCGGGTGATGAGCAGTCGTGGATGTTCTTCGTTTGTAATTTTTAAATACGGATAGGTTTTATCATCCTTGAGCATGACATTGTATTTCGGATCATGCTTTTTAATTAAATTCATCTCTAAAATAAGTGCCTCAATGTTTGATGAGGTTACAATGTATTCAAAATCGACAATTTCACTTACAAGTCGTTGCGTTTTTGTATCGTGGCTTCCTGTAAAATAAGACCTGACTCGGTTCTTTAATACCTTTGCTTTTCCTACATAGATGATCGTCCCTTGTCGGTCTTTCATTAAATAGCATCCCGGTTGATCTGGAAGCACAGCAAGCTTTTGTTTTAATTCATTATTCATCATGCGCCACCTCTTCTCTCTATTGTTGGCGAGCTGAAATATTTTTTCAAGTATGAAACGCTGGGAGGTTTTTATCTAGGTATTTCCATGAAAGGGCAAAATGATTATCTTTTCTCAAAGAAAACAAATGAGCTTCTTCCTAATAAGTAACGTTGAAGGTGCCTTGTTCAGCCATGAAAAGCGCTGAAGCCTGTAGCTAGACATTCTGCCCCTTCTTATCTACTGAAAAAAGCCTGCCCAGATTGGACAGACCCTTTCAATTAGATGCGCTTGCTTAGATATGCTTATTAAGAAGCTCTGCTAGTGCTTCTTTTGGTTGGAAGCCCACCACTTGATCCACCACTTCGCCGTCTTTGAAAACAAGAAGTGTTGGAATGCTCATAACGCCAAACTTGCTTGCTGTTTCTTGGTTTTCATCTACATCAAGCTTTGCAATTTTTACTTTATCGCCCATTTCAGCATCAAGCTCTTCAAGAACAGGTGCAATCATTTTACAAGGTCCGCACCATGGTGCCCAAAAGTCTGCAAGAACGACTCCTTCGCTTGTTTCAGAGCCGAATGTTTGATCGGTTACATTTACAATCGCCATTTCTAAAAACCTCCTCAGTTGTTCATAACTTTCATTACACCTGAATTATATCATTAGCTTCCCCTTCTTGCGAATAAGTTGCTCTAAAAACAATTGAATCAAATGACAAATCCCAGTGTTGATCTCAGTAAAAAACATAGGAATAGTATTTCACGATACACCGTTTATAAACAAAACTTTTTTAAAGCAAAAGACAAGCCCCCTTCTAAAGAAGACTTGTCTCCATTCCTATTTAGTTTGAAACAAGTACGTTTTTTAGCTCTTCCGTTAAAAGCGGCACGACCTCAAATAAGTCTCCGACAATTCCGTAATCTGCTACTTCAAAAATTGGCGCTTCTGGATCCTTATTGATTGCCACAATGACTTTGGAGTTTGACATTCCTGCTAAATGCTGTATCGCTCCCGAAATACCGATCGCAAAATACAAATCAGGGGTTACAACCTTTCCCGTTTGTCCAATTTGGAGCGCATAATCACAATATTCAGCATCGCATGCTCCACGTGAAGCGCCGAGAGCCGCACCAAGAACATCCGCAAGCTCTTGAAGAGGCTCAAAGCCTTCCTTGCTCTTCACTCCACGTCCACCTGCAACAATGATTTTCGCTTCTGAGAGATCGACGCCTCCGGTCGCTTTTTTGACTACGTCTGTTATTGTCGTACGCAAATCCTTAATGTCTACCGAAAGCTCTGAAACGTCTCCACTGCGCGTTTCATCTTTCTCTAGCGGAGAAAAATTATTTGGACGAATGGTGGCAAATACAAGACCTTCGTTTATCCTTTTCTTTTCAAAAGCTTTTCCCGAATAGATCGGTCGAGTAAAGACGATCTCGTCCCCGGCCTTTTCTAATGCGATCGCATCAGAAATTAACCCTGCTCCTAGCTTCATTGCGATCCGCGGTGAAAGATCTTTTCCTTGTGACGTATGGCCAAGGATGAGTCCATCAGGAGACTCAACATCTAACACCTGTAAAATCCCTTGCTGATAAGCGTCCGTTGTATAGGTTGCTAGATGGCTATGATTAACGACAATCACACGGTCAGCACCATAATGGATGAGCCGCTCAGCTAAACCGCTTACATTTTCACCAAGCAAGACTCCCACAACCTCACCGCCATCAGCGACCTCTTTCCCGGCAGCAATTGCTTCATATGAAACATTCCGTAATTCACCGTCACGTACTTCACCCAGCACTAGAACTTTTTTCGCCATGATTATCCCTCCAATTTAAATCACTTTCGCTTCTGTTTTTAGAAGTGATACGAGCTCCTTCACTTGGTCGGATACGTCACCCTCCAACACTTTTCCTGATTGCTTATTTGGTGGAAGAAAGACTTCAATCGTTGTCGTTTTCGCTTCGACCTCATCTTCCTCTAGATCTAAATCATCCAAGTCTAAAGTATCAAGTGGCTTTTTCTTCGCCTTCATAATGCCTGGTAGGGAAGGATAACGTGGTTCATTCAAACCTTGCTGAGCAGTTACTAAGACTGGAAGTGACACCTCAACGGTTTCTTCATCGCCTTCAACATCGCGCACAATCGTTGCTTGCCTATCCTGTACATCAAGCTTCGTAATCGTCGTCACTTGTGGGATGCCCAGGATTTCTGCAACCCTTGGTCCAACCTGTCCTGAACCACCATCTACCGCAACATTACCGCCAAGAATAATGTCATATGAATGTTTCTTTAAGTAGGCAGCTAAAAGAGACGCAGTCGTAAATTGGTCAAGCTCATCTAACTCCTCCACATCAAGCAAAACTGCTTTATCTGCCCCCATCGCTAACGCTGTTCGAAGCTGTTTTTCCGCCTCTTCCTCACCAACTGTCACAACCGTTACTTCTCCACCATGAGCGTCACGAAGGACAATTGCCTCTTCAATTGCATATTCATCGTAAGGATTAATGATGAATTCGGCACCTTCTTCGTCAATTCGTCCGTTGCTTAGAGTGATTTTTTCTTCTGTATCAAATGTACGTTTCATAATCACAAAAATGTTCACGCGAATTCCTCCTTATCATTTCTCCACTATTTATGCTGAAAATTTGGCTTGCGTTTTTCAATAAAGGCACGAATTCCTTCTTTTCCATCCTCTGTTTCAAAGGCTTGCCCGAAAAATGCTGCTTCTTTATCGGCTCCCCTTTCTTGCTTGTCATCAATGGCGTAAGTGAGAAGCTCTAATGTCATTGCCGTTGTGATTGCGCTTTTTGCTGCAATCTTTTTCGCCATTGCATAGGCTTCTTTCATAAGCAGCTCTTCTGAATAGGCAGCATTCACTAGACCTATATTTTTTGCCTCAATTCCAGAAATCGACTCGCTTGTCAGAATCATCTCAGCCGCTTTTGCCCGACCGACAAATCGAGACAAGCGCTGTGTCCCTCCCCAGCCAGGGACAAGTCCAAGCTGAAGCTCTGGCAAGCCTAGCTTTGCATTCTCTGAGGCAATCCGGATATGACAAGCCATCGCCAGTTCTAAGCCTCCGCCTAATGCCGCACCGTGGATAGCCGCAATCACCGGCTTACGAAACCTTTCAATTCGAGAGAAAATCTCTTGGCCTTCTTTTGCAAGCTTCGTAAACTCAGATCCATCTTTTACATTTAAAAACTCTTTAATGTCTGCCCCAGCTGCAAAAAAGCGGCCTTCTCCGTGAAGGATGACAACTCGGACTTCGTTGTTTTGCTCGATATCTGCGAACACCCCATCTAATTCAAGCAACAAGCCCTTTGAAAGAGCGTTCGCTGGAGGACGTGTAAGGGCAATTGTTGCAATGCCCTCGTCCATTGACAGCTTTATATACTCCATTCATTCCTCCTCCTCTGCATCTGTTTATGATTGCCGCAAACCGTTCAAAAGCAATTGATGTACAGGCTTTGCAAGCGCCACTAAGTCATATTTACACTCCTTCATCACCCAATTGGTTACGACTTCGTCTAATGTCCCAAACATCATTTGTCGAGCAAGACGAGCGTCTAATGAGGAAGAAAAAACGCCTTTCTCTACCCCTTCCACTAATAATTCATCAAGGAGAATGAGATATCCTTTTAAAACATTGTTAATTTGGGTACGTAGCTCAGAATTTGATTGTCTTAACTCAAGCTGCGTGACAATTGCCAATGCGTGATCTGCTGCAAGCTGCTCAAAATGCATCGTTACAAGAATCAGTAATTTTTCCTCAACGGTAGCATTTTCAGAAATTTGCTCTCGAATCTTTTCAATAAAGGCACCCATTTTGTTTTGAAAAAGTGAAATCAAGAGATCTTCCTTGTTTTTAAAATAAAGATAAATTGTTCCATCTGCGACACCAGCCTCTTTGGCAATCTTTGAAACCTGTGCATGATGGTATCCATATTTCGCGATGACAGTCACCGCTGCGTTAATAATCTGATCATATTTTGGTCCTTTTTTCTTGCTCACTGTCATCTTCCTTTCGATAATGAATGAGTATTCATTCATATCAAATATTTTAGTAGAAAGAAGTTCCTATGTCAACATGGAACCAGGCTTTTTCATTTGATTGTTCGATTTACTTTTGTCATTCTTGAAGCGATTGTTCCCTAGATCCATTGCTCGTTGTATTTGTTCATTGTACCGACTAAGCTAAATCCCGTTCCTTGCTCCTTGTCAAACTTCCTTCTACCCTTTCATCTCCGTCTCTTTCTATTGTAATGAATCTCGATTCATTTTTAAATAGATTTGTGATAATTTTTAAAAAACTTCAAATAATTAAGATAAAAAAACAAAAGAAAGGGTGCCCCCCTCCTTTTGTTAATTGCTCACTCTTTCTTCTTCTTGTTTTTTCATTTCCTCCTCTACTAGTACTCGTCGAAGGATTTTCCCTACAAGGGTTTTTGGAAGTTCTTCTCTAAACTCATAGAAACGGGGGACTTTATAGGCTGCTAGATGCTTACGGCAATATTCATTAAGCTCTTTTTCAGTTATTGTTTTTCCTTGCTTTAAAACGACAAAGGCTTTTACCGTTTCCCCTCGATATTCATCTGGCACACCAATCACAACCGCTTCCTGGATGGCTTCATTTTCATAAAGCACTTCTTCAATCTCTCGCGGATAAATGTTAAATCCACCTGCAATGATTAAATCCTTTTTACGGTCAACAATATAAAAATAACCGTCCTCATCCATATAACCCATATCTCCCGTTAGAAACCAGTCATCCTTAAATACCTTCGCTGTTTCTTCTGGTCGGTTCCAGTAGCCCTTCATAACTTGCGGCCCTCGAACTGCAATTTCACCAACTTCTTTCGGTTCGGCAACTTCGCCCGTTTCTGCAGAAAAAACGATCGCCTCCGTATCAGGCCAAGGAACACCAATACTCCCTGACTTTCGTTTGCCCCAAATCGGATTAGCCATGGCCACAGGAGACGTCTCCGTCAATCCATAGCCTTCAACGAGCTTTCCTCCTGAAAGCTCTTCAAACCTTTGTTGAACCTCAAGAGGCAATGGTGCTGCACCACTAAGGCAGGCCTTAATTGAAGATAGATCATATTCCTTAATTTGTGGGTCATTGATTAATGCCACGTACATAGTTGGTGCTCCTGGAAACAACGTAACCCGATGCTTTTGAATCGCCTTCAATACGTCTTTCGCTGCAAACTTCGGCAGGACAATCATCGTATGACCGCTCATAATAGCAAGGTTCATAACCACTGACATGCCATATACATGAAAGAAAGGCAAAGCAGCAAGCATCTTTTCCTTGCCACGCTCAGTTTGATAGGTCCAATGGATTCCCTGAACCGTATTAGCCACTAAATTGTAATGGGATAGCATAACGCCTTTCGCAGGCCCCGTCGTTCCTCCCGTGTATTGAAGCAAAGCCAAATCTTCCTTTGCATCTACTTCTACCTCAGGCTCAGTTGTACTTCCAACTTTTATAAATTCTTTAAATGCAAGCGTTGTTTGATCATAGCTGACCTCAATTTTCATACCTGTATTTTTTTTCTGAACGATTGGGTAAAGCAAATTTTTTGGAAATGGTAAATAATCCTTAATGCTTGTCACAATGACGTATTCTAGCTTTGTATTCTTCCGTACTTTTGACACTCGGGGAAAAACAAGGTCTAAACAAACAATGACTTTTGCTCCAGAGTCAACAAGCTGGTGCTCAAGCTCACGTTCCACATAAAGTGGATTTGTCTGAACAACAATGGCACCGATCATCAATGCACCATAATAGCTGATCACCGATTGGGGGCTATTGGCGAGCATAATAGCAACCCGATCGCCCTTCTTAACATCTAACGATTGTAGCTGATTAGCAAACTGCTTTGCCTGATCATAAATCTCAGCATACGTGATGTCCTTACCTAAGAAATGAACTGCTACATTAGAAGAAAACTCATTCGCCGCCTCTTTTAAATAGGAATGAAGCGTGCGCTCCTCGTACGTAATGGAGTGAGGTATTTCTTCTGGATAATGCTTGAGCCAAACTTTTTCTTCTGTCATTGTTATTTCCTCCTTTAATGATCTCTCCTTCCCTTTGTGCCATTCTCCTCTATTCTTATTGTATTGTAATCGCTTTCTAATTTAAATATATTTTTTAAATTTTCTAATATTTTTTTATGAAGCCATCCTCTTTTCTGTCGTAGAGCTGCCTCCTTTTTTCGACCTATAAGAAAGAAAGAGACTGACGTCAAGTCGTCAGCCTCTTTCTTTCTCATGCTGCAAAAAAGAGCATATAAATAATACCAGCTAAAATAAACGCCCCACAGCATACATATAAGATTTTCATTAATAATTCCACTTCATTCGCTCCTCTATCTACCGATGATGCTTGCCCCAATGACATAGGATAATCCGATGGAAAGAACCATCGCGATAAACCCAACTGCGCGATTATCGCGAGCAATTTCATCATCGACATTAAATCCAGGTGTCAAAAACTCAAAGATAAAATAACCTAGAAGCAACAGCAAAAAACCGAGAGCTCCCCAGCCGAGCGTTGTGAGAAGGGAACTAGAATATTCAATCGAATGGCGGAAAATATTAGCAACTCCAAAGATTTTTCCTCCTGTTGCCATCGCAACAGCAAGATTTCCTTGCTTAATTTCTTCCCAATTTCGATACTTTGTTACCGTTTCAAAAACCGCTAAAAAGACGATTAACGCTAAAACAGCCAAGCTATAATTCGCCGCCGTTCTTACAATTTCAATTTCGAATAATGCTTCCAATCCTCTCGCCTCACTTATTTAAGCTCAACTACGGTATTACCGAGACCACCTTCGTTCATGCCACCATCACGTGTTGCCTTTACATGGGGATGCTTAGATAATAGCTGCTTTACTCCTTTTCTCAATGCTCCTGTCCCTTTTCCATGAATAATGGACACTTGATGATATCCTGCTAAAATCGCATCATCCAAATATTTTTCCACCCGGAGCATTGCGTCTTCATAGCGCTCTCCCCGCAAATCTAATTCAGGCTTAACATGATGTTCACTGCCTCTTACCGTTGCAAGTGGTTTTGTCTCGACTTTCTTTGGTCTATCTACATATTGAAGGTCCTCTTTCTTCACCTTCATTTTCATAATACCGATTTGAACCTGGTATTCATCATCAGCAAGCTTTTCAACGATATGACCTTTTTGACCAAAGCTTAACACTTTCACTTCATCGCCTGGTACAAGGTCAGGGTTCTTTTTCGCCGACTCTTTCTTCACCTGTTTTTGTCTTGCTGTGAGCTTCGGAACTGCTTCCTCCAAATGTTTTTTAGCGTCGATCAGCTGATGCTCTTTTACAGCCAGCCCTTCTTTTTGAAGCTCTCTTAACTCTGAAATGATCCATTCAGCTTCTTCCTTCGCTTCTTTCACAGCTTGGGCAGCACGCTCTTCTGCTTCTTGAAGAATTCGCTCTTTCTCTCGTTCAAGGGCTTCCATTTCCTTTACAAGATCCGCTCGTAAACGCTCAGCCTCCTGACGAATGGAGCTGGCCTCTTTCCATTCTTGCTCCGACGATTTTCTACTTTCCTCTAGAGAAGCAATCATTTTTTCCATTTGGTCTGAATCTGCATCGATTTGTGCTTTTGCCCGTTCAATGATGCTATCTTCAAGCCCTAGACGGCGAGAGATGGCAAATGCGTTGCTTCGCCCTGGAACACCAATTAGTAATCGGTAGGTTGGGCGTAAGGTCTCCACATTAAATTCAACACTCGCATTCATCGCTCCTTCACGGTTGTATGCATACCCTTTTAGCTCACTATAGTGAGTTGTTGCCACTACTCGTGCACCACGACGATAGACATCATCTAAAATGGCAATCGCAAGCGCCGCGCCTTCTGTTGGGTCCGTTCCAGCCCCTAGTTCATCGAACAGCACGAGGCTTTCATGATCAACCTTTTTCAAAATCTGAACGATGTTGGTCATATGTGAGGAAAACGTTGATAAGCTTTGCTCAATCGATTGCTCATCCCCAATATCAGCAAAGACCTGTTTAAAGATAGCCATTTCCGAGTCCTCTTCAGCTGGAATATAGAGACCAGACTGAGCCATTAACGTCAGCAAACCTACTGTTTTTAAGGTAACCGTTTTACCTCCTGTATTAGGCCCTGTAATGATAAGTGAGGAAAAGGAGCCACCTAGCTCCACATCAATCGGCACAACGGTCTCTCCAGGGATAAGGGGATGACGGGCTCTCTTGAGCAGCAAATACCCACGATCATTTAGCGACGGCTTTGTCCCTTTCACTGCCTTTCCATAACGAGCTTTCGTAAAAATAAAGTCAAGGTCTGCGAGCGTCTCAACATTAATAAGCAGTTCATCAGCAAATTCGGCTGTTTTTTCTGAGAGCTCAGCCAAAATTCGTTCAATCTCTCGTGCTTCTTTCGCTTTTGCCTCTCGAAGCTGATTGTTAATGGTGACCACGGCCTGTGGCTCAATAAACAACGTTGCCCCTGAAGCCGATTGGTCATGGACAATCCCGCCAAATGCTCCTCGGTATTCCTGTTTAACAGGGATAACAAATCGGTCATTTCGAATAGTTACAATCGCATCTGAAAGCATTTTTGCTGTATTCGAAGAACGAGTAATGCTCTCAAGCTTTGAGCGAACACTCGATTCGTAGCTGCGAATTTGATGACGCAACGTTCTTAGGGCTGGACTTGCTGAATCTAGCACATGTCCGTTGTCATCAATGCACTGCTTGATTGCTCGTTCTATATCAGTTAATGGTTCAATCGCATGAACAAGTTCATGCAAAAGAGGCAGCTTGATTTCTTCCTCTTCCACCAATGTTTCAATAAACTTCTTAACTTGACGTCCTCCATAAATCGTACTCGCAATTTCGAGCAACTCTGATGCTTGAAGTCCCCCGCCGATTTTCGCACGCTTTACATGGGCACGGATATCAAAAATTCCCCCAAGAGGAACATGACTTCTCAATCGAAGTACAGTAGAACCTTCAAAGGTTTGATTTTGCCAAAGCTGTACTTCTTCTAAATCCGTTGAAGGCTTTAGCTGGTCAATTTTTTGGCGCCCTAGGGAAGAGGATACATGCTCTAGCAGCTGCTTTTTCATTTTCTCATATTCTAATACTCGTAACACATGTTTCATCACGTGACTCCTTTCCAAAGTCCCTAAGACTGCTGTCGCCGTAGGAACTGCTGTAGCCGTTCAAGCGGCCACGTATTCAATACGGTCTCTGCACGGACTAGCCCTTTCCTTGCTACTCCTACACCGTATTCCATAAAACCAAATGTATCCTTTGTATGAGAGTCTGTATTGATCGACAGTACGACTCCTTGATCTTGCGCCTTTTTTAACCATTCAGGGGCTAGATCAAGCCGGTTTGGGTTCGCATTTAGCTCTAAGGCCGTGTTCGTTTCTTTGGCAAGCTCAATTAACAAATCAAGATCGACATCATAGCCACTACGACGGCCGATAAGTCGACCTGTTGGGTGGGCAATGAGATCGACATGATTGTTCATTAAGGCTGTTTTTAGTCGCTCCATGATCGTTTCTCGCTTTTGTGAAAAGGAAGAATGAATGGAAGCAATGACAAAGTCGACTTCCTGTAAAAGCTCATCCTCATAGTCAAGGGTTCCGTCTGGCAAGATATCCATCTCAATCCCTGTTAATATGGTGAAATCGTCATAGGATTCATTTAGCTTTCGAATGCGCTCATGCTGTTCTCGCAATCGCTCCTCTGTCAAACCGTTGGCTACTTTTAAAAACTTTGAGTGATCCGTAATCGCAATGTATTCATAGCCTCGCGCCCGAGCAGCTTCAGCCATTTCTTCGATTGAATAGGCACCGTCACTCCAGGTCGTATGCATATGCAAATCACCACGAATGTCTTTAATATCGATTAAGGAGTAGTCATTTTCAACTCCAAAGGCTTCCACTTCCCCTTGGTCCTCACGTGCCTCTGGAGGGATATACCTGAGACCAAAATGGTTGAAAAAGGCTTCCTCACTTTCAAATATTAAAACCTCACCTGTTTCGCTATTTTCCACACCATATTCACTGATTTTCTCGCCTCGTTTTTTGGCAATTTGTCGCAGCTTCACATTATGTTCTTTTGAGCCTGTAAAATGATGCAATGTCGTCGCAAATTCGTTGTCCTTCACAAGCCGGAAATCCACTGAAATGGGGTAATCATAACTAAACTCAATGGACACCTTTGTTTGGCCATTTGCGATTACTTTACTCATATGATTCAAGCCTAGCAGCTGCTCACGAACCCGATCTGGTTGTTCCGTCGCAATGATATAATCTAAATCTTTCACCGTCTCACGTAAACGACGTAAGCTTCCCGCTCTCGAAAAACGCTGGATCTCATCTATTTCTTTTAACTGCTCCTCGATCTCTTCAGCTATTGGTAACACAAAAGCAATTGGCAGACGCTCAGGTCGATGCTCCGCTTCTGCAATCGCCTCTAGTATTTTTTCTTCCGTCTTCTTCCCAAAGCCCGCTAATGCTTGTACCTTTTTCTGCTCACACGCTTCCTTTAATGTCGTTACATCTACGACCCCTAGCTCTTGATAAAGCTTTGCGATTTTTTTACCCCCAAGTCCTGGGAGCTGCAGAAGTGGAATGAGTCCAGCTGGTACTTGCTCTTTTAATTCTTCAAGGAGGCTTGATCTTCCTGAATCTCGAAGCTCAGTGATGACCTCTGCCGTCCCTTTGCCAATTCCTTTTAACAGTGCCGGGTCTCCCAGCTCATCCAACGTCCGTTCATCTGACTCTAATGCAAGTGCCGCTTTTCGGTAAGCGGATATTTTAAAAGGGTTCTCTCCTTTGATTTCCATATAAATGGCGATTTGCTCAAGTGTGCGAATCACATCTTTTTTGTTCATGTTCACCGTTCCTTTCTGTTCCTTCTCCATGATACCGATATTTCATTAAGAAAATCAACGCTTTGACTTTTCCTTGCAAACTGATGTGTAGACCCGTTGGCGAACAAGGAACATGGACAATCTCTTGTCAAGTATACCAAGAAGGAAGCAATCCGTCCTCACACCGACTTTTATGATAGGTGCGCCAACGCACAAAAAACTTCTCACACAATGGAGAAGTTTTTTCATCACGTATTAAAGGGGATTATTCACCCATAGCTCTTGCAGCCAATCTGACAAAAATGGAGTATGGTTCATCATCAGCTGGGCAATCAGGGAGCCTTGAAGATGCCCTTGAACTTGTTCAATTGGAAGCAATGCTCCGACATACAAGAGGATAAAAAGGAGAAGATAGGCTTCTAAAAGGCAAAGAAGGCCACCAAGCAGACGATTCACCGACCGTAAAATCGGCAAATGGGCAAGAAAGTCAAGCATGGATCCAATAATTTGCATGAGAATTTTCGTACCAAAAAACAGGATCGCAAAAGCAATACCCGAGTAATATACACTCTCAAAGTCAAATGCGGAAATGATCATCGAAACTGTACTATCTGTAGAAAATTGCGGGTATGGAATCCATAGGCGTATATATAAGGCAACATCAGAGTAATAATGATACGCTACAAGAAAAGCGACTATAAAGCCAAGGAGGTGCACAAGCTGTAATATAAAGCCTCTGCGCCTCCCAATAAAAAAACTGCTAATCAAAATCAACATCAATACTAAGCTAAGCATTTTTTTCGTCTCCTGCTAAAAGCTCCTGCTCCAACCGCTCAACTTTTTCTTTAAGCTTCTTATAGTCGTCAATGACATTCACAGCTGTCAAAACAGCAAGACGTGTAGTATCTAAATAAGGATTCATTTGTTTAATTTCTCGCATTTTCGTGTCAAGTTCTTCTGCAACTTCCCGCATATGTTTAGGGGATTCGTAACCGGCAACTGTGTACTGCTGTCCATAAATTGAGACAGTTGTCCGTTGCTTTTCTTTTCTCTCTTTCACCGAAAAGCCTCCTATTCACTCGGTCAAAATACGACATTTGTTTAACATTCACAATCTATCATACCATGAAGCGAGCGCGATGAAAATAATAGATGTAAAAAGGTGTAAACAACGAAAGAGATTGTGATAGAAAGGTTTTTCTTTTCTTCATACAGCTATTTAGGGAAATACGCTGTCGAAATTTTGAACATGCTTTATAGATATGACAAAAAGGTGAAGCCCTTTTTTTGCTATTCTATGATTCGTCATTTTGTACCATTCAATTTTTTTGTAAGGCTTTAGAATGAAAGCCATAAAGTTTCAGCTTTTGCTACGGTCTATTTTGATTCCGTGGAAGTTGAGTGGCTACATATGATCGTTAAACAAAAAGGAGCAGCTGCGGCTACCTAAATGCCAGCACTGCTCCTTTTTTCACTTACTCTTAAGCTCTTAGTGTCGCACCAAGCTGTGATTCAAGTTGTTGCAATACCTTTTCATGAACGGCTGCAACCTCTTCGTCTGTTAGTGTCCGTTCTGGATCGAGATACGTTAAAGAGAACGCAATTGATTTCTTCCCTGCTTCCATATGCTCTCCTTCATATAGGTCAAAGAGCTGAACATGCTTTAATAGCACCCCGCCAGCTTCGAAGATAACCGCTTGAAGCTCACCTGCGGTTACATCTGTGCCAACGACTAAGGCAATATCGCGACTAATGGCCGGGAACCGTGGAAGTGGCTCATAGACCACTCCTTTAAGCTGATGGTTGATTAACGCTTCAAGATCCAGCTGATAAAGGTAGGTTTCTTTCAGGTCATTTTCCTTTTGAACGTGCGGATGAACTTGACCGACAAAACCAATTTCTTTTCCAGCAAGACGGATAATCGCTGTTCGCCCTGGATGCATACCCGCTTTCTTTCCTTGGGTGAATGTCACATCGTTTAGGACCCCAAGCTCGATAAAAAGACCTTCAAGAATCCCTTTGGCCACATAGAAATCCACTTGCTTTTTCTCGCCTTGCCATAGATGCTCATGCCATAATCCTGTTAACGCTCCAGCAAGCATTTCTTTTTCTACTGGTTGTTTCGTCAATACTTCCTCTTCACTTAAGAAGATGGAACCAATTTCATAGACATGAACGTTTTCCTGTTTGCGGTTCAAGTTGTATTGAAGCACATCAAAGAGATGTGGCACAAGGCTTGTGCGCATCGTACTCCGATCTTCGCTCATTGGCATGGCAAGTCTAACAGGTAAGAGGGATTCATTTTCTCCAGCGAAGCCCTTCGCTTTTTCCGGACTTGTTAAGGAGTATGTGATCACTTGGCTAAGGCCAGCGCCTTCAAGAAAACGACGAATTCGGCGACGCTTTACTTGATAGTTGGTTAATACCCCTGGTGTCGTTACACCTTCTGGTAAGGTTGTAGGAATGTTGTCATATCCATATAAACGGGCAACCTCTTCGATTAAGTCTTCTTCAATACGAAGATCAGCGCGACGAGAAGGGGCTGTGACAACAAACGTCTCGCCGTCAAGCTGATACGAGAAGCCAAGGCGTTTAAACAATGAAGCAACCTCATCTATTGTCAGCTCCATACCAAGTCGTGTGTTCAAACGTCCAAGCTCAAGGCGTATTTCTGGCTCCTCCACGTTTAAAACATCAAACTCCGCTACACCTGAAACAATCGTGCCTCCTGCCAATTCAACAATGAGACTTGCTGCACGCTTCGCTGCTTCCTTCACACGCTTTTGGTCTACACCTTTTTCAAAGCGGGCACTGGAATCACTGCGTAGGCCAAGCTCCCGAGATGCTTTTCGGATCGTTACTGGGTTAAAATAAGCGGCCTCAAGTAAAATGGTCGTTGTGTCCTTTTCTACCTCTGATGTCGCTCCACCCATGATACCAGCAATCGCTACAGGCTCTAAGCCATTTGTAATCACAAGATGATCACTTGTTAACGTTCGTTCTGTATCATCAAGGGTGACGATCGTTTCCCCATCCTTGGCACGGCGAACGAGCACTTCTTTTGACCCAAAGCGATCATAGTCGAATGCATGAAGCGGTTGACCGTACTCAAGCAGGACGTAGTTAGTCACGTCTACAACGTTACTAATTGGCCGAATGCCCGCAGCCATGAGGCGATTTTGCATCCATAATGGTGACGGTCCAATTTTTACATCTTTAATGATCGTCGCACCATAATAGGGATTGTCTGCCTCAGCATCAACGTTCACCGTAACATAGTCAGCTACATGTTCTTCATTCGTTTGTACTTTCGGATTCGGAAGGTTTGCCTCACGGCCGTAAAGCGCAGCCACCTCGTATGCCACACCCATCATGTTCAAGCAATCCGAACGGTTGGGTGTTAAGTCAAGCTCTAGCACTTGATCATACAGGTTTAACGCTTCAAGGGCATCGCTGCCTGTCTCTGCTTCTTCTGGGAAGACATAAATGCCTTCAGCAAAGTCCTTTTGAATAAGCTTGCTCTCGATCCCTAGCTCTTGCAGAGAACAGATCATGCCTTGAGAAACTTCCCCGCGCAGCTTCGCCTTTTTAATTTTAAAATTCCCTGGCAAAACCGCTCCAACTTTGGCAACGGCCACTTTTTGTCCTGCTGCAACGTTTGCCGCTCCACACACAATTTGGACTGGCTCCTCTTCGCCGATATCCACCTGACAGACGTTTAATTTGTCCGCATTGGGGTGTTGGCTGCATTCAAGAACATGACCAACAACAACATCTTTCGCCCCTTTATTCAACTCATGAATAATATCAACCTCGATGCCGCCACGGGTGAGCTTTTCCGCAATATCCGCTGCTGTCACATCCTCTAGGTCAACGTATTTTTGTAACCATCGATACGATACTAGCATCTCTTATTCCTCCTTACACCCGTTTGAACTGTGATAAAAACCGCACATCATTTGTATAGAAATGACGTATATCATCAATGTCATATTTCAGCATCGCCAGACGTTCAACACCCATTCCAAATGCAAAACCACTGTATTTCTTCGGATCAAACCCACTCATTTCCAACACACGCGGGTGCACCATTCCTGCGCCAAGCACTTCAATCCAGCCGGTGTTTTTACATACACGACAGCCTTTTCCACCACACATACCACAGGAAACGTCCACTTCTACAGATGGTTCTGTGAATGGGAAGAAGCTTGGGCGAAGTCTAATCCGCCGATCAACCCCGAAAAATGATTTCGCAAAGGCTTCAAGAACCCCTTTCAAGTCACTCATACGCACATTGTGATCAACATAAAGCCCCTCGATTTGCATAAATTGATGGGAATGAGTCGCATCATCATCATCACGGCGGAATACTTTTCCTGGCACAATTACTTTAACAGGACCTTTCCCTTCGAATTTTTCCATCGTCCGTGCCTGAACAGGGGACGTATGGGTACGAAGCAACAGCTCTTCTGTAAAATAGAACGAATCTTGCATGTCTCGTGCCGGGTGATCCTTCGGCAGGTTTAACGCTTCGAAATTATAGTAATCCGTTTCCACCTCGGGACCTTCAGCTACTGTAAATCCAAGACCAAGGAATGTATCCTCTACTTCTTCGACAACTGCTGTGAGTGGATGGCGTGTTCCTCTTGCTACAGGACGTCCTGGAAGACTCACATCGATCTGCTCTTCTGCAAGCTTCCGCTCAATCTCAGCCTCTTCTAACGCAGTTAATTTTTTTTCAAGCTCTGCTGTAATGGCTTCCCGAACTTCATTTGCAATCTGTCCGACAATTGGTCGTTCTTCTGCAGATAATTTCCCCATTCCTCTGAGAACCTCAGTAATGGGTCCTTTTTTTCCTAAGTAAGACACTCGTACATCTTGAACTGCCTTGATTTCATTTGCTTCTTTAATCTTCGCAATCGCTTCATCACGAAGAGCCTCAAGCCGCTCTTTCATCACTTGCTCCTCCTTTATCTCGTTCCTATTTCAAAACAAAAAGGCCTTCATCCCCACTAACAGGGACGAAGGCTCGCGGTACCACCCTAATTAGCACATGGTCATCCCATGCACTCACTTCATTTTCATAACGGCTTCTCGCCGGGACAACCTTAACAAGCATCACTTGTGTTCCGGTGCCTGCTCCAGAGTGAATTCAGCTGTGCCTACCATAGAAATGCTTCCAGTCGACGACATTTCTTCCCTGGATGGCGGTGAACAACGTACTACTCTCTTTCAACGCATCAAATTTTTCAACTGAGTTATATTATAGAAAACTTTACAAGCCGTTGCAAGACCTGTTTACGAGCGTAAATAATAAAGCAAGATTCCAGCAGCCACAGCGACATTCAACGATTCAGCTTGCCCATAAATCGGAACGTACAGGTTCTGATCCGCTTTTTCAAGAAGCTCTTTATTTACACCATCCCCTTCGTTTCCAACGAGCAAAGCAAATTGTGGTTGGGACTCAATCGCTGTATACGAGCTTCCACCTTCAAGAGCCGTGCCAAAGACAGGGATTTTTGCCTCTTTAAATCGATCGACCCAGCTATGAAGATCCCCTTTTATCACAGGAATGTGAAACAGAGAGCCTTGGGAGGCACGAACGACCTTGCTATTAAACAAGTCGGCACTTCCTTCTCCAAGAATCACCGCGGAAATCCCTGCTGCATCAGCGGTCCGAATCATCGTCCCTACATTGCCTGGATCCTGTACTTCATCGATGCAGAGAAACTGCCCCTGAAGATCTTGGTAGCTTGGCTCATCAGGCATGACACAGATCGCTACAATTCCTTGAGGCGTTTGGGTTTCCGATAGTTCGTTCATTACTTTGTCGCTAACAAGAACAAGATCCTGCTCACTAACCTGCCATGCTGACGGTAAAATGGCCGATTCTGTAAGTATAATGGCTTCAACCTCAACAGGCGACTTTAATGCTTCCACAACAAGATGGTAACCTTCAATTAAAAATTTACCTGCCTTCTCTCGGCCTTTTTTTGTATGTAGCTTTTTCCATGCTTTGACTTGTTCATTTTTGGGTGAATCAATTCGTCTCATTTCGTTCTCCTTACATTTGTACTACTCTTCACATCATACCCAAGTTTTTCGTCATAATCCAGTTTGTTTCAAGCCATACTACGATCAGAAAGTCATTCTTGAAAAAAGAGGTGTGCATAAAATGGGATTTAATTTGCGAAATGCAATCCTTGCCAATGTAAAAGGGAGTAGTGAACAAGACGTGGAAGCAACGATTACTGATGCCATTAATAGTGGTGAAGAAAAAATGCTTCCTGGGCTAGGTGTCTTAATGGAGATTTACTGGAAAACCGCAAATGAACAGCAAAAAGACCAATTGTGTCAGCAAATCAGCCAAGGCTTGCGGTAACGATGAAGGGGCGTATTCTTCTCTTGAGGAATGCGTCTTATTTCTTCTGAAGCTACGCAAGCTTCGTTACGAAGGCTTCTCCTGACTTTTGCTTTTTCATTTCTTGCAACCCTTTACTTTAAGTGCAATGCTTCACAATATCTTTTACACCTCAAAAAACTCAATCCCTTAAATGTGTTGTCCACGCAAAAAGACGCCTTCTTATTAAAGAAAAGCGCCCGTTTGTTGAATACGATTAAAGTTACAATTTGAGAGAATGTTAGTCATCAAAATTTCTTTACTCAGTTAAATGGTGTACTTCAAAAACTTAGCCGTTCCCTTCTTCAGCAACACACCTTAAACCCACACTACTCTCACCTCTCTGAGAAGATGCACCACTCACTCCTCCTGAAATAAATCAAACTGATTTCCATACAAATCTTCAAACCCAACGCCTTTACCTCCGGGAACAGTTTTCGGTTCCCCGTGTAAAACGACACCCTTGGCTTTCATTTCCCTGTAATCCCGTTCAATATCATCGGTTGCAAACATGACAAGAATTTGATCGGCCGCTTGATTCCCAATCAAAGCCTGTTGCGCCGGAGTATCGGCTGTTACCAATTCAAGTTTCGTTTCATTGTTCTTGTGCGGTGCAACGGTGAGATATCTCCAGCCCGGTGAAAATTCGTCCTCAGCGCAAACAACAAACCCCAATTTTTCGGTATAAAATTGCTTGGCTTCGACTTGGTTTCTGACAAAAATGGTTATTTGAATCGCTTTTGTTATCATCGTTTCTCCTTTCTATCATTGCGACTTCTGGTAGCGAAGTAGAACAACTCCTGAAGAGAATGTTCTCGCTTCAGCCAACTCAAGACGGACTGTATTTTCCGTTGCCCCGAATAACGGTGTACCTCCCCCCAAGAGGATGGGATGAACGTAAAGCTGATATTCATCGATCAAGTTAAGCTTCATGAATGTCGAAGCGAGATGTGCACCACCGAGTGATAAATTCTTGCCGGGTTGAGATTTCAATTGAGCCATCTCTTCCGTAATATTGTCTCTTACCAGCCTTGCGTTCCACTCCACCTTTTCCAATGTCTTTGAAAAGACGATTTTGGGTATTTCTCTCCATATGCGGGCAAAACGGATCTCGTGTTCCGTAGCCGCAGGATTTTCGTCCGCCGTCGGCCAATATTCCACCATGTTCTTATACGTTTTTCTTCCGTACAGGTGAGTGTCAACGGTGTTTTCTTGATCATTGATATACTTGAACAACTCTTCATCTGGTACACCCCAGTCGATCTCACCGTTTGATCCTTCAATAAATCCGTCCAAAGAAACCATTTGCGAATAGATGATTCTTCTAGAGTGTTGCCCATTCACTTCCTTCCTGGTCATCCGTCATTTCCCCCTTCAGCGGAAGAAAAGAATTCCTTTCGCAAATCATAGCCGAAGTATACGTCAATTTCTTCGATTTTGTCTCCAACGATTTTGAAATATTCCATATTTCGATAACTGGTTCCGGATTTCAACCAACATTCATAACGTATCACGGCTTCATTCCCGTCGGCCAGCAAGTTTTGGATATCATAGGCTTGGATATGTTTACTGCTCGGCCAGCATCTTTGTAGGTAAGCCTTCTTATTGATGTGATCGTCCACGGGACTGTTAAATTGAAAGTTTTCACTTAATAATACATCCAAAGTCTTTTTATTTTTCGTCTCGTAAGCAGTAAAATACTGGCGAACTAGATTCGAAACATTGCTCACCTTCATTCTTCCTCATCCCTTCATTTGTTATTTTACAATGCAATAGAAGAAGTGGGTCACTCCGGGAGCGTTGACAATTCGTAACCTCTCCAGCTTAATACGTTCAACATCATACGTCCGTCTGCCAACGACGATCTTGAACAATTCGCTCCTTGTTGAGCACGATTACTCTGGCAACCCTATCATAGCATGCGGGATAGGATTACATTTTTTAGGAGATTATCTCACAACATCGTATCTAACATGTATGACGCCTGTTCCTTCCACTACTTCAGTTGATTTCAATGCAACTGTATCCATTCCAATTTGATCAAACAAACGAACACCTTTACCAAGCAATACAGGGGCAATATGTAAATCTAATTTATCCAATAAACCAGCTTGCAAGCATTGTTGTGCAACACTCGCTGTGCCGACAGCTACATTCTTAGCACCGGCTGCTTTCTTCGCTTTTTTTACCGCTTCTTCAATTCCTTCTCTGATAAAAGTAAATGGTGTAGTGCCTTTGGGGTGCGAATCAGGGATATTATGAGTAAGTACAAATACAGGAACATTTTGTAATGGGTGACTCCCTCCCCATCCATTGACGATGTCGTAAGTACGTCTACCAACGATCATAGCGCCTGTTTCTTCAGCTGATTGATCGAAAATTTTCCTATCCCTCTGTGAAAGTTTGAAAAATGAATTGACCTGACTCGTTAAATCTCCAGAAAACATCCAAGCTTGTAATATGTCTCCGTTGTCTCCTAAAGGTTGTTGCTGAGAATCATTACTTCCTGCTATAAATCCATCGAGTGACATGGAAACACTTAAAATGACTTCACTCATATCAATTCCTCCTTCCAAGCCATTGTATACGAAAACATAACACAGTATTTCTTCTTGATTGCTGTATTCTTATCCTTTCCACTGATTTTTTTATCGTTTTTTTTAAATAGATTTGGCTTTAAAGAGGATGTTCAAGCATTCACGTAGAAATTACTATTAAATATGGATAGAGAATTGATGAAAGGTGGGATGGACATATGAGGAGGGAGGAGTATTCAGAAATTGACGAAGTCATCACATTTATTCATAAAAATATTGATGATCCCCTTTCTCTTTCAAAGTTAGCTAGTCATGTCTCGTATAGCCCGTATCATTTCTCACGTATGTTTAAAGAGAGAACGGGTCTTTCCCCTTTGTATTTTGTTGCGTCACTCAGACTCCAAAAGGCTAAAGATCTGCTATTACGCACGCATTTAAGCGTTCGTGATATCGGTTTTGAAATTGGGCAACAGAGCTTAGGGACTTTTACAACACGATTTACTGAAAGGGTAGGGATGTCACCGGCCAGTTTCCGACATTCAGTAAGAGGAGCAGAACATGACATTCGTATATTGAAACAGTTGGAACAATGGCCTTCGAATCATCTTTTGGCGTCGAATCAAAACACGAACATAACGGGAACAGTAGAAACGACGGTTCCTTTTGAGGGAGTCGTTCTTATTGGACTATTTCCAAAGCCGATGCCAGAAAGAATGCCGTTATACGGCATCCTTATTCCTTCGGCAGGTGATTTTTGTCTATCTGATGTTAAGCCGGGAACGTACTATTTGATGGCTACATCTGTTTCTTGGGGGATGCATGCTATGGATTTCCTACTTCCTCATAAAACATTACGAACACGCTCGAAGACACCGATCATTGTTGACTGTCTTTCACCTGTCCCACATCAAAAAGTGACGCTCTATCCACCACGTTTGGACGATCCACCTATCCTGATTTCACTTCCGTTTTTGATGAATCATTTTCTCAATCGAACACAACAACATAGCCATTAACTTTATGCGCTCGAATACTTATCATAAGTGAAGTGGAGTGGAGCATTGGTCATTGCTAAATTATTCTAGCAGTACCCCATATGTTCCTTATTTTCTTTAGTCAGCTATCATCCATCAACAATTTACAACCCCTTGATATCGTCGACAAGTTGAGGCAATCCATCACTAAAATAATGTTCATTGCCATCGAGTGTTCGAGTAATTGCCTGTGGAAGCTTTTCCTCGTAGTGTCCAAGGTGTGCAAAGGGCACTATTTCATCATTACAGCTGTGATAGAAGAACATTTGCGATATCTTAGTGAGTTTTGAAGCAAAATTTTCAGGCAAGGTGTACTCCTCAACCTGCCAATCATTGCCCTTTCCCCAGTATGGCGCTGCAATTAAAAACAACCCGGAAATGGATTGGTTGTAAGCTTTCTCAGAAAGATATTTCAACAAAACTGCTCCCCCTAAAGAATGACCGATGAGAATCACCTCACCTTCAATTTCAGCGAATTCTTTTTCAAGTTGAACCTTCCAAGGCTTATACTCGGGATTTCCTGGATTAGGCATTTTTGGATTTAACAAGTTGTATTCATCACCTAACCTCTCTTGTAAATATGCTGTTAGATCGCTGCTTCCTTGATGAAGGTCTTGATCTCCCGCACTATGAATGAATAATACTTGTTTTTTCATATTATTTATACCCATCTTCCTTTCACACTCCTTCTTTGATTCTATTTTAAATTTATCACAAAAAACTGCTAAGGAATTCTTCTCGATTGCTCAAAAATTCATCCCTTTATTCAATAATCTGACCCGATTGTTGAACTAAAGTTAAACAACACTCTTCAACTAACCTGCCTCGTTAATTTAAGTACAATACTTCACAAAGTCATCTGAAATAGAAGTTTATATACTGCGAGTATAAGTCAAATACGAAAAAAGAAATGAATAAAATAAACAATCAACAATATTTCGTTTATTTCTAAAATCATCTGTGGAAATTCGGAAATGCAGGGTGCACATCTTTCGTTATAAGTGGATATAAATTCCGTAAGAAGTCGTCTCTTTTCCTATTTGGATCAAGGATGAACCATTGAACTTTTGAAGGAAGTCTATCTTTTGCCGTGAAGATCGTTATTAATGCAGGAAAATTTCATTCTATGAATAATTCAGGATTAAAATGATTCTTTATTATTTTTTACAATTCTCTATATTCAGATAAAATTAAAACATACAAAACCAAAGAATAATTATGCCAATTTTTCTTTAATTCCAGTTGTTCAGATGATAGACTCCCTCCATGGTAAGGTAATTTATATCCCACTATGTTCAGATAAAACCCCTGTTTCTATAAAATCACTAAACCCTTGTCATACTAAGGTTTTTTTAAGGGATTGAAGTAAAGGAAATCGTCTAATTTGCAGTAGATCGTTAGTCGTGTTTTTGAAATATTACAAAAATCATGCTCAAACGCTTGGTAGAACTAAGATTCAGCTGTCTATCGTCTTAAATCGATTTACTGCAACTTTAAAATGCTGCTTGCTCATATCTCATTCTACCAAATAAAAACACAAAAAACACCGCCTTCTCACTTTTGGAGAGGCGGTGTTTTCAATTAATCAAATGTTATTGTATCTACGGTTTCTTTGTCGAGCTTTTTAATGACTTCGACAATAAGCTTGACGGCATTTTCGTAGTCGTCACGATGGAGAATGCCTGCATGGGAATGAATGTAGCGTGTTGGTACAGTAATCGCAAGGTTAGGTACACCGTTAGCGGTTAGGTGAATGGCACCTGAATCGGTACCGCCACCAGCCATTGCATCGAATTGATAAGGGATGTCGTTTGCGTCGGCTATATCGGTTACGAAATCACGAAGCCCTTTGTGTGACACCATCGATGCATCATATAAAACAATTTGTGGACCCTTGCCCATTTTGGCAAGCGCTTCTTTTTCCGTTACGCCTGGGGTGTCACCAGCAATCCCAACATCAACGGCAAAGCCAATATCTGGTTTGATCAGATTCGCCGAGGTACGAGCACCGCGCAGGCCGACCTCTTCTTGAACGGTTCCAACCCCATAGACCGTATTAGGGTGCTCAACGCCTTGAAGCTCACGGAGGACATCGATGGCAATCGCACAGCCTATGCGGTTATCCCATGCTTTTGCCATTAAATATTTTTCGTTTTTCATGACGGTAAAGTCACAGACTGGGACGACTGAATCCCCTGGACGTACGCCAAATTCCATCGCTTCTTCCTTGCTTGAAGCACCGATATCAATAAACATCTCTTTTTTGTCAACTGATTTTTTGCGCGCTTCTGCCGGTAGGATATGTGGTGGCTTTGAGCCGATCACGCCTGGCACGTTGCCATTTCGTGTCATGATCGTTACACGTTGGGCGAGCATGACCTGCTCCCACCAGCCGCCAACGGTTTGAAAGCGTAAGAAGCCTTTCTCATCAATGCTTGTCACCATAAAGCCAATCTCATCTAAGTGACCTGCAATCATGATTTTTGGGCCGTCCGCCTTACCCGTTTTTTTCGCAACTAAGCTGCCAAGGTTATCAGTTGTCACCTCGTCTGCAAACGGTTCGATGTATCGTTTCATGACGTCACGAACCTCACGTTCATTTCCTGAGACACCATTCGCATCAGTTAAATCCTTTAGCATTTGCAGTCGTTCATCAAGCTTTGTCATATGTACCTTGCCTCCCTTTTAAATTTGATTCGCAGTCAATTATGAAGCAATTATACCCATCTCTTTACAGTATAAACAAAAATGATTTTTCAGCTCAAACAACGCGGAAAATAATTTTTAATACCCCTCGTCCTGTCGCTTGTGATTGACTTTATTTTTCTCCAAATACGCCTGCTCAATTTGTTCTTTTGAAAAGTTTAGCTTTTCACCAAGGGCAAGAAAGTCGCCAAACAGCTTTTCATAGCTCGCAAAAGTTCTCTCCTGTTGTAGTTCTACCATCCGTTGATTGACGAGCAAAAATTGCTCAGTTAACGTCCGATTCTCGTGTGCATTGCTTTTCACGATAACATCGGTCATGTTTAAGGTGAGTCCTAGTGTCAAGATAAAGTGCAAGCCGTCGACATATTCCTCTAAAATGACAGCGTCAGGGGACGGCCCTTTCTTGCTCCAGTATTTAAAGCATCTTGTTTCATTGGCGAGCTCGCCAAGCTCGACTTGAAGAGCCAACAGCTTTTCATCGAATAACAGTTGGTCGTCTAGCCCATGCTCTGTAGTGATTCGTTCATTTAATGTTTGCTGCATTGAAAATAATTTTTTCACATCCATTTACCGCTCCTCCTCTTGCTTCATTATAGCAAAAAAAACGTAATCCATTTTGAAACCGATGACGGTCTCATTCGTATACATTATAATAAAAGGACAATTTCTTTGAACGATTTATCATTAAGCTATTTGAAAGGAGAAGCAGCAGATGGTCATCTTATTTCGCCTCTTGATTCTTATCGCACTGATCATTTTGGTCTATAGTGCCATTAAATATTTATTTCATCCGCGCCGTAAGCTGGAAAATGCCCATGATAAAAAGCAATTTTATTTTTTAGATGATGAAAAAGATGTCCGGAAAAATTTCTTACTCACATACAAAGGAGTTTTATTTGAAGGGGAAAAATATTTAGGGACGACTGAATCCTCATTTGAGATTGTCTCCATTTATGTATGGGCCCGTCAGACGGAGCGCTTAAAAGGATTGGATCACAAAGATTTTCATTTTATCGCTGAAGAGATTCGCTTGCGTTACCCGAGTACGAAAATTGAATGGAAAAGTCCCATTAAAGAATTTCTTAAAAAAGAGACTAACCGTCCATAAGCACAAGAGGCCTGTAAAAGTGTACAGTGCCTCTTTTTGGACCGGGAAAAGGGCAATGCTCTGCTACAGAATGAAGGTACAGGAGACACAACCACTCAGAAATGCTTTTAGGGTGCTTTCGTTCGCAAAAAATCATCAAGCTTATAGCGTTGCTCTTTTTTCCTGAAAATTAAAAATAAGATTGTCATAAATAGAGCAAAGACAATCGTTCCAATCAGTGGCAGCTCATGAATAATATCGCCAAATGATGTGTAAATGATCGCTGGTGGAATGCATACTAGCAATGAGGTCTTTGTATAGTCTTTTAATGTTTTTTCTGATTCGATTAAATAGAGGGAAACGAAGTGAAAATGGACAAACGGAACCGAGCGAAGCAGCATCATCTGCGCAAGCGTCATTTCACCCTTCCCTTTCAACCATTTATCTTTTAAGGAACTAAGCTTTGTCAGAAAGCTTGGGAATTGGTGTGCGCCCAAGAAAAAGACGACACTTACTAGCGTTAAGCCGATCAATGAGTATAGAGAGCCATAAAAGGTTCCGAACAAATACCCACCAAGCAAGCAGATGACAATCACTGGAATAAACAAGACTTGTCGAAAAACATGCAGCAGCACAAACAGAACTGGGGCAAGCCAGCCACTTTCTTCAATCAAGATGAGTAGCGATTCTAATGATGTTTCCATTGGGACACCCCTCCTCTCATCAATTTATGAACGAAGGTAAAAGAAGATGAAGACTCCAAGTAAAAGCTGCGCAAGAATGAGTAGAGGCATTCCGACTGAAAATGTACGATGCTTTGTTTTATGACGAAACTGCTTCATTCCCCCATATATTCCTAATGAGCCTCCGAACAAAGCAAGTAAAAATAATGTTCGTTCTGGAATTCGTCTTTTTTGCTGTCTTGCCTTTTGTTTATCAATCCCCATGACAAAATAGCCGAGGACATTCACTACAATGAAATATCCGACAATGGCTTCCATGTGTCCCTTCCTTTCCTAGATGAAAAAAAGCGCGGCATAGAACCACGCTTTTTCATCGTACTATCTTAAGCATTTAAGCTTGATTTTGCAGTTTCAGCAAGCTTTGCAAACGCCTTTTCATCGTTAACAGCTAGGTCTGCAAGCATTTTACGGTTTACGTTAATCCCCGCAAGCTTTAAACCATGCATTAAACGGCTGTAAGAAAGACCGTTGATGCGCGCAGCTGCATTGATACGTGTAATCCAAAGCTTACGGAAGTCGCGCTTTTTCTGGCGACGATCACGGTAAGCATATTGTAAGGACTTCATCACTTGTCCTTGAGCTGATTTGAATAGTAAATGTTTTGAACCGAAATAACCTTTAGCTAGCTTTAATACTTTCTTACGACGACGACGAGCAACATATCCGCCTTTAACTCTTGGCATCGTAGTACCCTCCTTCTATCTTGAACCGAATCAATTATTTTTTGTACGTTAACATTTCGCGAATACGCTTGAAGTCTCCAGAATGAACAACGGCAGACTTGCGCAGCTTACGCTTTTGCTTTTGAGATTTGTTAGCAAATAAGTGACTTGTGAATGCGTGTGAACGCTTCAGCTTTCCAGAACCAGTCTTTTTAAAACGCTTTGCAGCGCCTCTATGAGTCTTCATTTTTGGCATAACTCATGTCCTCCTTTAATCTTGTCTAAGTAGGCCAACGTTACTTTTCTGTTTTTGGAGCTAAGATTAAGAACATGCTCCGGCCTTCCATTTTCGGTTTAGCCTCAATTGTCGCAACATCCTCACACTCTTTCGCAAGACGCTCAAGAACATTTCGTCCAATCTCAGAATGCGTGATTGCACGACCACGGAATCGAATAGCAGCCTTCACCTTGTCTCCCTTTTCGAGAAACTTACGAGCATTACGAAGCTTCGTATTGAAATCATTATCTTCAATCGTTGGGCTCAACCGAACCTCTTTTACGTTGATAATTTTTTGCTTCTTACGTGCTTCCTTTTCTTTCTTTTGCTGTTCATAACGGAATTTTCCGTAGTCCATAATGCGGCACACAGGCGGTTTCGCATTTGGAGCCACACAGACGAGGTCAAGGTTCACGTTACGAGCCATTTCTAAGGCTTCGTTCTTTGACTTGACGCCAATTTGATCCCCATTAGCACCGATGAGACGAACTTCTCGGGCACGAATTCCCTCATTGACCAACATGTCTTTACTAATAATGAGCCACCTCCAAAGGATTTTCCACACAGGATCAAAGCATACTCAAGCGCTTGCTGTTCTCTATATATGAACAGGCATCGCAGTCCAAGCACACATCAAAAAAGTGTGGGCATACGACGCCCACACTTATCTCTCATGTTCAAAATACGAATCACGATAACCTGTCAACTGCCGCAGCGTCAATCAGGTGAGAAGCGGGCGCTCCTGCTTGCTTTGTGTCCAGTATAAAATTACCTATTCAATGTATCATAAAACATACAGAGGTGTCAACTCAAGTTGTCCGACTGTTTTATTCTATCGAAAGTTGTCATTCGTTGCAAGACCGAATTTATAAATTTGGGTTATTTTTTAATTTCCTCCGCAATGCCACGTAAAAATTCGTCAAGAGCCACCGATTCTGATTTTTGTTCACCATATTTACGAACATTCACGCTGCTTGCTTCCATCTCCTTATCACCGAGAACAAGCATGTATGGGATTTTTTGCATTTGGGCTTCACGAATTTTATAGCCGATTTTTTCATCACGCTCATCAATTTCTACACGTACGCCTGCTTCCTGTAGCTTTTCTTGAACCGATTTTGCGTAATCAAGATGCACATCTGGAGATACAGGAATCACCTGTACTTGAATCGGCGCAAGCCATGTTGGGAAGGCCCCTTTGTATTCTTCTAACAAGAAGGCAACAAATCGCTCCATTGTTGAGACGACACCACGGTGAACAACGACAGGGCGGTGAAGCTTTCCGTCTTCTCCCACATACGTTAAGTCAAAACGCTCAGGTAAAAGGAAATCCAGTTGGACGGTTGATAACGTCTCATCCTTGCCGAGTGCTGTACGAACCTGCACATCAAGCTTTGGACCGTAGAACGCTGCTTCCCCTTCTGCTTCGAAATATTCAAGATTCAGATCATCCATTGCGTCCTTCAGCATGCTTTGCGCTTTTTCCCACATCGCATCATCATCAAAATATTTTTCCTTGTCTTCTGGATCACGATACGAGAGACGGAAGGAATAATTTTCAAGACCAAAGTCTTTGTATACTGCTTGAATCAAGCGAACGACACGGATAAACTCCTCTTTGATTTGATCCGGACGACAGAAAATATGCGCATCATTAAGAGTCATCCCCCGAACCCGCTGTAAGCCAGAAACTGCTCCAGACATTTCATAGCGGTGCATCATTCCAAGCTCAGCAACACGCAACGGTAGCTGTCGGTAGCTTCGCATTTCGCTTTTATAAATCATCATATGGTGAGGACAATTCATCGGACGAAGAACAAGCTCTTCATTATCCATTTGCATGGACGGAAACATGTCATCTTTGTAGTGATCCCAATGGCCTGATGTCTTATAAAGCTCTGAGCTACCAAGGATCGGTGTGTAGACGTGCTGATAGCCAAGCTTTTCCTCCTTATCAACAATGTAGCGTTCAATGATGCGGCGCACCGTTGCTCCCTTTGGCAGCCAAAGCGGCAAGCCTTGTCCGACTTTTTGAGATAAAGTGAAAATGCCAAGCTCTTTTCCCAGCTTACGGTGATCCCGTTCCTTCGCTTCTTCTAGCAAACGGAGATGCTCTTCTAAATCCGCCTTCTTAAAGAAAGCCGTTCCGTAAATACGTTGAAGCATTTTGTTTTTGCTATCTCCACGCCAATATGCACCTGCAAGACTTAAAAGTTTAAATTCCTTTATCTTACCTGTTGAAGGCACATGGACCCCGCGGCAAAGGTCAAAAAACTCCCCTTGCTCATAAATGGTAATGGTTTCACCCTCTGGAAGCTCACGAATGAGCTCAAGCTTATACTCGTCTCCAATTTCCTCATAGCGAGCAATCGCTTCCGCACGGCTCACTTCTTTGCGAACAACTGGAATGTTTTCGCCAATGATTTTTTTCATTTCTTTTTCAATTTTTGTTAAATCTTCAGGTGTTAGGGACTCTGGTGTATCAATGTCATAATAAAATCCGCCCTCTATCACCGGACCTACACCGAGCTTCACGTCCTTAAAAAGACGTTTGATCGCTTGTGCCATTAAATGAGCTGTACTATGGCGCAGCACCTCAAGTCCTTCCTCAGTTTCAGGCATAATGATCGTAATCTTCCCGTCCTCTGTAATTGGTGTATCGAGATCAAGGAATGTGTCATTTATTTTACCTGCAAGTGCTTTTTTCTTAAGCCCAGGGCTAATCGATCCAGCAATATCCGCTGTCGTTGTACCCTTTGGAAACTCCTTTACCGCACCATCAGGGAATGTGATTTTCATTGTCTCTGCCATGCTTGTCAACTCCTTCATTAAATTTATCATTCAGTTAATGTAACCACGTCAAGAAAGCATTAAAAAAACACCCATCCCTCATCAAAAGGGACGAGTGTTAGCTCGTGGTTCCACCCTTGTTCCCATCAACAAAAATAATGTCAATGGCTCAAGCTTGAGTATAACGGCTCATACCGGCAACAGATACTCCGAAAAAATTCGTTTCCCCGCTGCAGTTTAGAGGTGGTAAGTCAGCATTTCATGTTAAGGAGCTTTCACCATTAACTCCCTTCTCTGGAAACCGTCCATGCGACCCATGTCCTCATCACGACTATTCAAACATCATCTAGTTGATATGTAGTATTATATGGATTGCAATAAAGAAAATCAAGGGCATTTTTAAAATTCTTGCCCTGATCCTTTACATGCATGTCAACGTTTTCATGGCTAATTTAATTTAAATTTTTCCAAAGGATAGAGCTCCATTCTCTCTTGAAAAATCGTCTGAATTGTTAAGATCACACCATGTTCGTTGTTATTTGAGAACACTTTCACCGTTTCAGGCAGCATGCAAACAAGTGGACTAATCACCATTTCTTCTATTGCCACTCCTTGCTCAAATACAAGATCCTCTTGGAGATGAAATAAGATTTCTTCTTTTGAAATTTTGCAAGCATGCTCATCGTAAAAGGTGAAGGTTCCGTCATGAACTAGGATGAGCTTATCCCGCTTTGGTTTCTTCAATCGAATGTATTGGCGAAAATCCTCGACCATATTTTGATATTCTTGCTCCATCATATACTCATCAATGGCAATTTCTACACAATCAATTAACATTTCACCATACTCCCGAAGCCGAAAGGTTATGAACGGTTCGTAATAAAAGGTCATTTCCTCTTCGATATGCTTTGAGAATGCCTCATAGACAAATGCCCGTCGATTAAAAAATGGAGAAAGTGAGGGCAAATCCTTTCGATCTCCTTCTAAAATTGCCCGTGCAATCGTTAAAATTTGCTGCTGCTCTTCTTCATCTGTAAAATAAAACATTGTCTCAATAATATCGAGGAGCCACTCCTCTTCTTTCGTGGCAATCACATATTCCGTCAGAACCGAAGCAAGAAAAGGTTGAAATGAGTCATAGAAGTTCACGTGCTCATTTTCATAGTTCACAAGAATCATTTCTGAACCTTCAGCTTGTACATGTCCTTTTAAACCAAACTTTGCATAGCGCTTCATATAGCTACTTAATTGCTGAAACAGCTGCTGACAGTCACTTTTTTCCTCAAAATGAATCGAAATCACAAGCACTCCTCCTTACCTTCCAAGAAAATGACCACTATATATAGAACACCGCTGTGTGGAATCGCTCGTTGACAGGCTCTACTTCATCCTATGTCTCCTCTTCGAAAACATGATTGAATTTTTTCGCCATCCTTAGACCTTCAATAACTACATCGATAAACGGCTATGTTAAAAAACTTATAGTTTCTTAACATACAAAAAACCCCCGCTCCTATACTAGAGCGAGGTGGACACCGATTGTTTAGTTTTGCATCACAAAGTCTTTTTCCGCTGATTCAGCTTCGTCAAAGACACGAATGATATCATATGCTGTTGTCCGCTGCGCAGGAATCTTACCCGCTTCGCGAATTAAGCGAAGAATCTTATTTGTGTTCACTTTATGTGTCGTTCCAGCAGCAGATACGACATTTTCTTCAATCATTGTGCTTCCGAAGTCGTTGCATCCGTATTGAAGAGAGAGCTTTCCAATTTCTGGTCCCATTGTAACCCAGGAAGACTGGAAGTTTGGAATATTATCAAGGAAGATCCGTGAAATCGCGACATTTTTTAAATAATCACGTGGTGTTAGCTTTTTCGTTTTATACATCCCGGTGTTTTCAGGCTGGAAGAGCCAAGAAATGAATGCCGTAAAGCACTCCGTTTCGTCTTGGGCATCACGAATTCGCTGAAGGTGCAAAGCACGCTCTTCAAATGATTCACCAAACCCAATCACCATCGTCGCTGAGCCGTGCATGCCAACTTTTTTCGCCATTTTCATCGCATCAATCCACTGCTCCCACGTAATTTTCAGACGGCTGACACGAAGGCGGGTTTCCTCGGTTAAAATTTCAGCTCCACCACCAGGCATGCTATCTAGCCCCGCTTCTTTTAATTCCCGTAACACTTCTTCAAGAGACAAGCCTGATACTTCAACGATTTTCCAAATTTCCGCAGGAGAAAAGGAATGCATCCAAATATCAGGAAACCGCTTTTTAATGTTTTGAAGCAGCTCAGTATAATAGCTAAGCGGCAAATCAGGGTTTGTTCCCCCTTGCATTAAAATTTCCGTTCCACCAACATCGATCGTTTCTTGGATTTTTTGAAAAATCGTATCATCACTAAGCACGTACCCTTCTTTTGAACCAGGTGCACGATAAAATGCGCAAAACCGACAATACGTATCACAAAAATTTGTATAATTGACATTTCGTCCGATTACAAAGGTTGTGATCGGCTCAGGGTGCCATTTTTCCATGATTTTATTCGCAGCTTCGCCCATCTTTTCAACTTCGTCACTTTCGTAAAGCTTGACTGCATCCTCCATGGAAATCCGTTCCCCACTGACCGCTCGCTCCAATATTGCATCAATACTCATGCCGTTAAACCCCCAACGTTTTCAAAGTCTGCTAGTTCCATACTAACATAGATAATGAAGGGCGTCACGGACGATGCGCACGCCGGTTTTTCCCTTCAACAAACACAGGTGTCGTATAATGCCGAATCCGTTCCATTACCCGTTTTGCCTTTAGCTCTTCAGTGCCACCTTTATCTGAGTACGAAAGATGCTTCTCCAATTCATCATAATCATAATTTGAGGTGAAAAGCGTTGGCAATTTCTCCATCATCCGATGCTGGAGAATCGCTCCAAGCACATCATCACGCGTCCAGCTTGTTATTGCTTCTGCCCCAAGATCATCTAAAATAAGGACAGCTGCTGACTTTACATAATCAAGCTTCTGTTGAAACGTCCCATCCCCAATCGCATATTTCATTTCCCGAAAAAAATCAGGGGCATACACAATCGCCGAATCAATCTCTCTCTCTTTTAAATCATTGACGATCGCACCCATCAGATACGTTTTTCCGACACCAAACTTCCCATAAAAATAGAGACCATGCCCATCTTCTCCCGGCTTCGCCGTCAAAGCAAAATTAAGTGCTGCATTGCTGGCATGTGAGCGTTCACCATCAAACTCTACATTGTCAAAGCGCGCTTCTAAAATTTCTTTAGGAATGTACAGTGATTTGATTAACGATTGCTTTCGTTTTTCACGTTCGACCTCTATCTTAATTGAACAAGGGTTATACTGAAGATCAAGGAAATGACGGTTGACGATCAGAGTGGGTTGGAACCCTTTCATCATGTTCGGACACGCTTGGAGACCAGGACAATGGGCACAATGATGTTGCTCCTTCTGAAACTCATAAAGCTTCGGAAGACCTTGTTCAAGCATCGTATCATCGACTTCTTCATGTTCACGTAAGAACTGTTGAACATACTGATCCTGAAGCACTGTTTCCTTTAATGCTTGTAATCGCTGCTGAAAATTGCGGTTTCCAGTTGAAAATTGTTTTAAAGACGATTGAATCGATTCCACCTAGTCTTCCCCCTTTCGCTGCATGCGTAATTTCCGTTCCTCCATAAGTCGCTCAAATTCTCGTTTTTCTTCATCAAAGCTCTTTGTCGTCTCTTTTTTCGCCGCTACATTTTGATTCTGCTCTAGATTCGCTTGCTCATTAAGAAGCCATTTCGGTAGGGTATCACGACGTGTGTTTTTCCGCCTTCCATTTGCAGGTGGTCTTCCAAGGTGCTTTCCTTGCTCGATTTGCTTTTTTCGTTCCTCACTTTGATTGTATTCTTCCTTTGCAAGCTTCATCGCTTCCACGACAGTCTTAACCTTTTTGCGAGCCCAATGCCCAGCTATTTTTTCAATTAATGATTTAGACAGCTTCATGTTGTTTCGCATTAATACATAATCAAGGAGAACATTCACCACACCAGGAAGTAATTGATAATCAATCAATAAATTTTCAATGATTTTCACATCAGCAAGCGGAACCTTTGCTCCGTCTGAACGACTCTCAAGCAAGGTTAACGGTGACGTCGTTTCATAGAGAGCCACCACTTTCTCTTCCTCCGTTTGTGCTTCCTTCTTTACCATTGTTCGATGTTTAACAGGCTGTGTTTGCATCGCGAGTGTTGGCGGTTCATTTCCATGCTCAAGCTTGTACCATTCTTGAGCACGTTTTCGTAGCTCCCCTATGTCAACCTCATCATCATGGATTAAAGCTTGTTGAAGAATCCGACTCATTTGTAGCGGTTCAATCCGATAAACGAACGCAAGCCTCAGGATCGTCTGTTTCACTTCCTCTGTCAGCACGTTTTCTGGGACAATATAGCTCGACAAATCGTTTTTCATTAGCTCGAAATCAAACGAACTCTTTGCAAATGAGAGCTCATCCTCGCCTCTCTTATACAAAAGCTCTTGCTTTTCGCTCATAGAAAGAGCCTCTCCCATTTCTGACTGGTGATTTGAAACAATTTCCGAATGATGCAATGACGTGTACACTTCATCAAAGGAATATGTCGTTTCCACGTATTCATTTTTATCAACCACATCCACCATAAAACGATCCCGGAGCGCAAGGTATTGACTTTTTCCGAGTCGATTATAGATATACACACTTAACACATCATTTTCAAAAAACTGCTGAGGGGACATTGGTGGCTGCAGCTCATACAGATAAGACGTTGTCTCCTGATCTTTGCGCTTATAGGTACGAAGCAACCCAATAGCTTCTAGCTTTTTTCGTTCTTGGTAAATATTTTCCAGTGTCACCCCCATCATTAACATTAAATGGCGATGGGTTTGCTCCTTGCTCCAATACTCATCCCGCTCAAGTTCACTCCAAAGGGTTAGGTATAAGCCGTAAGCCATCGTCCCGATAAGTGGTTGATACAGTAAGGTTACTACTTTTTGGTCAAGGTCATTAAGATAATCTGCTGTACGAACCGTATACCGATCGACAGGAAGTAACTCCTTCCAATGCCAGCTCATGGTTTTCTCCCCCTCTCCCTTGTTCAACGTTTTCTCTATTATAAAGGCAATTGTTCTACTATTATTACTTGTAAAAAGTAGATTGACTGCTAAGTCTCCCCAGCAGTCTAACAACAGGCGCACTAGTCGCCAAAAAAGAGCTTGAAGCAACGTACGCTTTAAGCTCCCTTCTTTTATTGGTTCCGTTCCATTAACTCTTTTAATTCTTGGATAAACACATTAATATCCTTGAACTGTCGGTATACAGAAGCAAATCGAACATAGGCTACGTCATCGATGGCAGCAAGCTGCTCCATGACAAGCTCACCTACTTCTTTGCTGTCGATTTCATTTTTTCCCTTGCCGCGTAACGTTCGTTCTACTTCATTCACGATTCCTTCTAATGTTTCTAAAGGTACCGAGCGTTTTTCACATGCCCGAATTAAGCCACGTAGAATTTTGTCGCGGCTGAACTCTTGACGGGTTCCATCCTTTTTCACCACAATTAACGGAACTTCCTCCACCATTTCAAAGGTCGTGAAACGGTGGTTACATGATTCACATTCCCTTCTTCGCCTAATTGAACGCCCTTCATGACTTGGGCGTGAATCAAGCACTCGTGTACCATTATGATGACATGCTGGACATCGCATACAATCATCTCCACTAGCTGCATCCTGCAGCGTTCCATTCTTCGACGTTTTTTCTTACCTTTTATGATATAGAAAAAGAGTGAAAGTGACAAGTCGCTTTATACAAGCACGCCTCCTAAGCGAGAGCCTAAATGCTTTATAATCTCCATCTTCCTTCTATATTATACCACATTAGACGAATGAACAAATAAAGCCAAGGATAAAGACAACTTGATGAAAGCATCAATTTGGACAAAAGAGTTTTGATTGATAAGAAATCTGAACGTCATGATCGTTGATGCATAACCTTCGCTTTGGAAATATCCTTCACTTTCCGCGAGCGGCTAGTAAGTCTCCTCGTGCTTTTTGCACTTTGGGGTCTCACCCTTGCCTTTCCGCAGGAGTCTATGTATTTTTCCTCCGCTAAGGTTGTGCATTGTTCGCATGTTCAATCATACACGTTCGATTTCTCCCTACTAAGGGCACTTTACCGACAACCCCCAAAGGGACTCGAAATTGACCGTCAGCCGTTTTCCCACGTGTAGAACTCGTGATTTAACCCATATAATCAAAAAAGAGGTGCACAATTGGCACCTCTTAGTATTCATTTACAATGCATTTGCTTTTGATTTTTCAACTTGAATCGGTCCCATACCTCTTGGTAACTCAACGACTTCACTCGTTTTAGCACCTAAAGCTTCGACAATAAAGTTTGATGCCACATTTGGATCGATTCGATCTCCACATGTGTAGACATCAATGCTTGCATAACCATGCTCAGGAAAACTGTGAATCGTAAGATGAGATTCTGAAATAATCACGACTCCACTTACTCCTTGAGGGGCAAATTTATGAAAAGCCACCTCACGCACTTCAGCTCCTGCCTTTAATGCAGCATCGACAAATACTTGTTCGATGTAGTTCATATTATTCAACTTTTCCACTTCACAGCCCCAAAGCTCGGCAATTACATGACGACCCATAGTGTCCATAAGTTGAATCCCCCTTTTAAAAAATTCATGCCTTCTCAAGCATGTAGGAATGTTTCATTACACGGGGGGAAAGTTAGTCCAGAGAGGTCCTAACCCTTTCTGTAACAAAACTCTTCCTAATTTGCTTTAATTGAAGTTCACGAAAAACAGTATACTGGTTTTAGAAATTCAATGCAATAACTTTTGCTTATCTTAAGAACCACTCATGTCACATTTGAGCAATGTCTATTTTTCGTTTCAATTAAAGGGAGAGACGACTTGCTTAGTATGGAGCAAACGATAGAAGCTTATTCAATTATGAGGCCGTAACTTCTGCAGCTTTTACGATCTCAGCTGCAACCAAATCAACGAGATCAACCACTCGGCAAGAGTAGCCCCATTCATTATCGTACCATGCTAACACTTTAATTTGGCGAGTGCCCATAACCATTGTTGAAAGGCCATCAACGATCGATGAATTTTCATTTCCATTAAAATCAATGGAAACAAGCGGTTCTGTTGTAAAGCCTAGAATACCCTTAAGTGATCCATTAGCCGCGTTTTCAAGGGCAAGATTCACTTCTTCAACTGTTACATCCTGCTTAACCGTTACAACGAGGTCAACAAGAGATACGTTTGGAGTGGGAACACGTAATGCCATCCCATTCAGCTTTCCTTCTAAGTGCGGTAATACTTTTGAGATCGCTTTTGCCGCACCGGTTGATGTAGGGATAATTGATTGTCCACACGCGCGAGCTCGTCGTAAATCTTTATGAGGATTATCAATGTTTTTTTGATCATTGGTATACGCATGAACGGTTGTCATCATTCCGCTTTCAATTCCAAAGGACTCATCAATCACTTTTGCTACTGGCGCTAAACAGTTCGTTGTACAAGATGCATTGGACAAAATATGGTGCTCATCAGGCTTGTAATCGCCTTCATTTACACCGACTACCACTGTTAAATCTTCATTTTTCCCTGGCGCTGTAATAATGACTTTTTTGGCCCCTGCCTGAAGGTGGTAACTCGCTGTTTCTTTTGTTTTAAATTTACCAGTCGCTTCAATGACAATGTCAACACCAAGCTCTTTCCACGGTAAGTCTCTTGGATCACGGGATTGAAGAAGCTTCACTTCTTTTCCATTTATCAATAACGCATCTTCCTTTGCGATAACTTCCCCTGAAAAAGCCCCATGAATGCTATCATACTTGATCAAGTGCGCTAAAGTTTCAGACGGATAAGATGCATTCACCGCCACAACATCAATGTTGTCACTAAGAATGGCTTTTCTAAATACCATTCTTCCAATTCGTCCAAACCCGTTAACCGCTACTTTAGCTTTCATTGTCTTATCCCCTCTCATATATATGCTATACTTAATTATCATTTTCTTAAAAATAGTATAACATATTTTATAATTAAAGGACGATTAATTTACAGTTAATTTTTCGTTTTTTTGATGAAAAGAAAAAATTCCACGAATCCCTAGAGGTTTTCCTCCATCAAGCATCATGTTTAAACGTGTTGGCTCTTTTCGCAAAGTTGGCAACAAATATACAACCTTTATAAAAAGGTGTGAGCGCGAAATGCCGCAATGCTTTGCTGCTTTCTCTGCCTGGAATTTCAGCTTTGTCCCCTTTTACACACAAAAAAAGCCCTCACGCTTATTATCATGAGGGTTTTACGTTCCATTCATCCAAAATCTTTTCAAGCTGTGCTCTCGTTTCAGCCAATGTTCCGTTATTATTAATCACTGCATCAGCTTTTTCGATTTTTCCCTTTAAAGGGAGCTGTGAGCTGATTCGACTTTGTGCATCTTCTTCCCCTGCTTGATCTCGATCCATCAACCTTTTTAGTTGGACCGCTTCATCTACGTAGACGAGAAGAACCTTATCAACAAGATGAAAGAGGTTGCTTTCATATAAAAGAGGGATGTCAAAAACAATGGATTTTGCTCCTTGTGCCTCATACTCCTTCCGCTGATTCTGCATTCTTTCACGGACTGCAGGGTGAACAATGCCATTTAACACGTTCCGTTCTGAGTCATCATTAAAAACAATCGCACCTAATTTTTTTCGTTCAATTGTACCGTCCTCTTGAAGAATGCCTTTACCAAAATGAGCCACTATTCGTTTATACGCATCCTCTCCAGGTTGAACCACTTCTCTGGCAATTTGATCCGCATCAACAACGGGAATTTTCAGCTCTTTAAACATCTTTGACACACTTGTTTTTCCACTTGCAATTCCACCCGTTAAGCCAATAATCATGCCGTATCTCCTTTATGCACTTACAAATTGGAAATGCCTAATAATATTAATAATAATCCAGGAATAAATGAAAATTTCTTCATCCATAACGATTCAGCAAAGCGGTAGCCGCTTTTCATCCCAAGGGTAACAAAAGAAGCACTCATAAAAGCGACACATAAGGCTAGCCACAACGGTGAAAATCCGATAAAAGCGGCTCCAATTCCCGCTCCAAACGCATCTAACGATAACGCAATTCCAAGCAACAATGCTTCACGACCAGTTATTGTTCCTGAATCATCCATATCAGCGACCATTGGCTTTCTCAGAACTCGAATCACAACACCAAGAACTTTAATTTCAAAATTCAGGATAATCTGATCCTCTTTCGTTTTTGCACTATTTCTTGCAGGGCGAAACACTTGATACAAAGCCCATGCTCCAATCAGTACGAGGATGCCTCCCCCAAGTGACTCTGCCACAGTCGGTGATACATATTGCTGAATCGTTAAACCAAAAATCATCGCAAGTAAAATCGAAGCTGCTGAACACCCTGCGATAAAGCATAGTGATTTAAACGGCAGCTTCATTTTCCGAAGACCATAGGTTAAACCAACCCCAAAGCTATCTAAACTGACAGCAAGCGCAAGTGCAAATAATGAAAGAATCTCTACCATCGTGATAAGCTCCCTCCAAAAAAACAGTTACGATAGTATATGGCGAGAGCCTATTCGACGTACGTTATTTTTGACAAGATGGACAGAAATGTGTACCTCTTCCACCAACCACTGTTTTGATAATCTCAGCACCACAATGGTTACATGCTTCCCCTTTTCGTGCGTAAACATCAAGCCTTTGTTGGAACATCCCCATTTCTCCTTGCCCATTGACATAGGACTTAATCGAGCTACCTCCTAAATCAATGGCCTCCTTTAACGTTTCAATCATCGCCTTGTGTATACGGACATATTCTTCTTCTGATAAGTCCTTAGCGAGCCGCTCGGGATGAATGCCTGCTCGGAACAATGTCTCGTCTACATAAATATTGCCTAATCCTACAACCGTTCCTTGGTCAAGCAAGGATGTTTTGATTTTGCGGTTTGTTTTCTTAAATGCTTCCACCAAGAGTTGTGGTGTAAAGCTTTCAGCAAACGGCTCAATGCCAAGAGCCACAAGAGGTGGTTCTTTTTCTTCTGTACCGATGGGAAAAAGGTGCATTGTCCCAAATTTCCGAACGTCCTGATACCTTAGCTCTGTGTCATCAGTAAAATGAAAAATGACATGTGTATGCTTGTTGTTCTCTTCTCTTTTTTTGTATAAGCCATACCGCCCTTCCATTCGCAGGTGGGAAACAAGCGTATAGCTATCCAATCGGATGAGGAGAAACTTTCCTCTTCTGCCGATCTCATGAATTTTTTGTCCAATTAATTGCTGCCGGAATTGCTCTACATCGTCAGGACGTTTGATCATCTTTGGCCATGTTACCGTCACATCCTCAATCACTTTTCCAACAACAAGACGTGTTAAGGTACGTCTTACTGTTTCTACTTCTGGTAATTCTGGCATGTTTTACGTCTCTCCTTATTTTGCATCATACCAAGAGTCACCCGATTCCACATCTACCTTTAGAGGGACATTTAGCTCAACTGCTTTTTCCATCACATCTGGAACAAGCTTTTTCATTGTATCGAGTTCCTCTCGTGGAACCTCAAAAATCAGTTCATCGTGCACTTGAAGCAATAATCGACTTTCAAGACCTTCCTCTTCAATACGTCTTGCCATATTGACCATCGCTTTTTTAATAATATCTGCTGCCGTTCCTTGAATTGGCGTGTTCATCGCCGTTCGTTCCGCGAAGCTTCGCTTATTGAAATTTCGACTCGTAATATCAGGCAAATAACGGCGACGGTGAAGCAAGGTTGTGACAAAGCCGTTTTCACGAGCCTGCTCAACAATCGAATCCATGTAATCCTTCACTTTTGGGTAGCTTTCGAAATAACGTTCAATGAATTCCGCAGCTTCCTTCCTTGTAATATTTAAACTTTGTGAAAGACCATAGTCACTAATACCATACACAATCCCAAAATTGACCGCTTTTGCACTGCGACGCATATTTGACGTTACGTCTTCTTCTTTTACATGGAAAACATCCATTGCCGTCTTTGTATGAACGTCCATATCCTTTTGGAAGGCTTCCATTAGTTTTTCATCCTCTGCTATATGAGCAAGGACACGGAGCTCAATTTGTGAATAATCGGCGGCAAGGATAACCCAATCCTTTTCTGACGGGACAAAGGCTTTACGAATTTTTCGACCTTCCTCTAGTCGAATCGGAATGTTTTGTAGATTCGGATCGGTTGAGCTTAGACGACCTGTTTGGGTTAAGGCTTGGTTAAAACGTGTATGAATTTTATGGGTGTCTTCATGAACGACTTTTAATAAACCTTCAATGTACGTAGAGCTTAGCTTGCCTAATTGACGGTAATGAAGAATATGGTCAATGATCTCATGATCGCCTGCAAGCTTCTCTAACACATCAGCAGACGTAGAGTACCCTGTTTTCGTCTTTTTAATTGGAGGGAGATTCAATTTTTCAAACAAGATTTCCCCTAATTGCTTCGGCGAATTAATGTTAAACTCAACACCTGCTAGTTCATGAATTTTTTGCTCAAGGGTTGCAAGGCGTTCATGCAGATCCTCACCCATTTGTTTTAACTGTTCAACATCGACCTTTACACCTGTTGTTTCCATTCGCCCTAATACAACCGAAAGTGGCATTTCTAACTCTTGAAATAGCTCAAATTGCTGATTCTCTCGTAGCTCTTCCTCTAGTACATCTTTTAGAACAAAAATCGCATCCGCTTTTCGAACAAGGTGCTCAGAAAGCTCCTTTTCGTCCGGAACCTTTTGTTTTGCCCCTTTTCCATAAACAGCTTCATCGTCATAAACATTCCCTTTCCCTTTTCGTTCGGAAATGTCATGAATCCCGTGGGAGGATAAGGACGGGTCGAGCAAATAGGACGCCATTTGCAAATCAAAGCGGATACCATCAAATTCAATCCCTTGCCAGCCAAGGGCCACAACAGCACGCTTTGCATCAAATACCCATTTTTCTTGGTTCTCATCCTTTGTCCAGGCGACAAAGACCTCAGATTGAAGAGCAACCTCAGTGGGGATAAAATAACGACCTTTTTCATGAACGAGTGCAAACCCAAGAATGTCTGCCTGATGGTAATTCTCTTCAAGCACCTCCACAACAACGGCCGAAGGGCTATGTAAATGCTCGTCTTTTACTTCCTCTACCTTGGTGAATTCAAGCTCCTTTAGCTCCTGCTTTTCTGTTTTTGTGCCATCTTCATCAAACTTATCAATCAAAGACTTAAAATCAAGCTCCTTAAAAAGCTTCACGACTTCACGCTTATCATAGTCACCGAACACATACTCATCAGCGTCCAACGTAATCGGCGCCTCGGTATAAATCGTTGCAAGCGCTTTGCTCATTAGAGCTTGGTCGCGGTTTTCTTCAAGACGCTCTTTCATTTTCTTGCCTGAAATGCTATCAATGTTTTCGAGCACGTTTTCAACCGTTCCATACTCTTTTAGTAATTTCAACGCGGTTTTTTCCCCGATTCCAGGAACACCAGGAATGTTATCAGAGCTATCCCCCATTAAGCCTTTCATATCAATAATTTGCTTCGGGGTAATCCCATATCTTTCAGCAATCGCTTCTGTATCATAGGTTTCCACCTGCGTAATTCCTTTACGTGTAAGGGCAACCGTTACATGATCAGATACAAGCTGAAGCAGATCCTTATCACCTGAATAGACCTTGACTTCCCATCCTTTTGCTGAAGCTTGCTTTGCAAGCGTTCCAATTAAATCATCAGCCTCATAGTTCTCCACTTCAAAACGTGAGATGTTAAAGGCATCAAGCAATTCGCGAATAAGCGGAAGTTGCTCGGACAATTCAGGGGGCGTTTTTTGACGCCCGCTTTTGTACTCACCATATGTCTCGTGCCGGAATGTTGTCTTTCCAGCATCAAAGGCAACAAGCATATGAGTAGGCTTTTCATCTTCTAATATTTTTAATAACATCGTCGTAAATCCGTACACTGCATTTGTATAGACACCTTTGTCATTGTTCAATAGCGGCAAGGCAAAAAAAGCACGATATGCAATGCTGTTCCCGTCAACTAATACAAGTTTATTCAAAGGAGATACTCCCTTTCTTTTTCGTACATTTCTCGTTTTATTGTAGCATACTGTCTATTTGAATGAAAAAGCACATTGTTCTTAGGAGAGAAGTGAGCATTAAGCGCTAGCTTTAGCTACAGCTTTGAAAAATTTTGAAAAACTTAGCTTATCGCCAAGTTCTTAATGGTGAAAGCCTCAGCTTTTTTTGTGCGTTCAGACAATCATCATAATTTTTTATACTTACTGAGCCGTTAAAAGGAAAACCCTCAAGAAAGACCGAATCCTTCTGAGGGTTTTCTGCCGATATGGGACAGTTCTCAAGTAGAAAATAAAGAGACTTTCCTCTCACACCGGTATGATTAAATAGGTTCCAATGTCCCCTTAATCTAAATATCCCATTAAGATACGGGCATATGGAGAATCAGCAGGTAAAACGATTACCGTCTGATCATTGATCGTTTGTTCATACGATTGGAGCGTCCGATACAATTGATAAAATTCAGGGTCACGACCGAAGGAATCATTGTAAATTTGTGCAGCTTCAGCTTCCCCTTCACCAATAATTTCATTGGCATCGGCATTGGCAGTAGCAAGAATTTCTTGGACTTCACGGTCGGTGTTTGCACGGATCCGATTTGCTTCCGCGTCCCCTTGAGACAAATAATCTTGTGCCGTCGATTGACGCTCAGAGATCATACGACGATAGACGGCTTCTTCATTTTCCTCAGGTAAATCCGTTCGTTTCATTCGAACATCCGTTAAAATAATGCCATAATTATTCCGGGCTAATGCTTCATTTACCCGTTCTTTTACCATTTCATTAATTCCGCCTCGTGAGCCCTCATCTTCATTAATGATCTGGTCAAAATCCAACTGGCCGAGCTCAGCTCGAATCGCCGAAAAGATCAGCTCACCCATAATCGCTTCCGCTCGTTGAAACGTCCCAACATTTGAAATCATATTATGTGGGTTTTCAATTCTCCATAAAGCATAGTGGTCAGCAAGCATCCGTTTTTTATCACGGGTATTGATTTCAGCAGTGGGAATGTCGTAGACCATCTGATATTTCGGCAAGGTCGTTACCGATTGAATAAAGGGTACTTTAAACTTTAGCCCAGGCTCATCCTCGATACGTACAACTTCTCCAAATTGACGAACTACTTTGTATTCTCCTTGTTCAACGATAAACAGGTTTGATAGGAGAACGGCAACTAACCCGACAAGAATAACAGTAACGGCTCCTACTTTTATGTATTTACGCCATTCCTCTGGCTGTCTCTTTTCAGCAATATCGACGATGTTGTTATCACTCATTAGTTGCCACCCCCCTCGGTCGTTGCTGCTTCAGGACGACGTTCTAGCGGACGAATCGGTAAATAATTTACAGTATCATTCGAGCTATCCATAATGTAGATTTCTGTATCAGGTAAGACCTGTTCCAATGTTTCAAGGACGAGTCGCTGTCTTGTTACCTCAGGGTTGACGAGGTATTCTTCATATAGGGCATTAAATCTAGCCACGTCACCTCGTGCCGTTTCAATTCGCTCTGCTCTCGTACCTTCTGCTCTTGAAATGATCGCGTCCTTTTCCCCTTCAGCTTCATTCATTTCTTGATTTCGATACCGATTTGCTTCATTAATCTTCGTAAGTCGTTCTTCACGGGCATCCGTTACTTCTGTGAATGCACGACGAACTTCTTGTGTTGGAAGCTCCACGTCCTGTAGCTTCACATCTGAAATACTAATGCCGATTTGATAGAGCTCAATTAGTTCAACCAAATTTTCGAACACAGAGGCTTCAATCGTGGGACGCTCATCCGTCAGAGCATCATCGACGCTCGAGCTACCAATGACATTGCGAAGAGCAGATGATGTAGCGTTATACAATAACGCCTCAGGATCCTCTGTACTGTACAAATATTGTTCCGGGTCTGTAATTCGCCACTGAACCGCCAAGTCAGCAAATAGGATGTTTTCATCCCCTGTGATCATTTTGGCTTCATCGGTAAATTCTACGACTTCTCCGCCATCCTCTTGATAACCAACTTGTAAATTAAAGGTTCCTCTTGAAAGAATTTCAACCCGTTGAACCGGCCATGGCATTTTAAATTTCAACCCTGGCTCATCAATTGTTTCTTCCACTCGTCCAAAGGTAATGAGTGCGGCTTGCTCTGTCTCATCAACAATATACCAGCCCGTAACTAGGAAAAGACCTAGTATCACGATTCCGATTAACGAAACAAAGCTGACGAGTATTTGCTTAATGCTCATGATCATCTCCCCCTCTTTGTTGTCTTTTTCTTTTTATACGTTAAATAGATGGTTCTAGTTTCAAAGAATTCATTTTTTCACTAGGTTATTTTACAATACTATCATTATAGTACAAATTATGCGTATACTGTAGGGATTTTTACAAAAGAAGGCAATCTTTTACTAAGAGAGGCACTCATTGTATTTTCTTTGCTTCTTAACAAAATATGTAGGTACAGCTGCTTTTAAGAGGCTAAGTGGGCTCTGAGAGTTATCTTCATTCGTCACTCGATCGACTGAACAGAAAAAGGGACGAAAGCTAAAGGGGGGTGCTTTCGTCCCGCTCAAGGGGATGTAAAACAGCTTCGTAAATGAATTGCAGGGATGAACAAACAATTCTTTACGATGGCATTAAGAAACCGTTCGCCTTCATTATAGAGCCTAACCATTAATTCAGCATGAAGGGTTTGTTAATTTTTTGTAAAGCGGATAAATCACTGTGCTTCCTGCCATCACTCTTCAAGTTGTTGACGCTGAAACGCAATAATGAATGTCGTCCCTCCTCCTACTACGCTTTCAACTCGAATCTTTCCATCATGAGCTTCAACCAAATGCTTCACGATCGCAAGACCCAATCCAGTCCCTCCAGAGTTTCGGCTCCGTGCTCGATCAACCCGGTAAAAACGTTCAAAAATTCGTGGGATTTCAGCTTCCCCAATACCGATTCCTGTATCTTGAACTGTTAACTCAAGCTCGTCACCGTTTTCTTTTAAAGCAACCGTAATACGCCCTCCGCTTGGTGTATACATAATCCCATTATTGATTAAATTAATCACAATTTGTTTAAGCCGTTCAGGATCCCCTTGCAAATCAAAAGAACCTGTCGAAGAGAATTCAAGCATAATCCCCTTCTCTTCTGCCTTTGATTTTAATAGCGTTACGACATCCTCTACGATTGTAGCCAAATTCGTTTGCTGTAAATTCAGTTGAAAATAATGCTGTTCAATCTTTGACAATTCAAGCAGGTCTTGAATAAGGCTTTGGAGTCGTTCACTTTCCTTCCAAATGATTTTTAAAAACTTCTCCCTCAGCTTTTCATCATCCATCGCCCCATCAAGAAGCGTTTCAGTAAATCCTTTAATGGAGGTGACAGGTGTTTTTAACTCATGAGAAACATTGGCGACAAAGTCCTTTCTGACTTGCTCCAGTTTTTTTAACTCTGTAATATCATGGAACACAAGGGCAATCCCTTTCAGCTTTTCATGATTGCTTATGATTGGTGCACCATATACGTCAAAATGACGAACCTCTAAGTGAATGGGTAGCTTAATTTGACGGCGTTGCTTTTGTTCTGTCATAAAAATATCTTGGACAATCTTAATGATCTCTTTGTGTTTAATGACATCATGGTAAAGCTCATTAATCCATAGGTCCGTGTTTTCAGCAAAAATATCCTGACACGTCTTGTTGCAAAGGATAATGTCTCCTCTTGTGTTAATGAAAATAAGCCCGCTTCCCATGTTTTCAATTAAGGTTTCAAGGCGTTCTTGCTGCATTTGGTGTCGTTTTGTGACCTGTTCGAGGTTGTAGGCAAGCACGTTAATGGAACGGCTCAGCTGCCCCACCTCATCTTTACTTTCCTCTGCTGTTCTCGCTTTAAAATTTCCTTCCGCAAGCTCATTCGCAACGATTGTCGCATTCTCAATCGGTTTAACCATTTGGTTTGCAACCCGAAACGTGACAGACATAATTACAATAAAGGCGATCGTAAAGCTAAACGCTAAAATACCCCAAATCGTCCGATTCATTTGGTCAAGGGTTTGAATTGGAATCGCCAAACGAAGATATCCAGCTGTCTCGTCCATCTCCGTTTTGAGAGGTACCGCATAAAATAATAGCTCTGTTTCAACCGTTGTGCTGTAACGAACAACTCCTTCACGAATGGCCGCTATTTCTGGACGATTTAAATGATTTTCCATTATCTCAGGGTCTGTTTCGGATTCACCAATCACGGTCCCATCGGCTAAAATAACGGTCACACGAGCATCTAGGTTTTCACTAATTTGCCTTGCTAGCATTTGTGTTGTTTCAGGCTCAAGGTTTCCATTGAGGATCGTATAGGCGGCAAGGTTTGCTTCCTTTTTCATCCGATTCGTTAAATTATCCACATAAAAATCTTTGAACATTTGACCAATGATAATCCCTAACCCTGCCATGACAAGCAACGTAACGGTTAATATCGAAACAATCAATCGATTACGGAACTTAACCATTCAATGTGGGCTCCTCAAGCTTGTATCCTAAGCCTCGTATCGTTTTAATGTAGACTGGCTTTTTCGTATTTGATTCAATTTTTTCACGCAAATGACTAATATGAACATCCACGATTCGTGTGTCACCCACAAATTCATAGTTCCAAACTGCATTTAACAGCTGATCACGTGTTAATACTCTTCCCTTATTGTTAGCCAAAAATAAAAGCAGCTCGAACTCTTTTGGCGTTAACTCTAATGGCTGCTTTCGAAAAAAAACCTCATAATTTTCCGGAAAAATTTCGACCTCACCAATTTTAATTGTGGGCTCTGAATCCGTTTTTTCCTCCATTGTATCTTTTGTATGTACGACTCTTCTTAAAATCGCCCGAACTCGAGCAACAACCTCTCTTGGACTAAATGGCTTTGTCATATAATCGTCAGCACCAAGCTCTAAACCAAGAACTTTATCAAATTCATCGTCTTTGGCCGTTAACATTAAGATCGGTGTAAGGATTTTGTTCTGCCTTAGCTGTTTGCAAACCTCTAGGCCATCTATCTCAGGTAGCATTAAATCAAGAATGACAAGGTCAAACGTCTCTGTCTTTGCTAAATGCAATGCAGCAGCCCCATCCATGGCTGTTACAACTTCGTATCCTGACTGTTCCAAATTAAACTGTAAAAGCGTTACAATTGATTCTTCATCATCAACGACTAGCAACCTTTGTGACATTTTTCATCCTCCATACTCTACTCAAAAATTTTCGAACCGGTTTCTCAAAATGCCATCCCAAAATTGTTTTTTCTTTATTATAACAAAAAGATGGATAGGAGTTAGCAAAAGGATAGAGTGCTCACTCATCCCTAGGTATTTATAAGGCTTGTTACCCTTTCACCTTAATTGTACAGCCACTATGTCTGATGGAACAAAGGTACCACTCCTTCTAAAAAAAGCACAAGCGC
>NZ_ANNK01000051.1 GCF_000334155.1 Halalkalibacterium ligniniphilum | reverse complement strand
TAATATCGAAACAATCAATCGATTACGGAACTTAACCATTCAATGTGGGCTCCTCAAGCTTGTATCCTAAGCCTCGTATCGTTTTAATGTAGACTGGCTTTTTCGTATTTGATTCAATTTTTTCACGCAAATGACTAATATGAACATCCACGATTCGTGTGTCACCCACAAATTCATAGTTCCAAACTGCATTTAACAGCTGATCACGTGTTAATACTCTTCCCTTATTGTTAGCCAAAAATAAAAGCAGCTCGAACTCTTTTGGCGTTAACTCTAATGGCTGCTTTCGAAAAAAAACCTCATAATTTTCCGGAAAAATTTCGACCTCACCAATTTTAATTGTGGGCTCTGAATCCGTTTTTTCCTCCATTGTATCTTTTGTATGTACGACTCTTCTTAAAATCGCCCGAACTCGAGCAACAACCTCTCTTGGACTAAATGGCTTTGTCATATAATCGTCAGCACCAAGCTCTAAACCAAGAACTTTATCAAATTCATCGTCTTTGGCCGTTAACATTAAGATCGGTGTAAGGATTTTGTTCTGCCTTAGCTGTTTGCAAACCTCTAGGCCATCTATCTCAGGTAGCATTAAATCAAGAATGACAAGGTCAAACGTCTCTGTCTTTGCTAAATGCAATGCAGCAGCCCCATCCATGGCTGTTACAACTTCGTATCCTGACTGTTCCAAATTAAACTGTAAAAGCGTTACAATTGATTCTTCATCATCAACGACTAGCAACCTTTGTGACATTTTTCATCCTCCATACTCTACTCAAAAATTTTCGAACCGGTTTCTCAAAATGCCATCCCAAAATTGTTTTTTCTTTATTATAACAAAAAGATGGATAGGAGTTAGCAAAAGGATAGAGTGCTCACTCATCCCTAGGTATTTATAAGGCTTGTTACCCTTTCACCTTAATTGTACAGCCACTATGTCTGATGGAACAAAGGTACCACTCCTTCTAAAAAAAGCACAAGCGCCTTGGTCAGCTGCGACAAGCGCTAAAAGCCTGCCAATATTTTTTACAGGCTGTAGCTACCTCAAGCGTATAGGCAGCTTTGACAGGTTATCCCTTTTTAATCTTAAAAAAAATCCCCCTGCTTTTGAACAAGCAGGGGGATTTTTCAGTCTTTATTCTTTCGGAAGAGCTTGCATGACATTACGAACAGAATCAACTGATTTTGCAAATGCAGCTTTCTCTTCTTCTGTTAGATCAAGCTCAATGATTTTTTCGATGCCATCTCCTCCAAGAATGGTAGGAACACCAACGTAAATGTCTTCATAGCCATATTCGCCTTCAAGGTAAGCGATCGTTGGAAGAACACGCTTTTTGTCTTTAATGATTGCTTCAACCATTTGTGTAAGAGAAGCAGCTGGAGCGTAATAAGCACTTCCGTTTCCAAGGAGACCAACGATTTCGCCGCCACCTTTACGCGTACGTTCAACAATTGCCTCGATGCGGTCTTGAGGGATTAACTTCTCAAGAGGCACACCACCAGCGAACGAGTAGCGAATTAATGGCACCATGTCATCACCATGTCCACCGAGAACAAAACCAGTAATGTCCTCAACCGATAGGTTTAATTCTTGCGCAACAAATGTACGGAAGCGTGCTGTGTCGAGTACGCCCGATTGACCAATGACACGATTTTTCGGGAACCCTGATTCCTTGTATACTGTGTACGTCATCGCATCAGCTGGATTTGTTAGCACGATGATATAGCAATTCGGTGAATACTTAACTACTTCCTTTGTCACTGCTTTCATAATTCCAGCGTTCGTATTCACAAGGTCATCACGGCTCATTCCAGGCTTACGTGCAATCCCAGCAGTAATGACAACGACATCAGAATCTTTTGTGTCTTCATAGCTAGAGGTACCTATGATGTTTGAATCGACCCCTTGAACAGGTGTAGATTCAAGCATGTCTAAAGCCTTCCCTTTTGTTGGGCCTTCCATTTGAGGAATATCAACAAGAACAACATCCCCAAGTTCTTTTTGAGCAACCATTAGTGCCGTTGTTGCTCCAGTAAAGCCGCCACCGATTACTGAAATTTTTCTACGCTTAATTGCCATCGATCGTCACTCCTATACTTAGTTCGTTAGACGATTTATTAAAGGTTTTTAATGAGTTCATCTGCAAATTCAGAGCACTTTACTTCAGTTGCTCCATCCATAAGGCGGGCAAAGTCATATGTGACAACTTTGCTTGCAATCGTCTTGTCCATTGAACTCATAATCATATCAGCAGCTTCAAACCAACCAAGGTGACGGAGCATTAATTCACCTGATAAAAGAACAGATGATGGGTTTACTTTATCAAGACCTGCATACTTTGGAGCTGTTCCATGAGTCGCTTCGAAAATAGCATGTCCAGTGTCGTAGTTAATGTTAGCACCAGGTGCGATACCGATTCCGCCAACTTGAGCAGCAAGGGCATCGGAAATGTAGTCTCCATTTAAATTCATTGTTGCTACAACATCAAATTCTTTCGGACGTGTTAAAATTTGTTGTAAGAAAATATCAGCAATTGAATCTTTCACAATAATCTTACCAGCAGCTTCCGCATCAGCTTGCGCCTTGTTTGCTGCGTCTTTTCCTTCACGCTCAACAATTTTGTCGTATTGTGCCCACGTGAATACTTTATCTCCGAACTCACGCTCAGCAAGCTCATAACCCCAGTTTTTGAAGGCACCTTCAGTAAATTTCATAATGTTGCCTTTGTGGACAAGGGTTACGCTCTTACGTCCTTCCGTAATCGCATATTGAATAGCTGCACGAACTAGTCGGTCTGTTCCTTCCTGAGAAACAGGCTTAATTCCAATACCAGATGTTTCAGGGAAACGAATTTTCTTCACACCCATTTCCTCACGTAAGAAAGTGACTAATTTCTTTACTTCATCTGTACCAGCTTGATATTCGATCCCTGCGTAAATATCTTCAGAGTTTTCACGGAAGATTACCATATCCGTATCTTCTGGACGTTTTACAGGAGAAGGAACACCTTGGAAATAACGAACTGGACGTAAGCAAGTATATAGGTCGAGCTCTTGACGAAGTGCAACGTTAAGTGAACGAATTCCTCCACCTACTGGCGTTGTTAAAGGTCCTTTAATGGCAATGATATATTCACGAATTGTTTCCAATGTCTCATCAGGTAACCAGCTACCTGTTTCGTTATAAGCCTTTTCACCTGCAAGAATTTCTTTCCATACAATTTTCTTCTCACCGTTATATGCCTTTTCAACAGCTGCGTCAAGAACACGAGATGCTGCTTTCCAAATGTCAGGCCCAATACCGTCACCTTCAATGTAAGGAATGACTGGATTATTCGGTACATCTAATACTCCATTATTAACTTTGATTACCTCTCCATTTGCCATGAAAACTACCTCCTAAAAATAATAATTCTTCTTCAGCTCTTCCTCTATGTACAAGGAGGATTAACCCTCTCTTGCTTTTTTGGTTCAAATATTACCTTTTGTCAATAGGGATGTAAGAGCGCTTATCAGGACCAACATATTCTGCACGTGGACGAATAAGACGGTTGTTGCTATATTGCTCTAAAATGTGAGCAAGCCAACCAGATACACGACTCACAGCAAAAATCGGTGTAAACAAGTCATGCTTGATGCCTAAGCTGTGGTATACGCTAGCTGAGTAAAAATCAACATTCGGCAATAAACCTTTTTCACCTGTCACTATTTCCTCAATCTTAACGGACATTTCATACCATTTTTTCTCACCAGTAATTTCCGTTAAACGCTTTGACATTTCACGAAGATGCTTGGCACGGGGGTCTCCATCCTTGTACACACGATGACCGAAGCCCATAATTTTTTCTTTGTTATCCAATGCTTTTCGAATATATGGCTCAACGTTATCAACATCGCCAATCTCCATTAACATCGCCATAACCGCTTCGTTTGCTCCACCATGTAAAGGTCCTTTTAATGCACCAATAGCAGCTGTAATTCCTGAATACACATCAGATAGCGTCGCCACACAGACACGTGCTGTAAAGGTTGAAGCGTTTAACTCATGGTCCGCATGTAACACAAGTGCCTTATTAAAAGCATTTACTGCAATATCATCAGGCTCTTTACCTGTTAGCATGTACAAGAAATTTGCCGCGAAACTTAAATCCTGACGAGGTGAAACAGGCTCTTTTCCTTCTCTAATACGAGAAAACGCTGTCACAATTGTTGGGATCTTCGCTTGAAGCTTAATCGCTTTGCGACGGTTTGCTTCTTCCTCCATTAGATCTGCTTCTTCATCAAACAAACCTAAGCTTGAAACAGCCGTTCGCACAGCAGCCATTGGGTGAACCTTATCCATTGGATATGATTTCATTTGCTCAATAATTTCTTGCGGAATTTCTGCATTGCGTGCCAAAGCTTCTGTTAAATCTTGGAGTTCATTCTCATTCGGAAGCTTACCGTTCCAAAGTAGATAGATGGTTTCTTCAAAGCTCGCATGATCAGCTAAGTCATCAATGTCATATCCTTGGTAGGTCAACACGCTATCAATGATAGAGCTCACGCTTGATGTTGTTGCTACAATACCTTCAAGACCACGAGTTGTACTCATTCAAACCTCTCCTTTTCCCTAAAATTCTTTGACTCTTTTTTGTAAGCGAAAATGCTTACATTTCCATGTAATAAATCGTTCGCTATGTAGGAAGGAAGTCAATCAACTCTCATTATAAACATTATTTAAACTTTTGTGAACGTTTCTGTGAAGTTTTCAGCTTCAACAGATATAAGTTGGAATAATTGGAGTTTTCAGATAATAAGTTAGGAGGTCAAAAAGATGAACGAACATACTTATTATGTCGCTCACCCTCCCATTGTTCCAAAAAACTGAACGATTCGCATGGCAAGGTACGCAATACCTGCTCCAATGACGGGCCCTACAGCGACACCATTAAAAAAGGCGACCGCAATGATCGTCCCTAACACGAGTGCCGTGGTAATATGCGGGTCATTTCTTAATAAATCAATACCAGTAGCCCCAATTAATGCAACAAGTATTCCGGAAGCAAGAGCAATCCATGCATAGGAAGAACGCGCCGCTTCACTTAGTTGCTTAAATCCAATTTCCCCAACGGCAATCGGTGTTAAAACGGCAACCGTCAATACGGTTACACCTAAATTTATCCCTTTATCTTGAATAAACGGAAATATTTTATCCCCTGCCCCAACAAATTTTATCACTAATAAAACAAGCACAGCGATCATGAGCGATTGATTTTTGGCAATCAGGGCAATTGCCAATAAGACGAGCATGAATATAGTAGCTTCTGAAATCAAATTAATTGCCCATCCTTCCTCCTTAGCAATTCTTGATTATCATATCATAATTTTGAACTTTTTGCCATCTAATCGCATATGTCCACTTATTAACATACAACCTTTTCTTTCAATTATTCACCTCTTCTACATAAACGCTCTTTCTTTGGCATATAGATGGTACAAGCTACGCATACAAAAGAAAGGGATTTTTAACATGAGTAAAACATCCGTTCAAGTTACCTTTCGAACCGCCTTTGTTATATTATGTACAGTCTTACTCATTGTAGGAGGTTACTATGTGGTAAGTGTAGCTTACCCCTTTCTTATCGGCTTCATCATTGCTTTTCTGCTTCATCCGTTTATCTGCTGGGTAGAAAAACAGCTACACCTTACACGACTCCCTGCTGTCCTACTAACACTTTTCTTACTATGTAGCATCGTTGGTGGGCTTGTGACACTTTTTATTGCTGAATTAATTGCAGGATCTAACTATCTTGCAAATGTTATACCTAATCATGTCATAAAAATTTCAATCGCTTTGGAGGAGCGCTTTACGACTTCAATCCTGCCATTTTTTGAAGAACTCCTTTATTTATTTCATACATTAGACTCTGAGCAGCAAAAGTCTGTGTATACGTATGCTCGTTCAATTACCACTGAATTAACAACAGCGATTTCTAACATCCTTCAACTGTTTTTACATGGTCTCTCAAATTTTTTTCTTACTCTACCGAATTTAGCTTCAGTCTTTCTTTTTTCTCTTCTGGCAACATTTTTTATTAGCAAAGATTGGTACCGACTATCTTCATTGTTTCGGTCCCTCATTCCAGCGAAAGTATCAAAAAGCTTTACCTATGTCCTTTATGATTTAAAACATGCGCTGTTCAGTTATGCTCGTACACAGATTTTCTTGATTCTATTGACGTCTCTTACGGTTCTAGTTGGTCTCTTTATTCTTGGTGTCCCCTACCCTTTTACCGTTGTGCTAATCATCGCCTTTGTCGATTTACTTCCCTACGTTGGAACAGGGCTTGTGTTCATTCCTTGGATTTTTTATGCTTTTTTTACGGATGAATCATCACTAGCGATTGGCCTCGCACTTTTGTATTTCATCATCCTCATTCAACGCCAGCTAGTGGAACCAAAAGTCCTTTCCAAAAACATGGGTCTCGATCCCTTCGTTACCTTAATCGTCCTGTTCGTTGGATTCAAGGTGTTTGGATTTGTAGGGCTTTTTATTGGACCAGCGATTCTCGTTTTCATTCAGGCCCTTTATCGCGTTCGTGTCTTCCATGATCTTTATCAATTCATTATCGCCCCCATTAAGAAAAGCGCAAGACGCCCTCCTAACGAAGACAAGCGCTGGAAACGCTGACTAATAAACGTTTTTTATGTTCAAAGTGCCCCCCGAGCCGCTAACCCCTATAGTTAATCAGCTTTTAAAGCTCTACGTTCTTATCTTTTGAAAAAAGCCGCTCGTCTTAACGAGCGGCTAACGTCTAGATATAAAAATAAATGAACCGTTTTGAATCATTCGATGAAACAGCTTTTGTAATAAAGCTTTTGCTGTACCTCTTGTTTGTGGAATCAGCATAAACAGTCCGATAATGTCAGTTAAAAACCCAGGCGCTAAAAGAAAAATGCCGCCAACGAGTATACAAATGCCATCAATGATTGCTTCACTTGGTATCTGGCCTTGCTGTGCTTGTAGCTGGGCTAAGCGA
>NZ_ANNK01000050.1 GCF_000334155.1 Halalkalibacterium ligniniphilum | reverse complement strand
AATTAATTGCAGGATCTAACTATCTTGCAAATGTTATACCTAATCATGTCATAAAAATTTCAATCGCTTTGGAGGAGCGCTTTACGACTTCAATCCTGCCATTTTTTGAAGAACTCCTTTATTTATTTCATACATTAGACTCTGAGCAGCAAAAGTCTGTGTATACGTATGCTCGTTCAATTACCACTGAATTAACAACAGCGATTTCTAACATCCTTCAACTGTTTTTACATGGTCTCTCAAATTTTTTTCTTACTCTACCGAATTTAGCTTCAGTCTTTCTTTTTTCTCTTCTGGCAACATTTTTTATTAGCAAAGATTGGTACCGACTATCTTCATTGTTTCGGTCCCTCATTCCAGCGAAAGTATCAAAAAGCTTTACCTATGTCCTTTATGATTTAAAACATGCGCTGTTCAGTTATGCTCGTACACAGATTTTCTTGATTCTATTGACGTCTCTTACGGTTCTAGTTGGTCTCTTTATTCTTGGTGTCCCCTACCCTTTTACCGTTGTGCTAATCATCGCCTTTGTCGATTTACTTCCCTACGTTGGAACAGGGCTTGTGTTCATTCCTTGGATTTTTTATGCTTTTTTTACGGATGAATCATCACTAGCGATTGGCCTCGCACTTTTGTATTTCATCATCCTCATTCAACGCCAGCTAGTGGAACCAAAAGTCCTTTCCAAAAACATGGGTCTCGATCCCTTCGTTACCTTAATCGTCCTGTTCGTTGGATTCAAGGTGTTTGGATTTGTAGGGCTTTTTATTGGACCAGCGATTCTCGTTTTCATTCAGGCCCTTTATCGCGTTCGTGTCTTCCATGATCTTTATCAATTCATTATCGCCCCCATTAAGAAAAGCGCAAGACGCCCTCCTAACGAAGACAAGCGCTGGAAACGCTGACTAATAAACGTTTTTTATGTTCAAAGTGCCCCCCGAGCCGCTAACCCCTATAGTTAATCAGCTTTTAAAGCTCTACGTTCTTATCTTTTGAAAAAAGCCGCTCGTCTTAACGAGCGGCTAACGTCTAGATATAAAAATAAATGAACCGTTTTGAATCATTCGATGAAACAGCTTTTGTAATAAAGCTTTTGCTGTACCTCTTGTTTGTGGAATCAGCATAAACAGTCCGATAATGTCAGTTAAAAACCCAGGCGCTAAAAGAAAAATGCCGCCAACGAGTATACAAATGCCATCAATGATTGCTTCACTTGGTATCTGGCCTTGCTGTGCTTGTAGCTGGGCTAAGCGAATCGCTTGTAGGCCTTGACGTTTCGTAAGCCATGCCCCAACAATTCCAGTAAGAATAATCAGTAAAAACGTAGGCCAAATGCCAATGACCTGACCTGAAAGAATGAACAATGTAATTTCTATTGCCGGCACAATAATAATTAATAGCAATAAGAATCGAAACATACGCTTCTCCTTTAGTTTTTTCTGTGGAAAAGGGGACGGAGCTTCAGTTTTAGTTGATGAAACAATGAAGCCCTTCCGCTCACACCCCTTCATTGAAAGGTTGCTCAGCGTTACTTGGCGAACTCGTTTTCATCCAAGTGGGAAGAGCGAGCCGCTCATGCAGATTTATATGAAAAGGGTCGGAGCTTCGGGTGCAAGCTGAAGTAGTAAAGAACGTGCTTGTGGCGCAAGTTCATCTATCTGGCATCTGCCCCGTATTCACATCACTTGCTCTTTAGACAGAAAAAGGAGAAGGCTTATCCTTCTCCTTGTTTCATTATAATACACTCGTGAGACCTTTGTAAATGTCACCACGTCTGCAGTCAAGAGTAATTTCATCATGATCAGAAAATAACGTTAGAGCTCCCTTTACACCAACAATCACTGGTGTACTAAGACTCAGACCAACAACGGCAGCGTGAGAAGTTAGGCCTCCCTCTTCTGTGATCACAGCGGCTGCCTTTTCAAAAGCAGGAATCATATCTTTATCCGTGCTGTACGTTACTAAAATCGAGCCTTCCACAACTTTCTCGTTTGCTTCCGCTGCATTTTTTGCTACCACGACCTTGCCAGATGCCGTTTGGCGACCAATGCCCTGGCCTTTTGCAATCACTTCACCGATTACATGGACCTTCATAATATTTGTTGTTCCAGACTCTCCAACAGGTACACCTGCTGTGATGACAACAAGGTCTCCTTGATTCACTTCGTCTGCTTTCAAAGCCGTTTCAACAGTGATTTTTAGCATTTCATCCGTGGTTGCTGCTTTTTTTCCAAGGATCGGCTTAACACCCCAGACAAGGGCTAGTTTCCGGGTAACTTTTTCATTACTTGTGACAGCAACAATTGGAGACTTCGGTCGATACTTCGCAACAACTCGAGCTGTATGGCCACTTTCTGTTGCCGTTAAAATCGCTGCTGCATTTAAATTCAGGGCTGTATGGCCAACTGATTGGCTAATCGCACTCGTAATCGATGTCCGAGATTCTTTTGTATGTCTCGACAAAATTTCTTGATAGTTTAACGCTTGCTCTGTGCGACAGGCGATGTTACTCATTGTTTGAACCGCTTCAACTGGATAATCGCCCGCAGCCGTTTCACCTGAAAGCATAATGGCATCTGTTCCATCAAAAATGGCATTCGCTACATCACTCGCTTCCGCACGAGTCGGACGTGGATTTCGTTGCATGGAGTCAAGCATTTGCGTTGCTGTTATGACAGGCTTTGCTAGGTGGTTACATTTTTTAATGAGCGCCTTTTGTACAAGCGGAACTTCTTCTGCCGGAATTTCTACACCTAAATCTCCTCGAGCGACCATTAAGCCATCTGACACTTCTAAAATTTCATCAATGTTATCAACGCCTTCTTGGTTCTCAATCTTAGGGATAATTTCAATATCTCCTGCATTGTGCTGTTCCAAAAGCTCGCGAATTTCTAGAACATCTGAGGCGCGACGCACGAAAGAAGCTGCAATAAAATCAACCCCTTGCTCGATGCCGAAGCGAATATCAGCAGCATCTTTTTCCGTAATACCTGGTAGATTCACGCTCACATTTGGGACGTTCACACCTTTTTTGTTTTTCAATGTACCGCTGTTCAAGATTCTAGTACGAATTTCGTTCTCAAGGACTTCAATAACCTCTAGGCCAATTAATCCATCATCAAGTAAGATTTTAGACCCAGGTTTAACGTCATTTACGAGGCCCGGATACGTGATCGAAATTTTCGATTGATTCCCAACTAACTCTGTCATGGAGAGAATAAGCTCTTCCCCTGCCTTCAACTCAGCAACCCCACCTTCAAGGGTTTGTGTGCGAATTTCAGGCCCTTTTGTATCAAGTAAAATGGCGACGGTTTTCCCCGTTCGTTCTGCCGCTTCACGAATGTTTTTAATTCTAGCTCCATGCTCCTCAAAATCTCCATGGGAAAAATTAAGACGTGCAACATTCATTCCTGCTTCAATTAATTGAACGAGCTTGTCCACACTCTCACTTGCCGGACCAATCGTACATACTATTTTCGTTTTACGCATAGTATCCTCCTTAAACTAATCGTTCTAGTATTTCCTAAATGGAAAGTTCTTGAGACAGACGGTATAAATCAAGATCAACACAGCGTCCTTTTGAAAGTACCTCATCAATATCATGGTAGACAAGTTCATTTTTTTGAATTCCAACTGTGACACCAGCTTTCCCTTCAATCAAGAGGTCCACTGCCTTTGCTCCAAGACGACTCGCCAAGACACGGTCCATACCAGTAGGGGAACCACCACGCTGAATATGCCCTAGCACCGTTACCCTTGTTTCCGTACCTGTCGCATCAGAAATTCTCTTACCGAACTCGATTCCACTTCCTACACCTTCAGCAACAATAATAATGCTATGTTTCTTGCCGCGCTCTTGTCCACGATTAAGACGACCAATAATTTCATCCATATCATAGTCTGCTTCTGGAATAATAATGGTTTCCGCTCCATCCGCCAAACCTGACCAAAGAGCTAAATCTCCAGCGTCTCGGCCCATTACTTCAATCACATATGTACGTTCATGAGAAGTAGCCGTGTCACGAATTTTATCAATTGCATCGATCACTGTATTTAAAGCCGTATCAAAACCGATGGTAAAGTCCGTTCCAGGAATGTCGTTGTCGATCGTACCAGGAACACCAATCGTAGGGAAACCTTGTGCGGTTAGCTTTTGCGCTCCGCGAAACGATCCGTCACCCCCGATGACGACTAAGCCTTCGATCCCAAACTTCTTTAACTGCGCAATCCCTTTCATCTGCCCTTCCAATGTTTTAAACTCTTCACATCGTGCTGTATAAAGCATCGTTCCGCCTCGATGGATGATATCTCCAACGGAACCAAGCTCCATTTTCTTTATCTCTCCAGCAATTAAACCTGAATAGCCATAATAGATACCGTATACCTCAATATCATGATAAATCGCTTTTCTGACAACGGCACGGATTGCGGCATTCATTCCTGGCGAGTCTCCACCACTTGTAAGAACACCAATACGCTTCATCATTAAGAACCTCCTTAAAATCAATCGATTGCTTTATAAAAATCACCGAGTGCTGTTAGCATTGCACTGTGATGATAAACGCTACGTTTCAACACACGCTCTCATTTTTAAAAAATACCACTTTACATTGCTGAATACAACACTCTTGTTAACACACGGAAAAAAGTGCTTTCTACAATCAGAAAGCACTTTACTTATTTTACACCAATGGTATCGTTTACAAGCGAATATTGTCCGATTTTTTTGTATTTTTCATAGCGCTCATGAATGAGTTGCTCAGCTGATAATGCTCCTAGCTCCTCAAGGGAACGCTCCAACACTTTATCAATCGCATTTGCTTGAGCTGCCACGTCTCGATGGGCACCTCCTTTTACTTCCTTGATAATTTCATCGATCACTTCTAGCTCTTTTAAATCTGGAGCTGTGATTTTCATTGTTTCTGCTGCACGCTGTGCCAGGGATGCATCCTTCCAAAGCAAAGCAGCTGCCCCTTCTGGAGAAATAACAGAATAAGTTGAGTTCTCAAGCATATGAATACGGTCCCCAACACCGAGCGCTAGCGCACCTCCGCTTCCTCCTTCTCCAATCACAATGCACACAATCGGTACGGTGAAACCAGCCATTTCAAGCAGGTTTCTAGCAATGGCCTCACTTTGTCCTCGCTCTTCAGCAGCCTTTCCTGGATACGCCCCTTTTGTATCAATGAAACAAACGATCGGTCGATTAAACTTTTCTGCCTGCTTCATTAAGCGCAACGCTTTACGGTAGCCTTCAGGATGAGGCATTCCAAAGTTACGACGAATGTTCTCTTTTGTATCTTTTCCTCGCTGGTGACCAATGACCGTAATCGGTCTGCCTTTATATTTGGCAATCCCACCGACAATCGCTTCATCATCTCCATAGAGCCTGTCACCATGCATTTCCAGGAAATCCGTAAATAGAAACCCTATATAGTCAAGGGTTGTTGGCCGCTCACTGTGACGAGCAATTTGGACACGCTCCCACGGCTGAAGATTCCCATAGATCTCCTTCTCTAACGCTTGTAGACGGTTTTCTAGCTTCTGAATTTCATCAGTTAAGTCGATCTCCTTCTCTTCTGTAAATGTTCTAAGTTCCTTGATTTTGTCACGAAGCTCGACAATCGGCTTTTCAAACCCTAAATCTTGTGCCAATGCTGTCACCTCCTTATAACGCGTGGTGGATATCTAGTATTTTTGTTAACGTTTCTTTCATTTCCGTTCGAGGAATGACACGATCAAGCTGACCATGCTTTAGTAAAAATTCGGCCGTTTGGAAGTCTTCCGGTAGCTCTTGCCGAATCGTTTGTTCGATAATACGTCGGCCGGCAAATCCAATCAATGCCTTCGGTTCAGCAAAATTGTAATCACCCAATGACGCAAAGCTAGCAGACACTCCACCAGTTGTTGGATGGGTCATGATGGAAATAAAGAGACCCTTTTCCCGATGTAGCTTTTGTAGTGCTGCACTTGTTTTCGCCATTTGCATTAAGCTGAGCACACCTTCCTGCATTCGCGCTCCGCCAGAGGCAGAAAACAAAAGAAAAGGTCTCTTTTTTTCGATGGCCTGTTCGATCGCTCTCGTAATTTTTTCGCCAACAACAGAACCCATGCTACCCATTCGAAAACGAGCATCCATCACAGCAATCACAACAGGGTAGCCATTGATATCGCCTTCTCCTGTAACAATCGCTTCATTCAGCTTTGTTTTCTCACGATCGGAAGCAATTTTTTCTTGATATGTTGGGAACGATAACGGATCTTCTGCCGTCATCTCCTTGTCGAATTCAACAAAGGTTCCTTCATCAATTAAGCTTTCGATTCGCTCATAGGCGTTCATCCGATGATGATGTCCGCATGAGTCACACACGAGTAAGTTCTTTTTTAGCTCTTTTGTGTACATAATTGTTCGGCACGAAGGACATTTCGTCATTAATCCTTCAGGTATGTCTTGTTTCGCACGTTCTGATGGAATCGTCGCGTACCGTTTCTTTTTTGAAAAAAAATCCTTAAGCACACTGACACCTCTTTAGCTTAAGTAGTAGATACAAGAGCTTATGGAAAAGCCTTCCGTTTTATACGCTCATTCAAGAAAAAATCAAGGAGAGCTTAAAAGCGGCTATTTTTTAAATGGGCTTCCATTGCACTGACTGCTGCTCGTTGATCCCTTTTTTTAAGTGCTTCATAAATTTCAAAATGCTCTTGAATGGAAGCGGTTGGTCTTCCTTTGCGTTCTAAAGACTGCTTAATCGCCACTTTATTATACTCAACAAGTGAAATCCAGAGATTGAGGAGCAGGCGATTATGACATGACTCAACGATCGTTTGATGGAATAAATAATCCTCTTCCACCGGAAAATCACCCTGTCTCCATTCTTCTTTTGATTGCTCAATCAGCTGCTCCAAGCGATGAAGCTGCTCTTCAGTCACCCTGTCACACGCTAGTCGCAATGCTTCAATCTCTACAATTCGTCTCGTTTCTGATAAATCCTGCCTATCCTCCTCATCTTTTAAAAGAAAGGAGAGGATAATGTTCACAAGACGGTAGCTATTTGCAGGCTTAATAAATGTTCCTTCGCCCCGTCGTGTCTCGATTAAATCAAGAAGCTCTAAGGCCCTAAGTGCTTCTCTAACAGATGAACGTCCCACCTGAAGACGTTCACTAAGTTCACGCTCAGATGGGAGCTTGTCGCCGCTAGACAGCTTATCTTGGTGGATCATTTGATTGATCTTTTTAATGATTTCTAAAAATACTTTTTGCTCAGATGACATGAGCGTTTCTTCACCTGCTCCCAGTCATACCTTTAATCATTGCCAATAATTGCGAGCTTTCTCGTTTTCTCAGCTACCTCTTCTGGATCAACATTTAAACGTGCAACACCTGTTTCCATCGCCACTCTTGCAACAGCTGCCGCAACAGCTGGTGCAACTCTTGGATCAAACGGTGCTGGAATCACATAATCATCATTTAGCTCAGCTTCCGTCACAAGGTCAGCAATCGCATAAACAGCTGCTACTTTCATTTCTTCGTTAATATGTGTTGCCCGTACATCAAGTGCCCCTCGGAAAATGCCTGGGAAAGCAAGGACATTATTCACTTGGTTTGGAAAGTCAGAGCGTCCAGTCCCAATGACCCTCGCCCCTGCTTCTTTCGCTTCTTCAGGCATAATCTCTGGAACTGGGTTGGCCATTGCGAAAATAATCGAGTTTTCGTTCATGCTCTCAACCATTTCTTTCGTTAAAGCACCAGCTACGGATACGCCAATGAAAACATCTGCGCCTTTTGTTACTTCAGCAAGTCCGCCTTCAATCCGATCACGGTTTGACCATTTTGCAACTTCCGCTTTCATCTCATTCATGCCATATGGGCGACCGTCATAAATGGCTCCTTTGGAATCGCACATAATAATGTCGCGCACACCCATCCGTTGCATTAATTTAATAATGGCAATCCCTGCTGAACCTGCGCCATTTGCCACAACCTTAATCTCTGATAATTTCTTCCCAGTAAGCTTCAGAGCATTAATTAAGCCTGCCATTGTAACAATAGCTGTTCCGTGTTGATCATCATGGAATACAGGAATATTCGTTTCTTTTTTCAAACGCTCTTCAATCTCAAAGCAGCTTGGTGCTGCAATATCTTCTAAGTTAATCCCACCAAAAGTCGGTTCCAATAGCTTGACCGTTTCAACAATTGTATCAACGTCAGATGTGCGTAAGCAAATCGGAAAAGCGTCAACACCGGCAAAGGATTTAAAAAGAACCGCTTTTCCTTCCATTACAGGTAGGGAAGCTTCTGGACCAATATTTCCCAATCCAAGCACAGCTGTTCCGTTACTTACAACAGCGACCATGTTCCCTTTCATCGTATATTCGTAAACGGATTCTACATCTTCAAAGATCTCTTTGCAAGGCTCTGCAACGCCTGGTGAATAGGCAAGGCTTAAATCACGGGCATTTTTAACAGGAACCTTTGATCTTGATTCTAGCTTCCCTTGGTTTGCACGATGGATATGTAGGGCTTCTTCTCTTGTGGTTGACACAATCGTCACGCTCCTCTTTTAGCTGTATATTTTTTACTTCGTGTGATATTCATCCACTGGTCTGACCACTTTAAAAAACATCTTTAATTATAACAAACTATCGCTTCCTGTACACCCTTTCAATGTTGTTTTCACAAACAACACGAATTTAACGCTCTTTTAGCACAACATGCTCTTCGCCCAAAAGCTGCTGTAGTGCTTGAAGACAGCTAGCGCTCGGGTCAATATGAAACTCTTTTGACAGGCGGATCGTTTTTTTCTCGCTTTCATAGTAAAGAATTACAGGGGTTGTACCATGAAACTCTTTTAATACGCTACGCACTTCTTCTAAGAAGTTGAAATCATCCTTTGAAGGAATCCGCAAATAAAGGATATGAGGTGATGGCTTAACGAGCTTTGAGAGCGGCGTGATTCGTTGTGCAACGATCTGTGGCTTATCCCGACTTTCATCTAGCTTTCCCTCAATAAAAAATAGCTCCCCTTCTCTTAACGTCCATTCATAGAGATTCCATATGCGTGGAAACAAAACAGTCTCCCATTCGCCACCTTCATCGCTTACGGTCAAGAATCCCATTGCTTCCCCTTTTTTTGTGCGGATACGACGAATCGTATGAACAAGTCCTGCCACACGAGCCGTCCCTTTTTTTTGTAGCGCTTCAAGAAAGGTCATTCGCCCAACGTCGATTAATTCCTCGGCAAAAGCTGCGATCGGATGTCCAGTTAAATAAAAGCCTAATGCCTGTTTTTCGCACGCTAATTTTTCAAGCGTTGTTAATGGTTCAGCGTCTTCATAGCTTGGCTCCGTTAAGTCAAGTTCAAACAAGCCGCCTGTATCCTCTTGGAATTCTTTCACTTGCTCCGCATTTTCAAATGCTTTATCAACGCTCGCTAAAAGAATGGCTCGATCCTGACCAAATTCATCAAGGGCGCCCGCTTTGATCAAGCCCTCAATGGCACGCTTCCCAACCGCTCTTGTGTCAATACGAGCAACTAAATCGAACAAATTTTTAAAAGCTCCATTGCTTCGTTCCTTGATGATGTTCTGAATGGCTTGAGCCCCGACATTTCGAATCGGCAGTAAGCCAAATCGTATCCCTTCTTTTTCCTGACGAAAGTGCATGTGACTTTTTGAAAGAGAAGGTGGGAAAACGGCAATCCCACTCTTTTTAACTTCTTGTAGATGCTGTACAAGCTTGTCTTGGTTATGCCAGACACTTGAAAGGAGCGCTGTATAAAAAGCCTGAGAAAAATGTGCTTTTAAATAGGCCAACTGATAGGCGATCATACTGTAGGCGACCGCATGACTGCGGTTAAATCCATAATCTGCAAAACGAACGATGAGCTTGTACACCGCTTCGGCCGTACCTTCGTCATAGCCACGTGCACGAGCACCTGTGATGAAATGTGCCTGCTGCTCCTCAAGCTCATGTCGTTTCTTTTTCCCAACTGCTCGCCGCAATAAATCAGCCTCTGCTAAAGAAAACCCCGCCATTTTTACAGCAATCTGCATAATCTGCTCTTGATAAACGATGACCCCATACGTCGTTTTTAAAATGCTTTCTAAATCTGGATGGGGATACGTAATCGTTCGTTCCCCGTTTTTCCCCTTAATATAAACAGGGATGTTTTCCATTGGACCTGGGCGATATAACGCGTTAACCGCTACAATGTCCTCAAAGCGATTCGGCAAAAGTTCCCGTAGGACCCGACGCATCCCCGATGATTCAAGCTGAAAGACACCCGTCGTGTTACCTGCACATAAGAGAGAGAAGGTTTCTCGATCATCTAGAGGGAGCTCTCGAACGTTAACCGTCACTCCTGATTCCATTTTAATGAGTTTAACAATGTTCTCGATCAAGGTTAAATTACGGAGACCAAGAAAATCCATTTTGATCAGCCCAACTTTTTCTACCACATCCATGGTCCCTTGGGTTAAAGGAATCCCGTTTTGTCCCTCCTGAAGGGCAATATATTCCGTTAAAGGGGTTGGACTAATCACTACACCGGCAGCATGGATCGATGTGTGGCGAGGGAGCCCTTCAAGCTGCTCAGCATATCGATAGATGAGCCTTGCTTCTTCCGTTTCTTGTAACATTCGTTGTAGACGCTCACTTGATTGTTTTGCTTTTTTTAACGTCATTCCAGGGGCTGCGGGGATTTCTTTTGCCAATTGCTCGATCAAACGCTCATCTGCTGCAATCGCTCGACCCACGTCACGGATCGCCGCTCTCGCTGCAAGGGTGCCAAACGTTAAAATTTGGGCAACATGATCACGCCCATATTTTTGCTGAACATAGGCAATTACTTCGTCCCGACGATGATCAGGAAAATCAAGATCGATGTCAGGAAGAGAGATTCGCTCAGGATTTAAAAAGCGCTCAAAAAGGAGCTGGTAACGGATTGGGTCCACATCTGTAATAAACAACGTGTAAGCCACCAAAGAACCAGCTGCCGAGCCTCTTCCAGGACCTGTTAGGATCCCTCGCTTCCTTGCATAGCGCATAAAATCCCAAACGATGAGAAAATAATCGCTATAGTTCATACTCGTTATAACTTGAAGTTCATGATCAAGACGCTGCTGCAAGTCCTCCGTCCATTGCTCAAAACGCTTTCGACCTCCTGCTTCACAAAGACGACGTAAATAAACGTCAGCTGTTTCTCCTCCATCAAGTGGGTATTTAGGTAACAACGGCTCACCTAATGACAATTCAACCTGGCATCTTTTCGCAAGAGCAACCGTATTGGCCAACGCCTCTGGAAAGCGGTGAAATTTATCAGCCATTTCTTCAGGCGATAACAAAACACGATCGTCGGCACTTGGACTTATGTCTCCTATATGTTCTACTACATATCCCTCACGGATCGCTTGAACAATTTGAAAGGCAGGGTCGTCCTTACGCTCAAGAAGGTGTACATGCTGACTAGCAACTAAAGGAATTCCACTATCTTTTGCTAGCTCCTGAAGCTGCCAATGCATTTCTTCTTCGCTGCCTTGTATTTCAATATATAGGTTCTCTGCATTTATATGCTGCAATAAACCTATAAGGATATGTTTCGCCCGCTCCTTCTCGCCTTCACGGAGCATTGAGCGAAGAAATCCTCCTTCATATGGAATTATAAAAATAAGTCCGTTTGTATAAGCGATTAACTCATCCCATTGGAGATATTTTTCCTTATCCTCCCTAAGTTGAACCATTGAGCTGAGCTTTAATAAGTGATGGTAGCCTGCTTTATTCTCAGCAAGAAATAACATAGACGTCGAAAAATCACCCTTAAAACGAACGTGCGTTTCCATTCCGAAGATTGGTTTTATGCCTTTCTCTTTACAAGCTTGATAGAAAGGAACCGCTCCGTACATGACATGCTTGTCGGTTAAGGCTAACGCCGAAAAACCCTGTTTCTTTGCCTGTTGTACAAGCTGAGGTACGCGGCATATGCTTGTAAGCAGGCTGTATTCACTATGAACATGTAAATGGACACTTTCCATGGACCTCGCCCTCTCTATTAGCTTTCTTTTTCTTTATTATAGTATGGAACCTCGATTTTAGAAAATGAGGCCGCTCATTTGAACGACGAGCTTTCTGCTTTTCTTTTATTGCGGAAGCATCTTTTCCCTTGAGGCAAGCATATTCTTGTCCTTTCATGACTATACATACACTAATAATTGGTACAAAAAAGGATGAACGTATGATACACCAAGGAGGACATACGATGAATCGAGATTTTCTCGCAACACTAATTATCGATTTTTTTGTTGCTTTTGGCGTAATCATTGGTGGAGCGATTATTGGTGGGATGGGGGCTTATTTGATCGGAAAACCACCTCTCTCTGCGATGCTCGATTTAGCTAATAGCTTAAAAATTTGGGCCATTGTTGCAGCAATAGGCGGGACATTTGATGCGATCACAAGCATTGAGAGGGGACTTTTTAACGGAACACACGATGACATTTTTAAAACCTTATTTATGGTATTTGTGGCACTTTGCGGGGCTCATTCTGGTACTTTGCTCATCCAATGGATCGTTGGGGAGCAACTCGGCTCATGAGAGTTCCTCCTTATTATCGGCGTCCTGGATGGCAACGTTTTTTTGCAGGCGTCATTATTGGAGCAATTTGTGGCTGGGTGTTTTTTTTGTATAACTTCGGAACCATTCATGAAGAGCTTGTCATTCGTATTTCCAAACAGCAAATCGAATTAAAAAATCAACGAGACACCATTGAGGAGCTTCGAAGTGAACAGCAGCAAAAAAATGAAGAAAATCAACGGAGACTTACGCTCCAAAGGATCGAGGTTACCTTTACAAATGAACGGAAGCTACGACTGAACCAGTTAACCCTCTACGAACTGAACCAACAAGCGATAAACGAATTAAAATTTCTAGAACAAAAGAATATTGAAACGGTGGCAAGCATGAAAGACTTAATGGTTTCCACTATTGAAAACAAAGTGTTTCAAATTAACGAGCACCGTTACCAGCTTGATGTTCAAGAAGTCTATTTGTTTACAACACTTCAACTCTATGTTGAAATTATCCCCTCAAGCTAATCGTTTCTGCTAACAAGGGGTGAAAACGTGTTTTCTCTCCCTTCATTTTTGTATAATAGGATGAGGGAATGATAAGCTTGCAGGAGGTGAAGGTTCGTATGGACGTTACAGGAAAAGAAATGGTCATCAACCGTAAAGAAGTGGCCTTAAAAAAAGTTAAAAAAATCAAGGCAGGCTATTCTGCATTTGCTGAAACGAAGGAAGTTTCCACGTTCATCAAAAAAGAACTGGAGAAGGCAGGAATCACGGATGTCTATGAAGATGAGTCAGATTTGGGCTCATGGTTCATCCCAGGAAATGATAAAGAGGGATAATCAAATTTGTTTCTTGTACAGAAACCAGCATGAGTGGCTCGCTCCTCCCACTGAGCTAAAATGAGTTTCTCCAACCATTCTGTGAACCAATTCCATGAAGGCGGTGTGAGCAGAAGGGCTTCATTGATTTATAACTTGAACTGAAGCTCCATGCCCTTTTCACAGAAAAGATATAAAAAACAAAGGGAATCTAAATCTACAACGATCCCCTTTGCTTTCTTCTTGCTTATTTGATTTCGTTACACGCAGCAAGGAGCTTCGAAATGATTTCCTCTGTCTCTTCCCAGCTATATGCAGTGGCCCCTGCTGCCATCGGATGTCCTCCACCCCCATGCTGGGCGGCGATCTCATTAATGATAGGACGTTTTGAACGCAATCGGACACGAATCTTATCTTCTTCTTCCACAAAAAACACCCATGCTTTTAAACCTTCCACATCAGAAAAGCAGTTCACCAAGGCCGAAGACTCATTTGCTGTCACATTAAATTGGTTCAAAATCTCGGCTGTAAGCTTCATGACACCAAGAACGCCTTCGTAGATCACAAAATGCTGAAGGACAAAACCCTCTAACCGTGTCATCTTCAAATCACGCTTATGCAGCTCCGAATAAAACCAATCTTGGTCAATCTCTTTTTCCAATAACAAACTTGTTTGTCGTAAGGTTTTTGCTGTCGTGTTGTTAAAACGAAATCGCCCCGTATCTCCAACAATTCCTGCATACAACAGCAAGGCGCTCCTTTCACTTAATTCATATCCTCGCTTTTGGCCATGCTCGTACAGATCAACGATCATTTCACTGGTGGAGCTTGCACTCGTATCAACCCAAACAAGATCGCCGTAGGGCTCTTCATTTGGATGATGATCAATTTTTATTACCACTTTTCCTTTGATGTAGCGCTTGTCACTAATTCGCTCAGTATTTGCCGTATCACAGACAATTACAAGCGCATCCTCATAAAACGCATCATCCACTTGATCCATCTCTCCAAGAAACGCTAAATAACTAGCCTCCTCACCTACAACTTTTACCTTTTTGTTTGGATACCGATCTTGTATAAGTGCAGCTAGTCCAGCTTGTGAGCCTAGCGCATCAAGGTCAGGACGCTCATGACGATGGATAATAATCCGTTCGTACTTGTCAATCATGTCTAAAATTTCATCAAGCATCATGCACGCTCCTTCTGTTCATCATTCCTTCACTAGCAATTCTCCCATTGAAACGATACAATAAAAACAAGATTGTATGTCCGGGAGGAACAAATGCTATGGTACAATTATTTACAATTTTTGTTGTGATTTCTGCTGTTTTATTTATTTTTTTCAAAGTGCGGGTATGGCGTACACCTGAATCTTTATTGAAACAAATTCATCAGACAAAAGCGAATATGGCTCTCGGTGTCTTCTTAATCGCTTTTGGCTTGAACCTTCTTATTACACCTCGAAGCACTATTGATATTGTTGTCGGCTCTGTTTTCTCACTTCTTGGTGCGGCCAATGCTTTTTTTGGCTTTCGCGCTTACCAACATTATGCCCCTCAGTTCCACGAGCGT
>NZ_ANNK01000049.1 GCF_000334155.1 Halalkalibacterium ligniniphilum | reverse complement strand
AAAAACACCCATGCTTTTAAACCTTCCACATCAGAAAAGCAGTTCACCAAGGCCGAAGACTCATTTGCTGTCACATTAAATTGGTTCAAAATCTCGGCTGTAAGCTTCATGACACCAAGAACGCCTTCGTAGATCACAAAATGCTGAAGGACAAAACCCTCTAACCGTGTCATCTTCAAATCACGCTTATGCAGCTCCGAATAAAACCAATCTTGGTCAATCTCTTTTTCCAATAACAAACTTGTTTGTCGTAAGGTTTTTGCTGTCGTGTTGTTAAAACGAAATCGCCCCGTATCTCCAACAATTCCTGCATACAACAGCAAGGCGCTCCTTTCACTTAATTCATATCCTCGCTTTTGGCCATGCTCGTACAGATCAACGATCATTTCACTGGTGGAGCTTGCACTCGTATCAACCCAAACAAGATCGCCGTAGGGCTCTTCATTTGGATGATGATCAATTTTTATTACCACTTTTCCTTTGATGTAGCGCTTGTCACTAATTCGCTCAGTATTTGCCGTATCACAGACAATTACAAGCGCATCCTCATAAAACGCATCATCCACTTGATCCATCTCTCCAAGAAACGCTAAATAACTAGCCTCCTCACCTACAACTTTTACCTTTTTGTTTGGATACCGATCTTGTATAAGTGCAGCTAGTCCAGCTTGTGAGCCTAGCGCATCAAGGTCAGGACGCTCATGACGATGGATAATAATCCGTTCGTACTTGTCAATCATGTCTAAAATTTCATCAAGCATCATGCACGCTCCTTCTGTTCATCATTCCTTCACTAGCAATTCTCCCATTGAAACGATACAATAAAAACAAGATTGTATGTCCGGGAGGAACAAATGCTATGGTACAATTATTTACAATTTTTGTTGTGATTTCTGCTGTTTTATTTATTTTTTTCAAAGTGCGGGTATGGCGTACACCTGAATCTTTATTGAAACAAATTCATCAGACAAAAGCGAATATGGCTCTCGGTGTCTTCTTAATCGCTTTTGGCTTGAACCTTCTTATTACACCTCGAAGCACTATTGATATTGTTGTCGGCTCTGTTTTCTCACTTCTTGGTGCGGCCAATGCTTTTTTTGGCTTTCGCGCTTACCAACATTATGCCCCTCAGTTCCACGAGCGTAATCACTCATAAGAAAAGCACTTGCCGCCACTGGCGCCTGCAGCTAACTTCGAACAAAAAGGCTTGGTCAGTGCCAAGCCTTTTTGTTCGCTTTCTAGTCAATTAATTGAGCCATCATCAGTGCCTTGCCGACAATCTCTTCTTGATGATAGAGCTCTACATCAATTTTCCCATGCTTTCGTCCGATCTCAAGAACACGTGGCTGAATCGAAATCATACTTTCAATTTGAACAGGCTTAATAAAATAAAGCGTAATATTTTCAACGACAAGATCACCTTTTTTATATTTCCTTAATACTCGACTTCCCGCTTCAATCACAAGGGTCGTAATGACACCATAGGAGATCGTTCCAAGCTGGTTCGTCATTTGTGGTGTAATCGCAACCTCGAAGGAATAATCTTGACCTATTGACACATCCTGCACTCCATTTGTTACAAGATCCTCAATCGTTTCCCCTACATGAGGCTGCCGCTGAATCATTTGCAGTGCTTTTAACACATCCTGGCGGCTTATGACACCAATTAACTTTCGCTGTGAATCAATAACCGGAAGAAGCTCAATCCCTTCCCAAACCATGACATGAGCCACTGCAGCGACAGAGGTTCGCTCGCTGACCGTTATCGGATTTTTCGTCATCACTTTCTCAATCGGCGTCTGTCTATTTGCACCGAGAACATCCTTCGCAGCTACCATCCCTTGAATTCTCATATGCTCATCAATGACTGGATAGCGGCTATGTCCCGTTTTTTGATTCAATTCATGCCATTTGTCAACTTGATTGGCTGTTGTCATATAATACGTATCTTGAAGAGGAATCAATATATCATCGACTAAGACAATTTCCTTTTTGATTAACTGGTCGTAAATGGCTCGGTTTATCATCGTAGCAACAGTAAATGTATCATAGCTTGTTGAAATAATCGGTAGCTCCAATTCATCGGCTAGCTTAATCACTTCCTCACTCGTATCAAACCCACCGGTTATGAGAACAGCTGCTCCCGCCTCAAGGGCAAGCTTGTGACCTTGATAACGATTTCCAACAATTAATAGATTTCCCGCTTCAACGTATCGCATCATCGCATCAAGCTTCATGGCTCCAATCACAAACTTATTTAATGTTTTATGCAGTCCTTGACGGCCACCAAGAACTTGTCCATCTACAATGTTGACGACCTCAGCAAATGTCAGCTTTTCAATATTTTCTTTTTT
>NZ_ANNK01000048.1 GCF_000334155.1 Halalkalibacterium ligniniphilum | reverse complement strand
CCATGACATGAGCCACTGCAGCGACAGAGGTTCGCTCGCTGACCGTTATCGGATTTTTCGTCATCACTTTCTCAATCGGCGTCTGTCTATTTGCACCGAGAACATCCTTCGCAGCTACCATCCCTTGAATTCTCATATGCTCATCAATGACTGGATAGCGGCTATGTCCCGTTTTTTGATTCAATTCATGCCATTTGTCAACTTGATTGGCTGTTGTCATATAATACGTATCTTGAAGAGGAATCAATATATCATCGACTAAGACAATTTCCTTTTTGATTAACTGGTCGTAAATGGCTCGGTTTATCATCGTAGCAACAGTAAATGTATCATAGCTTGTTGAAATAATCGGTAGCTCCAATTCATCGGCTAGCTTAATCACTTCCTCACTCGTATCAAACCCACCGGTTATGAGAACAGCTGCTCCCGCCTCAAGGGCAAGCTTGTGACCTTGATAACGATTTCCAACAATTAATAGATTTCCCGCTTCAACGTATCGCATCATCGCATCAAGCTTCATGGCTCCAATCACAAACTTATTTAATGTTTTATGCAGTCCTTGACGGCCACCAAGAACTTGTCCATCTACAATGTTGACGACCTCAGCAAATGTCAGCTTTTCAATATTTTCTTTTTTCTTTTTTTCAATTCGTATTGTACCGACCCGTTCGATCGTACTGACTAACCCTTGGCTTTCTGCTTCCTTAATCGCACGATAGGCCGTACCTTCACTGACTTGTAAGGCTTTGGCAATTTGACGAACAGAAATTTTATTTCCGATGTCTAAATTCGTAATATACTGTAAGATTTGTTCATGCTTCGTTGCCAAATTCGCCACCACTCTTTCATCAACCTGTACAGTTAATTTTTACAAGCTGTATTAGTTCTATTATACGAGTGATGGAGGGGCTCTTCAAGCTTATCTTACATAGTGCCTCATTCTTCTTTTGGTTTTTTTTAATCGTATTAAAGGAACAGTTTTCCCTTTTGTATTCTCCGATTTATATAACAGTCCAAGCAAATTCCCACTAATGACGAAAAACGCAAAAGCAAGCCACATGAAAGCAAACACAAAACCTAATCCTTCTTCATGCAATGGCAGTCGAGGTATAGCAAAAAAAAGCAAAGCGATCGCTGCTAATAGACTAACCGTATAACGTTGCCTCATCCATCATTCCTCCTGTACGAAAGATTGTCCGATTCGTACAGTGTATGTTTTTCATAAGGAAAAAGAACAAATTATGCATACATTGTTGTTTTTCTGGGTTATTCTCACTCCCGCCAGATACCTTGAAAAGAATTCAGTCCCTACTGTTTTTTTTTGAAAGTATCATCGCTCATAGGTTGAGTCAGGATCGAACGTCTCATCGTTTGAATTCCCCATTAGAGATTTGCTTTTTTTAATGGACATATCATCCTCTAGTTGCGAAAAAACCCCTTTTTATTAAGCCAACCGAACCTCAGGAGCGCTTATTTTAGTCGCCACGACTGTCAATGAGCCATCTTTTCTACAAATAGCGAACCCACAGTCCGCTTCTACCCTACAAACGTATCTTTTTTCACATATAAAGGAACCTGTGTGTCCGCTTCGGAAATATACTTCGCTAAGGTTGTGCATTGTTCGCATGTTCAATCATACACGTTCGTTTTGTCCAAAGCAGCCTTTACTTTAGCTAATGATCGTTTAGAGCTCGATCGATTGACCAACTGGAAGCATTTTTCCTTTTTTTCCTGAAAGGGAGTTAACAAATGCTTCTGGGTCCTGTTCAATGACTGGAAACGTATTGTAGTGAATCGGAACGACTGTTTTCGCTTGTAGCCACTCTGCTGCAAGCGCAGCATCCTCTGGCCCCATTGTAAAATTGTCGCCAATTGGTAAAAATGCTACGTCAATACTATTACGTTCTCCAATTAACTTCATATCTGAGAAAAGAGCCGTATCTCCTGCATGATAAATCGTTTTTCCTTCTGCTGTGAACAAAATTCCGCTTGGCATTCCTGTATAAACAATCGTTTTGTTCTCTTCATCCATATAGGAGGAACCATGAAATGCTTGGGTAAGCTTCACTTTTCCAAATTCAAACTCATAGGCTCCTCCGATATGCATCGGGTGAACCTTCACTCCCTGCCAGCCTAAATATGTCGCCAGTTCAAAAGGAGCGACAACTAGGGCATCGTTCCGTTTTGCAATGCTAACCGTATCTCCTACATGGTCGTTATGACCATGTGTTAATAAAATGACATCGACCTTTACATCCTCTGCTGTAAGATCCGTTGTTCCATTCCCTGTAATGAACGGGTCAATAATAATGTTCTTTCCATTTGTTTCAATCATTACAACAGAATGACCATGGTAACGTACCTTCACAATCGCTCAGCTCCTTTATGTTGATATACCTTATCTTATAAAACTACGAGACAATTGCAAAAATTCCTGCTCAAAAATCCATTGTAAAATCAAGCGATTCATGATTTTATCACTTTTCTTTAAGGGAGAATGATACGATAAGGACATAATAACAATTTGTGAAAGGATGATCGCGTTGACAACAAGATTAGCGCAATTAAGCGAATGGATGAAACAAAACGATGTTTCATTTACGTTCATTCAAGAGAAAGCGAACCTTTTTTATTTCACGAACTTTTACTGTGAGCCACATGAACGGCTAGTGGCACTTTTGGCTTTTCCAGAGGAAGATCCCTGCCTCATATGCCCAAATATGGAGGTTTCCCTTGCCAAAGAAAGTGGTTGGTGCGGCGAAATTCTAGGCTATTCTGATAGTGAAGACCCTTGGCAGCTTGTTACCGCTGCGATTCAAAAGCGGGAAGTAGCCACGCAAAAATGTGCCATCGAAAAATCCAGTCTTTCCTATGGACGAAGTGAAGCATTAACGAAACGATTCCCTCTTCTTCAGTTTACTGATTGTGAAGAGGTTTGTATGGGATTACGTAAAAAGAAATCAGCGAAGGAAGTGGAAATTTTACGAGAAGCGGCAAAATTGGCTGACTTTGGTGTTGAAGTGGGTATCTACGGGGTACAAGCAGGGCGCACAGAAATGGAGCTTGTTGCTCTTATTGAGTTTGAGCTAAAGCGGAAAGGTGTTCGTGATATGTCGTTTAGCACACTTGTTTTAAGCGGGGAGCAATCGGCCCATCCTCATGGAAAGCCAGGATCACGAGAAATAAAGAAGGGCGATTTCATTCTCTTTGACTTAGGTGTTGTTCTTGAGGGATACTGTTCTGATATTACTCGTACAATTGCTTACGGTGATATTTCAGAAGAACAGTCACGAATCTACAATACCGTATTGCAAGCACAGCAAACTGCGCTCTCTCTTTGCCAACCTGGAACAGAAATTGGTGCCCTTGATCGTGCTGCCCGGAACGTCATAACAAACGCTGGCTACGGTGCGTACCCTCATCGTATCGGTCATGGCCTTGGGATTGATGTCCACGAGCTTCCTTCCCTCAATAAAACCAACAAAGAGCTGCTTGAGGAAGGCATGACGTTTACAATTGAACCAGGTATTTATGTGCCAAGCATTGGTGGGGTTCGAATCGAAGATGATGTTCTTTTAACAAAATCAGGCTATGAATGCCTAACCCAATATCCAAAAGAGCTTACCATTGTTTCCTAAGTCAAAGAGACCATGCCTCCCTATCAAGAGGCATGGTCCGCCTTCCAAACCCAAGTAAACAATTTTCCTTCTTCATTGATAAATCGTGCTTCAAAGCGTTCCATTGATGGGAAACGGTCTTTTTTCAATCGATTGACCATTTCCTCAACCTTTGCCTGTTCCCCAAGTCCAATCATGCGCACAAGATTAATCACTTCCGCTTTCGCTCTCTCATCCTTCAGCACGGTTTCACCTTTTTCATATTCATAACGGTTCGGACTATCATATTCCCACTCATAAATCGTATTTTCAGCTTCCACTGTTATCCGTACTGAGAACTTATCCATCAACTCCGATGCGTACACATAGACTGTTGATAGCTGAAAAACGAGAAAGCATACTGCGAAGATAGCTACCCATTTTTTCATCTTAATCACCTCTGCTATAAGGTGTGTAAAAAAATGGATCACTATACATCCTAACGGTAGCGATGGATAACATCCACTCCCCCTGTGACCTCAACAACCGTTCCCGTTACCATATCAGCATTATCATCACATAGAAAAAGCACGGTACGAGCAATATCTTCACCCGTTCCAGAACGTCCGACAGGCGTTTTGTCATCCTTTTTTTCACGCGCCTCGGCAATGGATGCTTCTTTCATTTCACCTAAAATGTTGCCAGGACAAACCATATTGGCTGTAATCCCGTATTCAGCTTCCTCCACTGCGACCGTTTTCATCAACGAAACAAGACCAACCTTCGCTGCAGCATAGGCAGAGCGGTAAATCCAAGCTGGTGCATCTGCGGCACCTTGAAAACCATACGTTATAATACGTCCAAACTTTTGCTTTCGCATGATTGGCAACACTTTTTTCAGCATATAGTATACGGCATGGAGGTTGCCCTCAATCATCTGCAGCCATTCATCTTCTTCATAATCAAATAATTTTTTCCGTTCAAACACATAAGGTCCAGCGTTATTCACGAGGATGTCAATACGTCCAAAACGCTCAAACGCTTGATCAATAAAATGAAAAATGTCTTCCTTCTTCGTTACATCCACCCGAACAAACTGAATTCTATGTAAGTTGTCAGCCCATTTGTTTTTTAACCGTTCAACTGCTTCAGGGTCACTGCGATAGCTTACAGATACCGAGTATCCTTTTTCAAGTAATGCCTCTGTTACTCGCACCCCAAGCCCCTTCGTACCAGCTGTCACTAACGCATGACGCATGTGAGCCCCTCCTCAATTCTCTGTACTTATCCTTTTACACTTGATCATACTATTTTTGAATGAAATAGTAAAAAAATAATTGTATGACAGTGAAAAACAAAATGAACACCTTATTTAGAGAAAAAGAGTCTAATCCTTAGAACAAATGCGCTAGTAAGCGAGACAAGCTGCGATGTTCTTGCGTGATTAGACCCTTTCTAAATTTCATCAAAAAATTATGAAGAAGCGTGCTACTTTTTTTCGGGTGCCTTTTGCTGTCGCTTTATGTCCTCTTCTTGAAGCTTATTCTCTATTGTTCCTTCTCGATAGGAGTCCATCACTTGTTCATGGACGGACATTTCACCTTCTTGCTCAAAAACAATCCCTGTCTGGTTGTCATTTTTCATAGCATTCACCCCTTTCTTTTCACACATTCTTAGTATTTGTTGAATAGAATGGGATTATAAGCAGGAAAACGGTTTCATTTTGTCGAACGAGGGGAAAGAGAAACTTAATAAATAGGATAGGCTCAGGGGTGAATGATGATGACAATCGGGTATAAGCAGATTTTAGTGGCTGTTGATGGTTCAAACGAAGCAAAGCGAGCATTAAAAAAAGCAATTGATTTTGCAAAGCAATTCGATGCTACGCTTTTTATCTGTCACCTGATCGACACACGAACGTTTGCAACTGTCGAGCAGTATGATCGAACCGTCGTAGGAGATGCAGAAAAGCACGGGAAAAATCTTCTAACATCCTACCAACAACAAGCAATTGAAGCAGGGATTAGAGACGTACGAACGATCCTTGACTTTGGCAGTCCAAAGATAAAAATTCCAAAGGAGATTGCTGAGCGCTATTCCATTGATTTAATTATAACAGGGGCGACTGGCTTGAATACGGTTGAACGGTTATTAATCGGAAGCGTCTCTGAAGCGATCACGCGCAATGCTAAATGTGACGTGATGATTGTCCGTAATTGAGTAACACAGGATAAAGAAACAGCGAACCCGATTAATAGGTCCGCTGTTTTTTTATCTTTACTTTTTTTCTTTCAAAAGTCCTTTTGCTTTTTCCAAAGCTTTTAGCACCTCAGAAAAGCCTGTCCCACCGGCACTTTTTCTCCGTGCAACAACGGTCTTCGGCTGAAGAATTTCAAAAATATCTTCCTCAAATAAGTCAGAAGCCTGTTTGAAATCGTCCATTGATAAATCAAGCAGGTAAATCCCTTTTTGAATACAGACAAGGACCAGCTTTCCAACAACTTCGTGTGCTTGCCGAAACGGCATCCCTTTTGTTGCTAAATAATCAGCTAGCTCAGTTGCATTCGAGAAGTCTTGATGAACGGCTTTGTTCATCGTTTCCGTCTTGACCGTCATCGTCTCGATCATACCAGCAAATATGGCAAGAGAGCCTTTCACGGTAGTCACCGCATCAAACATTCCTTCTTTATCCTCTTGCATGTCCTTATTATACGCAAGAGGAAGGCCCTTCAAGGTTGTTAATAGAGAGAACAAACTTCCGTACACCCGGCCTGTTTTCCCGCGAATCAATTCTGCCATATCAGGATTTTTCTTTTGAGGCATAATGCTACTTCCCGTTGCAAAGGCATCATCAATTTCAATAAATTGAAACTCCTGTGAGGACCATAGAATAAATTCCTCACAAAGACGTGATAAATGCATCATCAGCAAAGAAGAAGCACTAAGGAACTCAACAATAAAATCACGGTCACTAACAGCATCTAGGCTATTTTCATAGATTCCATCAAAGCCGAGCAGCTCTGCTGTATAGGCCCGATCAATGGGAAACGTCGTCCCTGCAAGAGCACCAGCTCCAAGCGGCAATACATTAATCCGCTTTAAGCTATCTTGATAGCGTTCATAGTCACGCTCAAGCATCCAAAAATACGCCAATAAGTGATGGGCAAATGAAATGGGCTGAGCCCGTTGCAAATGAGTATAGCCTGGAATTAATGTTTCCACATGCTCACTTGCTTGGGCAACAAGAGCTCCTTGAACCTTTTTGACAAGGGCCATGATTTCCTGCGTCTGCTTCCGTAAATACAGGTGCATATCTGTTGCGACTTGGTCGTTTCGGCTTCGTCCTGTATGAAGCTTACCACCGACTGGTCCAATTTCATCAATGAGGAATTTCTCAATGTTTAGATGAATGTCCTCATTCGCAACATTGTATTCAAGCTCACCCTTTTTTGCTTTTTCAAGTAAAGTGTTCAGACCTTTTTTAATGCTTTCTACTTCTTCAGGTGCTAGTACACCTGTTTTTCCAAGCATCGTGACGTGCGCAAGACTTCCTTCGATGTCTTCTTCTACCAATTGCTGGTCAAAGCCTATTGAGGCCCCAAAGGCATCCACCCATTCTTCTGCTGTTTTTGAAAAGCGGCCTCCCCACAGCTTTGTCACGATGTTACCTCCTTCTTCTGTTTGTTCACCATGCTGTGAACTTTTGTTGGTAAGCCCCATAGTGAAATAAAGCCAACTGCTGCACTATGATCGAACTCATCGTCAGGAGTATACGTAGCAAGCTTTTCGTTGTATAGAGAATACTCAGATTTACGCCCTTCAACAATTGCATGGCCTTTGAACAATTTTACACGTACGACACCAGTAACTGACGCTTGTGTTTCCTTTAAAAAGGCTTGCAGAGCAGGTTGAAGTGGTGAAAACCATAGTCCTTCATAAATAAGCTCTGTTAATTTTTTCTCAATCACTGGTTTAAAATGAGCAACTTCTTTTGTTAACGTTAAATCCTCTAATTCTTTATGAGCTTTAATCAATGTCATTGCTCCAGGACATTCATATACTTCACGAGATTTGATCCCGACAAGACGGTTTTCAACATGGTCAATTCGACCAACACCATGCTTACCCGCTACTTTATTCAACGTCATAATCAACTCATCAAGTTGGTATGCTTCGCCATTAAGTGTTACAGGAACCCCTTTTTCAAACCCGATTTCAACGATTTCAGCTTCATCTGGTGTATCCTCGATTGCTGCTGTTAGCTCATACGCACCCTCAGGCGGTGTAGCCCACGGATCCTCGAGAATTCCACACTCATTGCTTCTGCCCCAAAGGTTTTGGTCAACAGAATATGGGTTATCTAGGTCAACCGGAATTGGAATATTGTTTTGCTTTGCATATTCAATTTCTTCATCACGTGACCATGCCCATTCACGGACTGGTGCAAGTACTTCCAAATCAGGATTTAAAGCTTGAATGGATACTTCAAAACGAACTTGGTCGTTACCTTTTCCTGTACATCCATGGGCAACAGCTTCTGCTCCTGTTTGTTCTGCAATTTCTACTAGTTTTTTCGAAATAAGCGGGCGTGAAAGCGCAGAAACAAGCGGATACTTTTGCTCATAAAGCGCATGAGCCTGTAATGCAGGAAGAACGAATTCCTCTGCATATTCCTTCTTTGCATCAATTGTATAAGATTGAATAGCTCCTACTTTTAACGCTTTTTCTTTAACGAAATCAAGGTCCTTACCTTCTCCAACATCTAATCCTACAGCAATAACATCATATCCTTTATCGCTTAGCCATTTAATCGCTACAGACGTATCAAGACCTCCAGAGTACGCTAAAACAACTTTTTTATTTCCCATAACGTCTCCCTCCAGTGAATATTCATTCTTATTTAATCATTTTTATACATTGATTTACAAACAAAAAGAGGAAAGTTCCCCTGAATAAAACTGACAACATGTTTTATTAATATTCATTACTTTACCAACGATTTTTGATTTTGACAAGTGCTTTTTTAAAAATTTCAGCGTTTTTTTTCTTCAAATCTTGCAAATTTTTCGCTAAAATAAAGGAAGGAGGGGATGTCAATGAGCTATGATTTTATCTTTGATGAACGCCTCGGCATCTCATTGCCGAACCTGCATAATGAGTGGGAGCTGTATGAACCACATATTCAGGAAAAGATTTTGTTTGAATGGGAGCAAATTCGTGGTCAAATTCCTGATAGAGTCCAGGATGTGGAAAAACAAATTAATGAGCATCAACGTCGATTATATGAAGAGGAGGATTTTGAGCGCTCTTGTATGTTAAACAGCAAGATTTCAGAGCTTGCCTCGGTTATAAATGACCTTTGGATCTGGTTTCGCATCAACCAAGCAACCTCAGCCGAACCGACCCATTCTTAACAGCTAGCAACGATTCCGTCTTCTTATGTATAGAGCCTGTATGAAAGAATCAATCTTCATACAGGCTCTTTTGGCTATGCATATTTTTCAAGTAAATGGCGTTTTTGATAGAAGCGATGAGCAATATTAATGACTTGCTGAGAAAATTGATAGTTCATCCGAGCCCCAAATACCATTCCAACTAAAGGAACACCTTGAATCATTTTTTTGCGTAGCATGGAAATCACAAATCCTTTTGCAATTTGACGAAGAAGCTGTTGAACCCATTCTCGTTCAAAAATGACCTCGCTGCTTCCATAATAAAACGGGTCGTCAACATTCTCACCCTTTACACCTTCAATCAGCTTATCCCAATTGTCGGCTTGATACGCTTTTGGAACGGTTGCTACATGAAATAATTTTAAAATAAGCATCATTTCGTATGGCTGCTTTAGTTCATATCCATAGGTAAGGGCAAGCTGTTGAATGGAGCGTAAATTAATCGCTACCATACTCGGAACATCAACTGCTAACAAAAAAGCCCCGCCCATTCCTGTAAGTCCTCCTTGTCCGAAAGAAAGGAGGCGTTGCTTTGCCATTTGCTGTTCAGCAATAAAATGAAGCTGTTCAATCCGCAGATTTTTCATATCATTCAGCGTTTCAATTTGAACGTCAAACACTTTTCCATGATTAAGAATTCGTCTGCTCAATTCTTCAATTGAACGGCTATTTTGCATCGCTGCAAGCATATGGAACATAACCGTGTCTATTTTTTCAAGCACTGTTTGCTGTGTCGTCTCTCCTAGTGCAGCAAATGTCTGTTCAAGCCACCGTTGGTAGGTTCGCTCTAAATCGGTGGCCTCGTGGTCAAAAAATCGCTCCTCCCACATTTCAATTTCTGTCCATAAGCGTTCATCTTGCTTTGCCATCTTCATCATTAAAACCCTCGCTTTTTCTATGGCTATGTTCATTTGTAGTCTGTTTTTTATACATTTTTCGTTTAAACATAGAGGAGTATACCCAAGGTTCAGTCGAGCCGTCATGAATGATTTGAAGTCCATTTAGCTTCTCATTTAACTGATTTAAATGATGGAAAAACACAGCTTCGGCTGTCTTATTCACAATAAACCCTTGGTTGATTGCGGCTTCACTTTCTCCGTACTGACTTAAAATACAATGCTTAACGGCTATAAGTTCTTCGTTGTCCCTTGGAATCCCTGCCTCGTAAGCAGCTTGGTTGATCATTTCAATCCCTAAGACGATATGACCCATCAGTTCGCCTTTCGTTGTGTAATCAGGGGCAATCGGATCTTCTAACGCTTCGGCCTTTCCAATTTCATGAAGAATCGCTGTGGTCAACACACAGTCCTGGTTAATATGTGGATAGAGAGGAATAAGCTGCATGATACTTTGACACAGGTGAACAATATGCTCAAGCAAACCAGCATAGTAGGTATGATGCCAAAGTTTTGCTGCTGGAATCGTCGTCACCTTGTCTCTAATTTTTTTATCACTAAGCACCTTTTTTACAAGGGTTGAAAGGACTGGAGATTGTATTTCGTCAATGAGGAGCCGTAATTCATGCCATAATTCCTCTCGCGACAGCCCAGGCTTTGAAAGGAGCTCGGTAATGTTTACCTCATCCTCATCTGTTGCCAGACGAATGCGCTGAATATTAAGTTGCTTTTGATTGCGATAGGAAGTGATTAGCCCATCCACTTTCACAACAGCGCGCCTTTGTAGCACCACTTTTTGTTCCTCATTAATATCCCAAAGCCGGGCCGGAATGAAGTCTAAATCACGCTCAAGTGTAAAATTAGCATATTCTTTTCCGTTCGTTGCCGTCTTAATTTCACGATCGCGAATGAGAAAAAAATTGACGATTCGTTCTCCTTCTATTCGTTCTTGAAATCGAGTCACTCATAATCCCCCGTTTCGTCTCTCTCCATTTTATGAAAAAGAAGCAGTAAAATCAAAATGATTTCACTTCTTAGAACATTTGATTTGTGCGTATCGTAAAAAATGCACAGAAAAATAATACTGCTTCGTCATATTGAGAAGCTTTGTTCCGTATTCATAGAAACCTGCATGAGGGGTTCGCTCTTTCCGCATAGCAAAAAACAAGTTCGTCAGGTCATACTGTCCCCACCATTTCAATGAAGGGATATGAGCGTCTTTTCACAGAAAAAAACCCTCTATGAAAAATACTTTCTAGAGGGTTCATCTATGCAATTATTGAGAAAGTCTCACCGTATCTCTTGCGATCATCACTTCTTCATTTGTCGGGATAATCATGACTTTAACTGGAGAATGAGGGTAGCTAATAAATGCCTCTTTCCCACGAACTTTATTTAAAGCTGGATCCCAATAGACACCCATAAATTCAAGCCCGCGAAGTACTCTTTCCCTGATAACGTCACTATTTTCACCAATTCCTGCTGTGAAAATAATCGCATCCACTCCACTCATTCGTGCTGCATAAGAACCAATGTATTTATGAATACGAGAAGTGAACACTTCAAGAGCAAGCTCCGCACGCTCGTTTCCAGCTTTCGCCTCTTCTTCAATATCACGCAAGTCACTCGAAAACCCTGAAACGCCAAGAAGTCCACTTTTCTTATTAAGCACCTCTATCACTTCATTCGCCGTTTGTCCTGTTTTTTCCATAATATATGGGATAAGGGCCGGATCAATATTCCCTGAACGAGTTCCCATTGTCACACCTGCTAATGGCGTGAATCCCATGGATGTATCAATGGATTTCCCACCTGAGATGGCCGCAATACTTGCTCCATTTCCGAGATGACATGAAAGCAAGCGGAGGTCTTCAATTGGGCGACCAAGAAGCTCGGCGGCACGCTCTGACACATACTTATGAGATGTACCATGGAAGCCATATTTACGAATACCATATTTTTCATAGTATTCATACGGCAAGCTGTAAAGAAATGATTTTTCTGGCATCGTTTGATGAAATGCTGTGTCAAAAACAGCTACAGCTGGTACATTCGGTAACACCTCTTGAAACGCTTTAATCCCAACAATGTTTGCTGGATTATGCAAAGGCGCAAGTTCAGAAACTTCTTCGATTCCTTTAAGCACTTCGTCTGTAATTAGAACCGAATCGTTAAACTTCTCGCCTCCGTGAACAACACGGTGTCCAATTCCCTCAATTTCATCTAGTGATTGGATAATTCCTAAATTTGTTAGCTTGTCCAGCAATGTTTTTACTGCAGACGCGTGATTTGGAATATCAAACGTATCCTTTTGCTTTTCACCATTCACTTCGATCGTAAAAATACTGTCCCCTAGACCAATTCTCTCTACAATTCCCTTAGTAATAACAGTTTCTGCAGGCATGTTCAAAAGCTGAAATTTCAATGATGAGCTTCCAGCATTTATTGCCATTATTTTTGCCATTCTATCCGACAGCTCCTTTTATCTACCTCTAACTAATGTGGCGGTAATCCTTTACTCATTTAAGCACCAAGACGTCACGTTTTCAAGTTAATTCGCCATTTTCGTCTTAAAATCTCCTGAATTCATTATTTTCGGAAATGAATACGCTTCAATTATTATTTATTCTTTCCGGTGGTTGAACAAGTTATTTTGTATATATAAAAAACGCAAACCCCTTTGTTCAGCCGTGATAAGCGCTGGAGCTCTGACTTGAAATCAATTTTTGCTTTCGTTTGAGGAGTTGAAGCACCCCGAGCCGATGGATGCCAGAGCTAGTCAGCTTTGAAAGAAATGTACTTTCCTATCTAAAAAAAAAAGCAGTGAATGACTCACCGCTTTTTACGAAATGCCTAATTGCTCCTCAAACCATCGATCAATTTGCTGGAGCATGTCGGCTAACGCTTCTTTTTTCGAAAAAGAAGGAAGTTCAGCTAAAAGCGCCTGCTGTGGCTGTCTTACCTCTGGTCCCTTTTTTTGAAGCATCAGAATGCTCTTCCCTTGTTTGGCTGCCTTGAACATTGATAACGGCAGCTGAAGCAGACCATGAATCACCGTATGTTTTTTTAAATATTGATGAAGCTGTTCTGCTTGATCACTTTCAAATAAAAAGTTCGGTACCATAAATAGGAGGAAGCCACCTTCCTTTGCCCGTTTGACTCCTTGTTCAATTAAAAGATGATGGACATAAGAATGTCCTTTTTCCGCTTTTAGTTCGAATGGTTCTGCAACATCGTCATTCGGATAGTAACCGATCGGTAAGTCTGAGACAATGACATCGACAGGTACGAATGAAAAAGGTCGCACACTGTCTTTGTGAAACAATTCAATCTCCTGCTGTTGCAAATTGGCACTGACAAAAGCTAGCTTTAGTAATGTTTCATCTGCTTCAAAACCATATCCTTTTACTGGTTGTAAGGCTTGGTTTACAATCGCTGTTAGTAAGTTTCCTGAACCAACTGCTAAATCAAGGACGGAAAACCCTTCTTTTTTCTTGGCCGTTACTTTGTTCACAAGATAGCTAATGAATACACAGACAGCATCTGGTGTCAGGGCATGATTCGGTTGGATCGCCCCTTTCATTCCTTTTAAAACTGCAAGCTGAAAGGCTTTTCTCACTGCTTCAGGTGCCATATCATCCAAGGAAACGGTGGCTATTTTTTTTTGTAAGATCGCCAATGTCGTTTCGTTCACTGACTGGATAACCTTTTCACGAAATAGTGATTCCCCCATTTCTGCAAGAGCATCAAGATAAGGAATCTCTAACTCATTTTCAAGGATGCTTGCTCCTTCATCAAGAGCCATATAGAGAGTTTCAACATCCGTTTGTGCAATCATATAAAATCGTCCTCCGTTCATCTTCCATCCATTTAGCCATTGTACCCAAACCTGGCATATTTGAAAAGCAATGAACTCACAAATCTTTTGAGCCGTTTATCCATCCCACCTTGATACACATGGTAAGATCGTCTTTATAATTTTGAGAAAGCGACTCTTCGGTATCTTTTCCTCTACTAAAAAATAAGATCAAAAAACCCCACTGTAAAAACAGTGAGGTATGTACGATTAGTTTGCTGCTTTTGCAGCTTCAATCGCCGCCTCATAATCAGGATGGTTCGTTGCTTCCGATACGTACTCAACATACGTAACTTCGTCATTAGAATTCACAACAAATACTGCACGTGCAAGTAAGCGTAGCTCCTCAATGGCAACGCCGTATGCTTGTCCAAATGATAGATCACGATGATCAGACAGTGTTTGAACTTGCTCAATCCCTGCTGCTGCACACCAACGCTTTTGGGCAAACGGAAGATCGACACTAATTGTTAAAACAGCTACATCCCCAAGATTCGCTGCTTCTTCATTAAAACGACGAGTTTGGGCATCGCATACACCTGTATCAATCGAAGGAACAACACTGATAAGACGGACACGTCCTTTCGTATCATTCAGTGTCACTTCTGATAAGTCGTTTGCAAGAACCTTAAAATCAGGTGCCTTATCCCCTACTTTTACTTCTTTTCCTAGCAATGTTACTGGATTTCCTTTGAATGTAATCGTTGCCATCAATATTCCTCCTCTAATTAAAAAAGGTCTTTCTATAGTCATCTTAACGACATTGACCAAGCTTTTCAACTACTACCACATGTTTCCGAGGATTTTCTTTTGTACAAACCAGTACGAGCGGCTCGCTCTTTCCACTTGGATGGAAACAAGTCCGTTAAGTAACGCTGAGCAATTTTTCAATGAAGAGGGGGTGAGCGGAAGGGCTTCATCGTTTCATCAGCTTGAACTGAAGCTCCGTCCCCTTTTCCTCAGAAAAAGAATGGGATACACACTCCCATTCTCAGCTTATTTTTTTAAATTGGTGGCTGTTGCGGTGGATTAAATTGATTTGTAGACATTGTGGATGTCGTTGACGTCGATGTTGTTTCGTTTCCGAGCATTTGCTGAATTTTTTCCATTACTTGAGGAGCAAAATCCATTAATTTTTCGTAAAGATGGGTGCTTCCGTCAATATGAACCATTTTCACCCCATGACTATTCACAATGAGAAAGGCAATCGGTGTAATTGACACGCCACCACCACTCCCTCCACCAAACGGATGCTTGTGTTCATCCTGGCCATCATGACTATGCTTGTGCTCTACCATGAATTCACTACCACCGGCTGCAAAACCAAAGCCAACTTTCGAAACCGGCATGATGACGCTACCGTCTGGTGTTTCAACAGGATCACCGACAATGGTGTTCACATCGACCATTTCCTTTAAATTCTCCATCGCTGTCTTCATTAGTCCTTGGATTGGATGCTCTGACATGCTGACTCCTCCTTTAAATCTTGCACTAACCGTGCTAATGTCTTAACTTGTTACATTTTTTTCTTTTTGAAAAGTACGAAAAGACGGCCGACCCTTCCAATGCTTGACGACCAAAATACTCGCGCCTATAGCATACCCCAGTCGAAAGGAGAACATGCACGAAAATCGAGTCTCAGATATAAGCTCTTGATAATGGGGAGTGATCGATAGCTTCGGCATGGAATGCATCCGCATGTAGTTCCCAAAAAGACCAGCAACCATTCCTTTAAGGGTCCACACCATGCTTAAAAGCATTCCCGTTTGAGCTGCATCACCAAGACCTAGGTGACTGGACCATTCTAGTTTTTTCAAATGTATCCGCTTAAGAAGCCAACGGAGAATTCGATAGAAACCAATCACGTGCTGCAAAAAGTCTTGAAATAATTGAATGTTATGGAGAATCTCTTTTACAGATAGCTGAACCCGTTTTTTGTCATCCTTATTTCCTAAATGTTTTTCTTTCTCTACCACAAGGGTTGGTGAGTTTTCATCAATTTTTATTAATGGGGCAGAAAATGTATATTTGAGGTACTTCCAGGCGCTAACCTTTACTTCAAGCAAGTCATCATCTGCGGTATGACAATACTGAATGCGTACGGTAATTTTCGTAATAGCAAGGAAAAGTAGAAGAAATAAAAAAAGAATGAGAACATAAAAGAGAATAGTATTCATATGATTACACCTATTTTCTTGAAGTATCCATTTATTGCATAGTGTTCTCAAATGAAGGAAAAATAAACCTGCTCATCCAAAGAGAGCAGGTTTTCTAAGTCACGCTTCGTGTATGACATACGTATCGGCGATGAAGTCATGAATCCCTTGTTTTTTTCCAGTAAATGCAACAACCAAATAAAGAAGATAGAAAAGGAAGAACACATGGTGAAGGAAGCGACCGACCCCTTCTCGGAAAAGCGCCTCCATCCATGTAAGCTTTTCACCATGCTTATTTACGACCTTTAATCCAAACACCATTTTTCCTACTGTTTGTCCGTATTGCTTTGTCATGATTAGATAATAAACATATCCGATCATTCCGGCTAAAACAACTTCTCCAGAAAACCCTACAACCGTAAATTGGAGATCCAACCCTCGAAACAGAGGATATACAAGTAATCCATTTATACTAAAAATCACGACCATATCAAGAAGAAAGGCCCAGAGACGCATCCAAAACCCTGCATACCTAAGCTCTTTTCGTTCGGTTACAGGAGGGGGAGCGGTTACTGTCGATTTCCGGTCAAGCTTTGAAAAAGATCGCCGTTGCTTCTTCCCAATTGTGCGTGGTCGTCCTGGTACAGTCTGTCGCTCAACATTCGTCATAGTTGTTTGTCCTCCTTTCACTCTGTATATAAATATTTAAGAGTGGGAGAGTTCCGATGGGTTAACAGCTGCTCGATTCCGAGCAATTCATGACTTGGTCCCAGCAGTCGCTGAACGGTCATGGAAAAGATATCATAAAAGCCGGTCTGAGATTCTAGCTGGATGACCGAATAATCCGCTCCCAGTTCTTCTTTCATGAGTTGAATTGCGTTTTCTAAACTCCCAAGCTCATCAACAAGCCCAACTTCTTGAGCTTGCGAACCAGTGTAGATACGCCCGTCTGCAAGTTGACGAACCCTTTCTTCGGATAAGCCTCGACCTTCTTCAATCACACGAACAAATTCATCATAGGACTCATCAATGATGGATTGCAAAATGTCGCGTTCCTCCTCCGTCATTTCTCTTGTTGGTGACATGATGTCTTTATAGGGTCCACTCTTGATTGTGTTCACTTGTACACCATAATTTTCGGCTAGCTCTGCCACATTGATTGATTCCATGATTACCCCAATCGAGCCAGTGATGGTTTGTGGGTTTGCAATAATTTTATCTGCTGGTGCAGCAATATAATATCCACCGGAGGCCGCCATATTCCCCATAGACACATAAATCGGTTTATGATTTGCCTCTTGAATGGCGAGGATTTTTTGATGAATTTCAGCGCTCTCAACAACTCCCCCACCTGGTGTGTTCACATTTAAAATAATTCCTTGCACACTTGCATCATTTGCTGCTTGATCAAGCTGCTCAAGGAATGCTCGGTGATTATAGCCACCTGCATCAAAAAATCCAGTAGCTCCTCCTGTATCTTGGATGACGCCATTCACATCGAGAACAACAATCGTCCCGCTGATGTCACTTCCTTCTTCAATCACACGTTGACTAAACTGGTCGTTTCCAAAAAACAGATCTCCATCGGAAAAAGCGATCGTCGCAAATGAATTGACAGCGATGGAAGCTACAAGTAGCATTGCTGCTGCAATAAGCGCAAGCCAGCGTTTTCGACTCATACTTTCACTCCTCTTTTTCATACCTTCTGTGAAAAGGGGACGGAGCTTCAGGTAAAATGGATGAAGCAATGAAGCTCACGCCACCTTCAATGAAAGGGTGGCCAACATTACCTGACGAATTCGGTTTCATCCATGTGGGAAGATCCAGCCTTTCATACAGGTTTTTGGTAACTCACCTCATCAAAAGCAATCATACCATACGAAATCTGTCAGGTCATGAGAAACCATGTCACAACAGGGACAAGCACAGAGGCTTCTTTTTACACATAGCATCGATTTTACGCCTTTTGTTCATACATCACTGAATTATCCACAACTGTTTTTAATACCTTTGCATGTATAATTTCATCTGGTTCACATGTAAAAAGGTTCGTATCAAGGATGGTAAAGTCCGCTACGTATCCTGGCATAATTTTTCCTCGACTCGACTCTTTTTCAATCGCATAAGCACTGCCAGCTGTATATAGCTTAATTGCTTCAAATGGCGAAAGCTTTTGCTCAGAAAGATACCCTGGGTGTTCTGTTTCTACTGGTTTTTTTCTCGTTATGGCAGCGTGAATCCCTAGTAACGGATCAACAGGTTCTATCGGTGCATCGGAGCCCCCTGCACAATAGATCCCTGCCTCTAAAAGCGTTCGCCACGCAAATGCGTATCGGAGCCGCTCAGAACCTAAACGCTCCTCGACCCACGGAAAATCAGATACAACAAAGCGCGGCTGCAGATCTAAAATCACCGGTAATTTTTTCATTCGTTCAATTAAATCAGGTCGTGCCACTTGAACATGGATAAGCCTATCTCTTCCATGGGTAAGAGGATGTGCCTCGATCGCATCCAACGCCATTTCAAGGGCCTTGTCTCCAATCGTATGAATGGCGACCGCCATCTTCATCTTCCTCGCTTTATCAACAAGCTGTGCTAATTCAGTGGAAGAATGGATCGCTACACCTGATGTCTCTGGGGCATCATTGTATGGGTGACTGAGTAATGCGGTTCGTGCACCAAGCGCCCCATCAGCAAAGATTTTCATCGCTCCGAATTCAAGAAATGGGCTTACCGATCCTGAGTGATACCCTTTTGCATGCATTTCGTCCAAGGCTTCATGGTGAACGAGTAAATGAGCTCGAAACTTGCACTTCTTTCCATCAATCACACTCTGAAACGCTTGAAAGGTTGATGTGAACCCGTTATAGTAGCTTAAATCCTCTGTATGTCCACCGACTAAACCCCGTTTGTGCATATCTGCAACGGCTGTCATGAGGGCTCGTTTTACATAAGTATTGGAAACAGGAGGAACAGCTTGTTTCACAAGCTCTTGAGCGGCATCGAGCAAATAACCAGTGGGCTCTCCATTCGTATCACGAACGATAATCCCGCCTGGAGGGTCTTCCGTTTCTTTTGTAATTCCCGCCCGTTTTAACGCTTCACTGTTAACAAGAACAGCGTGACGGCAAACTCTCGATAAGAGCATTGGCTTCGTATTTGAAATCTCATCTAACTCTCTCCGATGAAAGATTTTTCGATCTGGAAAATAATTTTCATTCCATCCTTCTGCAAAGATCCATTCACCTGTTGCCACTTTTTTTGCTTCTTCCATTAGCTTTTCTTTCATCGACTGTGAAGAGGTTACTGTCGATAAATCTAGCCGGATCAGTTTCTCACCATGTCCGATCATATGAAGATGACTATCAACAAAGCCAGGATAAACAAAGGCTTCATGTACATTCTGTTCCTCAACGATTCGATTGTGATACCTTTTTCGTAAAGCTCCGGCTGAGCCTGTATCGATAATGTGACCATTTTCTACATAAACAGCTTCAACGGACGCTGACTCTTTTTCCATTGTAAAAAAACGCCCATTCCACCAAAGCGTACCCATTTTCACTCTCCCTCTCTGATTGCACTTTTTATATTGCTTCTATCATCGTGCCAAAAAATCGATGCTGCTGCAAACAATCGTAAAAATAAACAAGAAGGAGAATAGGGATTCTCCTTCTTGTTTATTAGGTATAAAGGTAGCAATATTCCCTTTATGAAGATGTGGCTTCTCAACCACGTGAACAATGTTTCTATGCTAAGCCTTTCGCTTTCTTTCTAGCTGTCGAAGCTCGACTCGACGGATTTTTCCAGAAGTTGTCTTCGGTAATGCATCAACAAACTCAACTTCACGTGGATACTTATAAGGAGCTGTGATTTCTTTTACATGCTCCTGCAATGTTTGAATAAGGTCTTCATTCCCATCCTCAGGATTTTTTAAGACAACAAACGCTTTCACGATCAGACCTCGAACTTCATCAGGGCTACCCACTACCGCACATTCCTTTACAGCTGCATGCTTAGTTAGAGCATCTTCAACTTCAAATGGACCGATTGTATAGCCTGAGCTAATAATAATATCATCACTCCGTCCTTCGAACCAAAAATACCCATCCTCATCCATTTTCGCTTGATCGCCAGTAATATAATAGTCCCCACGGTAGGCCATTGCCGTTCGCTCAGGATCTTTATAATATTCTCGGAATAACGATGGTGCGTTTTTATGGATCGCAATGTCGCCCACTTTGCCTGGTGGAAGGATTTGCCCCGCATCACCAAGAATCACAACATCATTTCCAGGTGTCGGTTTCCCCATGGAGCCAGGCCTTAACTCCATCCCAATTGTTGTTCCGATAAGTAATGTATTTTCCGTTTGACCATATCCATCTCGTACCTCCACATTAAATGCGTTCCGAAACGTTTCAATGACTTGACGGTTTAGAGGCTCTCCAGCTGATACAGTGCTTCGCAAATGTGGTAGAGAGTAAGAGGTAATATTGTCCACCTTCGCCATTAAACGATATTCTGTTGGTGTACAACATAGAACGTGAATCTTTTCTTTTTCTAAGATTGATAAGTATTGATTTGGGTCAAACTTTCCGTTATAAACAAATGCGGTTGCCCCTACTCCAATTGTTGAAAGAAAAGGGCTCCAAATCCACTTTTGCCAGCCTGGAGCGGCTGTCGCCCAGACAAGATCGCCCTCTTTTACACCCAACCATTGCTTCGTCGCTGTTTGAAGATGGGCAAACGCCCAGCCATGCGTATGAACCACAGCTTTAGGATTCCCAGTCGTTCCTGATGTGTAAGGAAGAAATGCCATCTCATCTCGTTTTGTTTGAACACCCTGATAGGACCCGTTTTCAGTTTTTGCTAAATGACTAAGGTTAAGCCAACTATCCGCTTCGCCACCGACAATGAACTTTTTTTGCAACGAGGGTATTGGTTCTGCAATTTTTTCCACTTCTTCAACCGACGTATGATAGGCAATAATAGCTTTTGCTTCAGAATGACGTATACGATAGCTTAAATCTTTTGCACGCAGCATATCAGAGCAAGGGATGATAACAATACCTGCTTTTAAACACGCTAAATAAGCGTAGTATGCTTCAGGGATACGAGGCAATATTAACAACACACGATCCCCTTTTGACACACCTTGCCTGTTCAGGGCTTGTGCATATTTGTTCATTCGCTCAGTCAATTCCCTATATAAAATATCTTGACGTTCTCCAGTATCATCCATCCACCTAACAGCGATGCGACTTGGGGACTCTGCATACTTTTCAACTTCTGCTGTCAAATTATAGTACTCTGGCGCAAGCAGTCGTTCTTCACTCATCGTTTTCCCCCTTAAAAACATTTATCACCATTATACTGAATGACATGATTTTTTTGAACATTCTTTCATCAACTACACTGGTAAAAAAATTTGACAAAAATCGAGCCAGTTCAATTATGATGCTGATGTACGTATATATATAGATGCTTTTCCTTCAAAATGAAACAGAGAGTGGAATCATCCACTCTCTTTAAAGCCATGATATAAATAATTATTGTTGTTGGTAACCACTCATTTGTTGCTCAGCCATTGAAACAAGACGCTTTGTGATTTCTCCACCTACTGAACCATTCGCACGAGATGTAGCATCAGCACCAAGTTGTACACCGAATTCTTGAGCAATTTCATATTTCATTTGATCAAGAGCTTGTTGTACACCAGGAACTAAAAGCTGGTTTCTGCTTCCGCTATTGTTGTTAGCCATGTTTGTCTCACCTCCTCCGTACTTATAGAATGAGTCGGAGGCAATGAAAACATGCAGTGTGATAGCTGGTAATTGTTGTGATAGCTACCACCTTATCTTAGAAAAGGTGCTTAGTATAACATTTCATTTATAAGTCACTCTTTCAGCTGTTCATGGTCAGGATTTTTAAAGCAACTCTTCGACGAGTTGTTCTGAATTTGAGCCGCCTTCAATTGTCAGCACCTCTGTTTCGTCAACTGCCTTTTGAATAAATTGTTCAATCTCGATATATTGCTCAAATTTATTTGCATGCTCTCTTTTTGGCTTAGTTTTTGATTCCGCTGGTAAAAAAATCGTACAGCAATCCTCATACGGTAAGATTGAAATCTCATAGGTGCCTATTTTTTTTGCCCATTCAATCACTTCGAGCTTATCCATTGTAACAAGTGGACGAATGATCGGATAGTTGGTGACCTCATTAATAGTATGCATGCTGTGCAAGGTTTGGCTTGCTACCTGACCTAGACTTTCTCCAGAGGCGATGGCAAGCGCCTTCGTTTTCTTCGCTAGCTCTTCACTAATACGAAGCATCATTCGCCTCATGATCGTCATTTCGTAGTTTGTCGGAATGTTTTTATGAATCTGCTGCTGAATTTCAGTAAATGGGACGAGGTGAAGCTTGATATTCCCACCAAACTTCGTTAACGTCTTTGCTAGGTCAATTACTTTTTGCTTTGCACGTTCATTGGTGAACGGGGGACTATGAAAATGAATGACCTCAAGCTCCGCGCCTCGCTTTAGGGTCATATAACCAGCAACAGGACTATCAATTCCTCCAGAAAGCATCAATAATACTTTTCCACTCGAGCCAACAGGTAGACCACCGGCTCCTTCAAATTGCCCTGACGTAATATATGTCCCACTTTCACGAACTTCCACCTTTACTTCAATATCGGGATTATGGACATCTACACGAATCGATTCTGTTTGTGAAAGGACGTAGCCACCAATGTGATGGTTTAATTTTTGTGAGTCAATAGGGTAATCTTTATACGCACGCCTTGCTTGAATTTTAAATGTTCGAACAGGTTTTTCGTTTGTTTGAATAACCTGTAGCGCTGCTTGCTTCATTTGCTCCAAGTCATTTTCCACCCTTACAGCAAGGCTAAATGAATGAATGCCGAAAATATGCTTCAGCTTGTCGACCACAGGTATATGGTCTTGACCGTTTAATTCAATCACAATTCGACCAAATGTGCGACGCAAGCGGAGCAGAGTAAATTCTTTTAACGTTCCCTTGATATTTTGTACAAGTCGTTTTTCAAAGGAAGTTCGGTTTTTTCCTTTTAAGGCAAGTTCTCCATAGCGGACCAAAATATGATCATATACTAGCATTTTTTATCTCAAGACCTCCAATAGCTTAGGTATTTGCTTGTGTAGTTCTTTCACGAGCATCTCCACTTCTTCTTTTGTATTTTGAAAGGAAAGACTGACACGAATTGCACTTTCTGCACGAGCTTTTTCCATTCCCATTCCGAGCAATACATGACTAGGCTCTGTTTTTTTCGACGAACAAGCCGACTTCGTTGAAACGTAAATTTCCTTTGCTGAAAGGGCTTGGATTAGAACCTCTGGTTTCATCCCTGGAACAGAAAAATTGACGATATGGGGCGCACTATGATCACGATCCGTGTTGAGGATCACACCTTTTATCGTCTCAAGTTCATCCATCAACTTATTGCGAAGATTCATTAGCTGGGTTTTCTTATGCTCAAATTGCTCAATTGACAAGCGAAGTGCTTTTGCCATTGAAACAGCACCAGCTACGTGCTCCGTTCCTCCACGCACGTTTTGCTCTTGCCCGCCTCCATGGAAGAGAGGTGTGATAAGAACACCTTCTTTTTTATAAAGAAACCCCATTCCTTTTAAGCCATGAAATTTATGTGCGGAAAAGGTAGCAAGGTCATAGTAGCCATCTTGAAACGATATCGGGACTTTCGTCGCCCCCTGCACATGGTCAATATGGAAGCGAATTTTTTTATAATGACGCAAACGTTTTCCAATTTCTTCAATTGGCTGAACAGTGCCCGTTTCATTATTTACATGAAGAATGGAAACAAGGGTCGTTTGCTCCGTTAACGCCGCTTCAATCATATCAGCGGTAATCAAGCCTCGTTCATTTGGCTTTACATACGTGACATGAAATCCAAGGTTTTCAAGCTCCGTAAAAGCTTCCAAGCTAGATGGATGCTCCACTGCCGATGTTACAAGGTGGTTGCCACGCCCTCTTAGCTGGAAAGCGGTTCCTTTTATCGCTAAATTGTTTCCTTCTGTACCTCCAGAGGTGTAAATAATTTCATTAGGTTTGGCAAAAACGAGCCTTGCAATTTGTTCTCGAGTTAACGTTAATATTTTTTCTGCCTCAAGGCCAAGCCCATGTAAGGAAGAAGGATTTCCGAAATAAGTGAATGCTGCCTTTTGGTATGCTTCAATGACTTCCCTATACGGCTGAGTCGTCGCACTATTATCTAAATAAATCATCTTATCTTGCCCTTTCTTTCACAGTTCAGTTCAACTTCTGCATCCCACAATCTTAGCACAAGTTTTGCAGCAAAGAAATGTACGTAGATTATTGTGGTCAATACATTTGTCATCGAAGGGAACAGTAACAAGTATTGGTCATCATCATCATGCACCTTACCATTAGCTATTCCTTTTTAAGTCGATGTTTAACGCACATAAACAAAACTTGGCTTTTTCGCCAAGTCCTTTATAGCGAAAGCCTTCGTTGCAGTTATACTTAGGCCTTCAAATTTTTAACTACGTCAATAAATTCCTAAGTTAAAAAATTTATACTTGAACGTACAAAAAAAGGAACAGCATCGTGCTCCTTTCTTGTCGACTAGCCCGCATGGCTTTGAAGTTTTTCAACTACATCCGTTTCATATGGTTCAATGGCTTGAATCGCAAGCTCAATTGCCTCATCATACTCATATGAACGGAACATTTGCTCCGCAGCTGCTAAAAGCTGATGCACCTTTTCCGACTTGCTCCGATAGCGATTGCCATATTGAATCAATTGCTCTGAAAGCTTTGCTTTTTCAATCGTGCTTTCAATCAATGCCTGATTCTCCTCGACTGCTTTATGAGCCTCATTTACTAACGCAGTCACTTGTCCCATTTCCAAAGGAATTTCTTCTAATTTATTCGCAGCTGCTAAAAGCTTTTCCTCTCCTTCTTCAAGCTTAAAGAGAAGCTTTTGTGGCACACCTGGTATATTGCTTTTTTGTAGCTCTCGTTTCCCATTTAATAATGTTTGTTTTAAATCTTTTAATGCCTCTTTCGCCTTCAACTCATCATGGCGTAATGACGTCAACGATTCTTGTGCCTTGATAATTTGCTCTTGAATCTTCTGTAGTCCCTCTTCCCATTCATTAAGCATCATATGAAGAGAGCTATACGTTTGCTTTTGGTGCTCGACTGAATCATGGATGACCTGCAATTGCTTTGAAAGTTCATTTAACTGCTTTCCGATTTTTTGTTGAGACGCAAGCTCTTCCTCCGCAAGCCGATAACTTAATTGTACAGATTCGGTTTCCATTTTCAAATCTTTCAGTCGTTCTTTTGTCTGTTCTAGATTCTGCTCAAGTGTAGGAATTGCTTCGATTAGCGTTTGCTTTGCTTTGACTTCATTTTCGAGCGTTCCATACATTTGCTCGACGTTTTCCGTTATTTCTTTGATTGTTTCCTCAAGTCCCTCACAATCCAAGACAAGAAGCCTATTTACTAAACCTTGTCGTTGCTCTTCCAAAGCCTCCAACTTTACATCAAATGCAAAAGACGTTAGATAAAAACCAGCATCCTCCATTTCTTTCATCCCGGCTTGTAATTCTGAGAAATCTGCTGGTAAATTCGTCTGAAGTTCAATAAACAGCTTTGGAACACGATCAAGCAGATCACGCACTTCACTTAATTGTTCAATTGCTTCATTTAAGATGTCAGACGCTTGTAAGTAATTACCAGATTGTGTCAGTTCATCAAAAGAAGCCAAGTGAGAAGCAACTCGGTCAAGTTTTTCATCAAATGCTATTGCTGTACCCGCAAGCGAACCACGCTTTGTTAATACATGTTTTCGAAGCTCCTGGAACTCAGCCTGTGCTTCTCTAATACCTGAGCGGTTATTCTCCTCGCTCTGAACAAAATGCTCCACTTCTTTTACCATAAGTGAAAGCTGTTCCTCAATGGTATTTAATCGCTGCTCAACAGTTACAAGCACCTGTTTTGCTTTTTGGAAGCGATACTTATTCGCCAGCTCTTCAATATCAAACAGCTGTTCTTCAATATTCGGTAAAATCGTTCCAACGATATCATCCCACTCGGTACGCCATGTCTCAAACTTTTCTTCTGTTTCTCCAGACATATTGAGGCCTTTAACTTTACCAATTTCATCGGGAATCGGTCGATTTAAGATATCATTTTTCCAATCTTCTAGCTTGTCCACTTCCTTATAGATCTTCTTCCGAGTTAATGCACCATATACAAAGAAAATAATTCCAATTATAATTGCTGTATAGAGAAGATAGGACATGTGAGGTCTCCCTTCCTTTTCCTAATGTGAAGGCCCCATTTTATCTAAAAATCACGCTCATTTAAGCCGATTGCGTAATCCTATGTATTTTATGGGCAACACGTATAATAAATTCACAGTAATATTACGAATGATTTCGTTTCATATCATCGCTAAAAGCAAGATGCCTTCTTGCTTCGCTTAAATTGTTAAAATCCCTTCTTATTTCAACAAATTTCTTTTCATTTTTCATTCATCAATGTTATGTAATATGATACCATGAAACCGTGTATTTGTATTATTTTTTTCTCTTTTTATAATACACTCTTTAGCGTAATCGATAAAGGATGTGACAAAATTTGATAACCTATGATGGACACGTTCATACGCCTTTTTGTCCACATGGCAGCAAGGACACCCTGCAAGCGTATTGTGATTATGCTCTTGAACTTGGGATGAAAGGTCTTACATTTGCTGAGCATGCTCCTTTGCCCAAATCTTTTATTGATCCCACTCCCGAGAAGGATAGTGGAATGTCTTGGGAAAGGCTTCACGATTATTTTCTTGCTGTCAAGGAGGTTAAACGCCAGTATGAAGGCAGATTAACGATCTCAATGGGTCTCGAGATTGACTACATTGAAGGATATGAAAATGAAACAAAAGCTTTTCTAAACGAAATCGGTCCCGAGCTTGATGATAGCATCCTTTCTGTTCATTTTCTTCGCCATCAAAACAAATATGTTTGCCTTGACTATAGTCCTGAGTCCTTTGCTGAACTTAGCCAGCTGTACGGCTCAACGGATAAGGTTTATGAAAATTATTATGAAACGTTAACAAAATCAATCCTTTCTGATTTAGGGCCATACAAGCCAAAGCGTATTGGTCATATGACGTTAGTTAATAAATTCCAAAAAAAATTTCCAGCATCCTTAAGCGAACGCCAGAAATTGAGGGACTTTAAAATTTTATCTTATGTGAAAGAACAAGGTCTTTCTCTCGACTATAATGGTGCAGGGTTGGCAAAACCATATTGCAATGAGACATATCCACCTAAAGCTGTTGCCGAAGAAGCCGCCAAACGAGGAATTCCTTTAATCTATGGCTCAGATGCACATACAGCAAAAGGTTTAATGACAGGCTTTGATCAACTTTCACAAAACGTATCCCTTTCCTCACCTGTTTAGCACCACTGATTTAGGGTGAGGCATTTGGCAAAGACATGAATCTACCCAACGTCGAACATAGTTCATGTAGCGCTTAATAAAGGCATGGTCTGTTAGCGATAATTGGTATAGCTCTCGTAAATAATGTGGATGCAAAAAAGGCATCGTAATCATTCCTCGAAGCTGCATAATGACAAAATCAACGGGTTGTTTACTAAATTCTCGCTCTTTCTTGCCTTTTTGAAGCATCACTTCATAATAATGCTTTTCTTTTCGTAAGTAGGTTGACATCACTTCTCGAACCAAAATCGAGTCTAGTGTCATCTCCCTCCATACGAACCGAGCCAAATGATGATTGGATTGCTCATATTTTAAAAGTTCTTCCATCATAGCAAGTAAGGTATCCCTTGTCGTCCGTTCATATGGTTGATTTAGGCATCGCTCCATCACGAGTAAATAGCCTTCTAAAAATTGAACGACAAGTTGTTCGAGCAGCCCTTGTTTTCCACCAAAATAGTAAGAAACTAAGGCGACATTTACTTTTGCTTTTTCTGCAATATGACGGACAGACGTCCCATGATAACCTTGGACATTGAAAAGGGCAATCGCTGCTTGAAGGACTTTTTCCTTTGTCGTTTCATTACTCATTTGTTAACCCTCCTCTTCTCATTACTAGAATCTTTTCTTGATGAGGGAGGGACTTCCTGTACAAATCGGTCGACAATACGGAAAAAGCTTTCTACAAAATCTTTGTTCATTCTCATTAAACCATCTAAAGAAAAGAGGAATCATTATGTTTCATGTCGAATCTTATCAAGGAACACTAGCAGAGCAGTATCAACGATTAAATAAACAGCTCACTGCACTTCTCGACGGAGAAGATGACCAAATTGCCACTCTCGCAAACGCAGCCGCTTTATTAAACCAATTTTTATCCGATGTCAATTGGGTTGGCTTTTATCTTATTAAAGGTGAGCAGCTTGTGCTAGGACCATTTCAGGGCTTACCCGCATGTGTTCGCATTCCTTTAGGGAAAGGTGTTTGTGGAACGTCAGCGTTAAAAAGAGAAACACTTCGAATTGCTGACGTACATGCATTTCCCGGCCATATTGCATGTGACGCAGCGTCACGCTCTGAGATCGTTATCCCTTTAATAAAAGATGGTCATCTGATCGGGGTCTTAGATATCGACAGCCCTCTCAAGGACCGTTTTAGCGAGGAGGAACAGGATGGTCTTGAGCAGTTTGTTAAAACCTTAATCAATTATCTAGGCTGATTCATGTAGAATAAGGCTGACACTTTCACTGATGTGCCAGCCTCTCCAGTTCATTTACGATTCATAAGGAGTATAGCTTTCGGCAACGACTCGATTTTTCCCAGATTCTTTTGCAAAATAGAGCCTTTTGTCCGCCTGCTCAAAAAGACGCTGGGAGCTAATTTCTTCATCCCTTTGATGCCAAACGGACAGCCCACAGGATACGGTAACATTTGGGTTTGTTTTCATAGCCACTGCCTTCACAATACGTTGGGCAATCTTATAGCCAATGACCTCCTCAACTTTTGGTAGATATACCGCTAGCTCTTCTCCTCCCCATCTTGCCGCAATGTCTTCATCTCGTATGCTTTGCTGAATGATCGTTGCAACTTGAATAATGATATCGTCCCCTACCTTGTGTCCAAATGAATCATTAATTTCTTTAAAATTATCAATATCCAAAAGAATGAACGCTCCCTGAGGGTCTTTTGCGATTGATTCTTGGATTTTTTCATCTAAATAATTTCGCGAATACAATCGAGTTAAATAATCGGTGATCACCATCTTTTCAAGCTCTTCATGGAGCATAGAATTCATAAAAGCAAGTGTTGAATGATGAATCAGTGATTGAATTAATTTAAAATCTTCGAAAGTAAAATGGTAAGGTTCATGATGAACCACAAGCACAAGGCCTTTTAACTCCTCACTTTGAACCATCGGCAATGCTAAGATAGAGCGATATGGCCCAAAACGAATCTCTTCATGTTGTTCAGAATCGCCAATGTAGACGGCATCTTTATTCTTTTGTATCTCATTCACAAACATTGATAGCTTTTGTTTCGTTACTTCTTTCTGGAATAAAGGTGTACTCCCTTCCAACACTGTTAACTCACCATTTTGAAACAAGAGAAAGCCTACTTCCTCTGCACCAAATGCCTGCTTCATTTGCTTAGACATAAATGTAACTGTATCAGCTAACCTTAAATTTGAATTTAATTGTTGAGAAGTCTCATTAATTAGTTGAAGATCGTGGATTAATTTTCGGGACTGCTGATAAAGCTCCGCATTTTCTAACGCACTACCTCCTGTATCAGCAAGCATCTCAATAAACTCAATTTCACGTTTAGGAAAAACAATGGCTGACTTTGTCTCTACCTGCATTATTCCATATACCCCTTGCTTTCCTCTTAAAGGGACATACAGGGCTGCTCTTTGATTCGTTTGATGATTATTAATTTGGGTTTGCCCCGTTAAATAAGCGTGTTCAGCCGTTGGATTTCCTCCGTTACTTCCATATCTTAATGGCTTAATTGGAAGGGCCTCGTCTACTGCCCATTCTCTGGACAAGTAGAGATGAACTTCGAATGCTGGAAACATTTCATTAATCGCAAATAAGACTTCCCCTAACACTTCTCCAATATCCATTGAAGAATGAAACTTTTTCGTTACGTGTAAGAGTAAGTCACTTCGCTTGCTGTTCATCACGGTTTGTTCTTTTTCGTACCCTTGGACAAGCAGCGGTTCTAGCATCTTAAGGAAGGTTGTCATTGGTTCGAGAAATAATGAAGGTTCTTTCATAGAGAACATTCCAATTAAACCGTAGTCCCCTGATAATTTAATCAAATGCTGCCATGAGCCATATTCATGAAACAGGTTATTGTCGATTGTATAAGAAGCCTCCGATACGGATGGGTGTAATTGTTCATGATGGATAGAGAAGGATGAGGATTCATTAACGATCTGTTGAACAGATGAAGCAATCGGCACATAATAATCGTCTGATTGCTCAAAAAATACAACCGTCAGATCCTTTTGACATTCCGTAATACAGTGAATTAGCGCATGGACAAGTTGGTGAAAACTAAGATTAAAATTGGCTTTCTCAATTACATTGTCCACCGTTAAAATTAATTGGAAAGGCTCCTTTTTCCTGTTAAACTCCATCGCACAATTTCTTACGAACGCTACTGCATCCTTAACGGTCATACTCTCCTCTGGAATAACAAGTCCCAGATACCCAGTCGGCCCTTTACTGGAAAGGTCAAGCCAAACTTCTTGGCAACAAATGATCCACTCTTTATATACTTTTGGGGTGGTGAATGAGGAAGGGTGCTTTCGAGCATGAAATGCAGCATTCTCTATTCTCTCATTGGTTTCGCCAAAGGTGTTCATGTGAAAAAGTGGGCCGTTTTTTGAAGTAACAAAAAGAACGGCATGTTTAAAAAGACTTCCCGAATGTTGAGAATCTCCCTTGATTTTGTTTACTATGCTCGTAAAAATATCGTTGGTTTCATTTTTTCGCTCAAAAAACTCCATCTTATTATCACCACACTGCCGTCCTTTTTCCTTAATTGTTCTCTCTATAGTTCTCTCTCTAGGAAGTAAATCCTTTAATTGCTTTCAATTTTTTTAGGAGAATACTTTTAGTTAATTTCAATTTATTTCAAAAAAAAAGAGACAAAATTATTACATTTCCACATTATTCCCTGGATTATTTTCCATTAAAGTATACTTCATTCCAATACAATTTACTATACGATGATGTCGATCTTTTCATTGTTTTTTATGTGCGAATCTTGACTCACTCTTTTGAACAGGTTAAAATAGAGAACATGTGAAATAAGACAGCCAAGGTAAACATGAAATGTGCACCCCTTCATTTTGTTCCTTAAACGGCGGCTGAATAAATCGTTTAAGGTGCATCGAGTAACTTCTAGCTGTCGAAGCGAGGATGCAGAACAGCAAAATGAGCATGTCATGGGATTACCAAACTGTTGTTATTTTGCAACTTTCAAAATAACAAAGGAGGAGTCGTTTTTATGGCTCGTTACACAGGTCCATCTTGGAAATTATCTCGTCGTTTAGGAATTTCTCTAAGCGGTACAGGAAAAGAATTAGCAAAGCGCCCTTATGCTCCAGGTGAGCATGGTCCAAACCAACGCAAGAAGCTTTCAGAGTATGGTTTACAGCTTCAAGAAAAACAAAAGCTTCGTCATATGTACGGAATGAACGAGCGTCAATTCCGTCGCCTATTTGATGATGCAGGAAAAATGTCTGGTATCCACGGTGAAAACTTCATGATTCTTCTCGAATCACGTCTGGACAACTTAGTGTACCGTCTAGGCTTAGCACGTACTCGCCGTGCTGCTCGTCAGCTTGTTAACCATGGCCACATTACAGTAGATGGTAAGCGTGTAGATATTCCATCTTTCCGTGTAAAACCAGGTCAAGTAATCGGTGTACGTGAAAAATCCCGTAACCTTGCAGTAATTAAAGAAGCATTAGAAGTAAATAGCTTCGTACCTGCATATGTTACATTTGATGCTGATAAGCTTGAAGGGACTTATACTCGCTTACCAGAGCGTTCTGAGCTTCCAGCAGAAATCACTGAAGCGCTTATCGTCGAATTCTACTCTCGTTAATCATTCATTGCCAAAAGAGTCAGCCAATGCTGGCTCTTTTTTTGTGTGAAAAGGCGACGGAGCTTCCGTTCCAGATGAGAAAACAGCGAAGCCCTTCCGCTCACACCCCTTCATTGAAAGGTTGCTCAGCTTTACTTGACGAACTCGTTTTCATCCAATCGAGAAAGCAAGTTGCACATACTGCTATCGGTGAAAAAGGAACCTCAAATGAATGTTTTTATTCTCAACTATCATATTCCAAAGTGGACAAAAAAATGATTCAGAGATAGGAAGAATCTCTGAATCATTTTTAAGAAAAATTATGAACGCCACTCAGTTGGGAATGTTGATAAATCGATCCCCATAACGAGCGGTAAATACAAGTAAACTGCAAAAATGATGATAATCGTTGCTACAACATTTACCCAGAAGCCAGCACGCACCATATTTCCAATCGTAACCTTTCCTGTTGAGAAAACAATGGCATTAGGAGGGGTTCCTACTGGAAGCATAAACGCACAGTTTGCGGCCATAGCTGCAGGTACCATTAATGCTAATGGATGAACATTAACAGCTAGTGCAAGTGCAGCAACAATCGGTAAAATCATCGTTGCAGTCGCTGTATTTGACGTGATTTCCGTTAAAAACATGATTAATAACGTCGTGACGGTAATCATAAGTAGCATGCTCACTCCATCTAAAATGGTGAGCTGATTTCCAATCCAATCAGCTAAGCCTGATTCCTGGAACCCTGAAGCAATGGCCAAACCACCACCAAAAAGAAGGAAAATTCCCCATGGAATCTCTTTAGATACCGTCCAATCAAGCAGGAAAGTCCCCCGCTTGCTTCTTGAAGGGATTAAGAACAATAGCAAGCCAGCAAAAATGGCAATCATTGTATCATTAATGTTTGGAATGGCGATAATAAGCCCGCCTTCTTGCCAAAAGAACGTTCGAGTTATCCACATAAACGCTGCAAAAACGAAGACACTAAATACCATTTTTTCTTCAAATGATGCAGGTCCTAGTGCTTTCTTTTCTTTAAGAATTAATTCTTTTCCACCAGGTAATTGCTTAATATTAGTTGGATAAGCAATCGTAACTAAATAAACCCAAGCTAAGACAATCATCAGGACAACAAGTGGAAGTGCAAAAAACATCCATTCAGCAAAAGAAATTTGATAGCCAAACAAACGTTCAACTGTACCGGCAAGGATAATATTAGGCGGCGTTCCAATTAACGTACCTAGCCCACCAATCGTCCCAGCATAACCAATCCCGAGAATCATTCCTTTATTAAAACGCTCTTCGTCTTCTATAGAGTTGTTACCTGCTCTTTTCAATGCTTGTGCAGCTTGATACGTAATTGCTGTCCCAATTGGAATCATCATCATTACAGCTGCTGTGTTTGAAATCCACAGAGATAAAAACGCTGTTGCAATCATAAAGCCTAAGACAATTTGCTTTGTACTTGTACCAATCATCTGGATAATTGTTAAAGCAATTCGTTTATGAAGCATCCATTTTTCCATAGCTAAGGCAATCAAAAAACCACCTAAAAACAGAAAAATAATTGGATCACCATAGGAAGCTGTAACAGTTCCAGTTTCTAACGCTCCTGTAATTGGCAATAAAATAATCGGCATTAATGAAGTTGCCGGAATGGGAATCGCTTCTGTTATCCACCACGTCGCAACCCATAGTGTAATTGCTAGCACGGCTAGTCCTTGAGAACTTAAGCCTTCTGGACTGAAAAATAAAAGTGTTAACGTGAATAAAATAGGACCTAATAACAGACCGATTTTTTGATGGGTTTTATATGGTGATGGCTCGTTCCCCTCTTGGCCTGGATCATTTGGCGAATTTGACGCACTCTCATTTGAATTGCTTTCCTTCCTTAACGCCTCGGCATTCTTTTTCGTAGGAATAGCAAATAATAAGAGCCGTTTAACTTGTTCATGCGAGTGCCACAAATGCTTTGAGACATTCGCAAAGACTGTTTGAATCATTCTATCAACTCCTTCTTAAAAAGTGAAAATAAAAACTATTCCTTATTATAAAGCGCTTTCAGTATTGGAAGGTATTCTGACCATATTGGTTGTTTTGGTCTTTTTGGTCTACTGAAAAATTCGAATTTATTTTTTATTTCCATAAACGCACAAGTACCTAGCTTAGACGACCATTTACAAGCTGAAGCAATCTTGAGCCGCTTGCACTAGACAGCTTAGAAAGAAATGTTCTGCTTTCCTATCCTCAAACAAAAAGAGACAGGTGTTCACCTGTCCCTCCTTTTAGTTTTTACGGATTTTCGCAAATTTTCGTTTTCCTACCTGAACGATAAGCCCATCTTCTATTTGGACTTGAAGTTGAACATCCTCAACCTTCTCTCCGTTCAATTTGACACCGCCGTTTTGAATCATTCGTCTAGCTTCTCCCTTAGAGGCTTGCAGCTTAAGCTCAACAAGAAGATCAACAATCCAAACGGTTTCTGCCCCGCCCCATTCCACTTCTGGTAAATCTGTTGGTAAACTGCGGTTTTGAAAAACCGTTGTAAAATATTCTTTTGCTTGTTCTGCTGCTTCCTTGCCGTGATACATCCGGACAAGTGTTGCACCAAGGTTCATTTTCGCATCACGAGGATGGACACTTCCATTTGCTAAGCCTTGCTCTAATTCCTTAATTTCTTCCATCGATAGATCGGTCGCTAGCTCGTAGTATTTAATCATTAATTCATCTGGAATCGACATTGCTTTACCAAACATTTCATTTGGCGCTTCATCAATCCCAATATAGTTATTTAAGGACTTAGACATTTTACGCTCGCCGTCCAATCCCTCGATTAACGGAAGCATCATCGCTACCTGCTTTTCTTTACCGTAAGCGTCTTGGAGGGTACGTCCCATTAAAAGATTAAATTTTTGATCGGTCCCGCCTACTTCAATATCAGACTCTAACGCAACTGAATCATACCCCTGCATCAATGGGTAGAAAAATTCATGAATGGAAATCGCTTGCCCTGATTTGTATCTTTTTTCAAAATCATCTCGTTCAAGCATACGTGCAACCGTCATTTGACTTGAAAGCTTAATGACCTCCTCGAAATTTAAAGGACTTAGCCACTCTGAATTATAGTAGATGGTTGCTTTGTCCATATCGAGAATTTTTCCATATTGCTCGACGTAGGTTTGTGCATTGGCTTTCACTTGTTCATTGGTTAATTGTTTTCTCGTTTCTGATTTTCCTGTTGGGTCCCCAATTCGTCCCGTAAAATCACCAATAAGCATTTGAATTTCATGGCCCAATTCCTGAAATTGACGAAGCTTGTGAAGAACAACCGTGTGGCCAATATGAACATCTGGTGCAGATGGGTCCATCCCTAATTTCACTTTTAAAGGTCTACCTGTTACGACCGATTGCTCGATCTTTGTACGGAGCTCATTTTCTGGAACGATTTCAACAACTCCTCGTTTAAGAATAGCTAACTGACGTTCCACTTCTTCTTTTTGTTCTGGAGATAATGACAATTTTTCTTCCATTTCAAGTCCTCCTTGAGTCATCTTCTACTTTCATAACGTAAAAAAACAAAAAAACCCCTCCCTAAAAAGGGACGAGGTTAGTCGCGGTACCACCCTTGTTGGAGATCAGATCTCCCACTCTGACACGATAACGGAATGACCGTTCCTTGCAATTCACGTTCACAAGGAAAGCTCCAAGCTGTAATTCACATGACGTTTTTGTGCTGGTTCTCAGCAACCACCAGCTCTCTGAAACAGGGAAACGTATGCTACTTCGACTATTCAACGCTTTTTTATATACCTTTGTTTTTTATCATAATGCATTTCATCTGTCAACTTCAAAATATATGAAATCCTTCCAAACCATATTAAATAAGGACACAATATGCTATAATTACCGTTATATTTAGGAGGTTGAAGTCATGAAAAAATTCATTACTACACTTCAGTCGATTTCTGAAACCCTTCAAGAAAAGAAAATTTTTCACCAGATCGGTATCACATACCAAGTTTTTTGGAATCTCTTCCTTGTCTTTATTATACTCGGCCTTATGTCGATTGTTTTTATTGGTGGAGCTGGTGCTGGCTACTTTGCCTCACTCGTCCAAGACGAACCCCTTCGTAATGCCGATGAAATGAAGGAATCCATTTACAATTATGAAGAAACGAGCCAAGCCTATTTTGCAAATAATGTCTTAATCGGTGAGCTCCCAACAGAAATCGAACGTCATCAAGTTGCTCTTTCCCATGTCTCTGAACATTTATTAAATGCAATCATAGCAACGGAAGATGAATATTTTTATGAACATGATGGAATTGTACCTAAAGCAATTTTGCGCGCAACCTTTCAAGAGTTTGCAAACTCTTCCGTCCAAACTGGGGGAAGTACGCTCACACAGCAGCTCGTTAAAAATCAAATTTTAACAAGCGATGTTTCATTTGACCGAAAAGCAACCGAAATTCTTCTTGCTATGCGTCTTGAAACCTATCTAGAGAAAGAAGAAATTTTAGAGGCCTACTTAAATGTTGTACCGTTTGGGCGGAATGCATCAGGTCGTCAAATTGCTGGTGTTCAAGCTGCTGCACAGGGGATTTTTGGTGTCGATGCCAAAGACTTAACAATCCCTCAAGCTGCTTATATTGCTGGCCTTCCCCAAAGCCCCTTCGGTTATACACCTTTCACTGGGCAAGGAGAAGTAAAAGAGAACCTTGAGCCAGGGCTTGATCGAATGAAAACCGTCTTGCGCCGTATGCATGAGGGAGGGTATATCACAGAAGCTGAATACGAAGAAGCACTTACTTACGATCTTCGTGAGCACTTAACAAAAGCTTCGGCTTCACCCATCGATGAGTTTCCTTACTTAACTTATGAAGTGATGCGAAGAGCAGAAGACATTCTTGTACAAAAAAAGCTTGAAGAAAAAGGGATTAATCTTAGTGAGCTAGAAGGTGAAGAGCGAACTGAAACGCTAAACCAACTACAGCGTGAAGCTTCGGCAGAGCTTGTTCAAAGTGGTTACCGTATTCATACAACCATCGATAAAGACATCTATGTTGCGATGCAAGAGTCAGTAAATAACCCAAATCTTTTTGGACCAAATCGTGGTGACCAGCAAGAAGAGGTAGGCGCTGTGTTAATTGAAAATCGCACGGGTGCGATTAAAGGCTTTGTCGGTGGCAGGAACGAAGGCAGTGATGAAAACCATTACAACTATGCCACACAAGCTTATCGACAAAATGGCTCGACAATGAAGCCTTTACTTGCATACGCGCCAGCCATGGAAGTGGGAGCGGTGCAGCCTGGAATTGTTATTCCTGATACCCCTGCCACTTATCCTGGTACGTCTCAACAAATTAATAATTTCGATCGACAATACTTAGGCTTGTTATCAGCACGTGAATCATTGGCACGTTCACGCAATGTACCAGCCGTGCGCGCCTTTTTACAAGTTCCTCATGAGCAAGCGAGAGAAACGATGAAAAAATTCGGGTTCCGTATAAATGAGGGTGAACCGTATCCTGCAGCTCCATTAGGCTCGACGGATTATAATGTGACAGTCGAGCAAAACACGAATGCTTATGCAACGTTTGCGAACGGAGGAAAATTCATTCAATCGTATTTAATTGAACGAATTGAGACAGCTGATGGCGAGCTTGTTTATGAGCATCAGTCCGAAGCTGTTGACGTATTTACACCGCAAACCTCATATCTCATGATCGATATGATGCGGGATGTTCTTCGAGGAGTCGGGACGGCTAGTTCACTGCCTGGCCGCTTAAAGTTTTCAGCGGATTGGGCGGGTAAAACAGGAACATCAAGTGATGTGCGTGATTCTTGGTTTGTAGGAACCAACCCTAACGTTACACTTGGTGTATGGATTGGATACAACCAACCACAGGAAATACAACGAACGGTAAATGGACTGCGTTATGGTCCAAGAACACAGCAGATTTGGGCAAATATTGCCAACTCCGCTTATGATCAAGACCCTGAACTAATGGCCCCAAGCCAACCCTTCGCAATGCCTGAAGGAATTGTTCGACGCTCCATCTGTAGTTTAACTGGGATGTTGCCTTCAGCGATATGCGAGCAAGCAGGACTAGTAACATCGGATTTATTTAATGCGAAATTCGTACCTGGTTCGACGGATTCCAGTTTAGAAGGAGCTAGATATGTAACCATTGATGGCATGAACTACCTAGCGTTGGCATCAACGCCAGAAGAGTTCACAGACTTTGGCGTGACCATTTCAGAGGATTATTGGGGAATTAACAGCCTATCTGAATATTTACCAGATGGTTTTAACAACCTCGTTCCAAATCGAACAGCTCCCGATAACGGCATGACACCAAGTGCTGTCAGTAATATTAGCCTAAATGGACAAACCTTATCATGGGCAAAACACCCTGGAAGCGATATTGTGGGCTACCGAATTTACCGAGCTTCAGGGGATAGCAACCAATACAGTCGGGTTAGTAGTGTCAAAGGAAATGAAACGACATCATATACTGTAGGGGGAGGAAACTACTCTTATTATGTAACAGCTGTTGATACAGCAGGCCGTGAATCAGGTCGCTCATCCACTGTTTCTAGAACTGGAGCAAGCCCTAATAATCAAGCGAGCCCAGAACAAACTCCGGCAAATGGCCAAGAGTCGAACGGGGATGCCAATCAAAGTCCAGAGAATGGCAATGGAAACAATACACCTCCATCGAATGGTGGCAATGGCAGCAACAATGGTGGTACTCCATCAACACCGACTCCAACGCCAGTACCAGTACCAGAGGACGATGAATCGAATGATGAACCCCAAACAGGCAGATAAGTGAAATACAAGGCTATCTTTTAGTGGTGCGAGGTCACAGGCTCCTGTAGCTAGACAGCTTTGAAATTATTATTCTGTCTTACGTTCAAAAGAAAGACGCCTTGACAATGAACAAGGCGTCTTTCTTTTTCCTTTTCCTTCGTTGCTTTCACCTTGTAATCATTCAGTGGGTCAAAAAAAATCCCCTTGCTTATTGTAAAACAAGGGGACATGATGATTAATCTTCCATTGTAGAAAGGTCACCTGTAGGTAAATCCAACTCCCAAGCTTTCAATACACGCCGCATGATTTTTCCACTGCGTGTCTTCGGCAGCTTTTCTCTGAATTCAATTTCACGAGGGGCTGCATGGGCCGCCAACCCTTTTTTAACAAAGTTACGGATATCTTCTTTTAGCTCATCTGTTACTTCATAGCCATCACGCAAGGCAACAAATGCTTTAATAATTTCCCCGCGTACTGGGTCTGGCTTTCCAATCACACCCGCTTCAGCAACAGCTGGATGCTCGACGAGTTTGCTTTCTACTTCAAATGGGCCAACACGCTCGCCTGAAGTCATAATGACATCATCAATACGTCCTTGGAACCAGAAGTAGCCATCTTCATCCATATATGCTGAATCTCCAGACACATACCAGCCTTCGATTTCAAAATAACTATTATATTTCTCTTCATTTTTCCAAATGGCACGCATCATCGACGGCCAGCCCTTTTTAATCGCCAAATTTCCCATTCTGTTTGGCGGAAGCTCATTTCCTTGATCGTCGATAATTGCTGCTTTCACACCAGGAATTGGTTTTCCCATCGATCCTGGTCGAATATCCATGGACGGATAATTACAAATGAGCTGAGCTCCTGTTTCTGTCATCCACCATGTATCATGAATGCGAAGGTCAAATACCTTTGCTCCCCAGCGGATTACTTCAGGATTAAGCGGCTCACCTACACTGAGAATATGACGAACTGGTGATAGATCATACTTCTTCACCAATTCATCTCCAGCACTCATAAGCATACGGAAGGCGGTTGGAGCACTATACCAAACACTTACTTTATATCGTTGTAATGTTTCGTACCAGTCAGCAGGACTAAAACGTCCCCCACGAACAACATTGGTTACCCCACAAAGCCATGGAGCAAAGATGCCATAGGACGTTCCTGTTACCCAGCCTGGATCCGCTGTACACCAGTATACATCATCCTCTTTTAAATCTAACACCCATTTCCCTGTTTGATAATGTTGAATCATTGCATTATGAACATGGAGAACACCTTTTGGCTTTCCAGTAGAGCCAGACGTATAATGAAGAATCAATCCATCTTCACGGTCAACCCATTCAATTTCTAATTCTGCATTTGCAGCTTTTAGTTGTGATAGAAAGTCTTTATAAGGTCCATCTTCCTTTACATTCTCCCCAACAACAAAAACGGTTTCTAGATGAGGGAGATCATCTACTGGGACACGCTCTAGCAATTCAGGTGTTGTAATGAGTACTTTGGCTTCACTATCCTCTAAGCGGTCACGGACAGCCCCCTCCATAAATGCTTCAAAGAGCGGACCAACAATTGCACCCACTTTAATCGCGCCAAGGAGTGCAAAGTAAAGCTCTGGTGAACGAGGCATGAAAATAAATACACGATCCCCTTTTACTACACCTGCATCTCGAAGAACATTACCCGCTTTATTTGAATGAGCTTTCATCTCTTCAAACGTATACTTTTCGTCTCTTTTTGCATCACTATAATAAAGAGCGATTTTTTCTTTATAAGTAGATTCGGCATGCCGGTCAATAGCTTCATATGCTAGATTAATCTTGCCAGTCGTAGACCATGTAAATTCTTTTTCAACAGACGCCCAATCAAATGAACGTGCAGCTTCAGCATAGTTTTGTAGATTATGATTTCCTTCTTTCGATGGAAGCGTTTGCAGTTTCATTACTCATCTCCCTCTCTTTATGTAGTGTTCCACCTCTATTATAGTACAGTTTGAAAATTTATTCAATTTAAAATTGTACAGACAAGAATTGTATGAGAAAATAACCTTAATTCTGACTTCGTTAATTTTGTGGCAATTCGCTAAAAACCGCCATTAACGTAAATGGATTCATGTATACTAAAAGAAGAAGCTTGAATAAAGGTGGTTCAACAAAAACATGATTCATAAGAAAACCTATTATTCCATGGAACTGGAAGTTCGTGGCAAGGTGCTTATTATCGAAGGACCTTTGACAGGCGAACAACTTACTTCCTTGGATTTTCATGAAGGTCTTGTTGCTTTTAGACCCCCAGCAGAACAGAAAAAAGCGTTAGTTGGTATTGCTGATTTACCAGAAGGGCGGATCAATGTTGTCCGTGATGGAAATACTGTTGTTGGTTATGTGACATTCCTTTATCCCGATCCGATGGAACGTTGGTCAGAAGGAAAAATGGAAGATCTCATTGAACTAGGGGGCGTAGAAATTGCAAAGGAATACCGTGGTGCTCAGGTAGGTAAAACCCTTCTTCGCTTTTCGATGAAAGATGATGCGATGGAAGACTACATTATTATTACAACTGAATATTATTGGCATTGGGATCTCAAAGGAAGTGGATTAGATGTATGGGCCTATCGTAAAGTTATGGAAAAGATGATGAACGCTGGCGGACTTGAATGGTATGCTACCGATGATCCTGAAATTTGTTCTCACCCAGCCAACTGCTTGATGGTCCGAATTGGAAAACGAGTCAAGCCAGACTCCATTGAGAAGTTCGACCTGCTTCGTTTTCAAAATCGCTTCATGTACTAATTTTCAATGCTTTTGACGAGAGGAGTGTTTCTTAGGTGCTTATTGAAGAAATTATGAGTCGGAATGTTATCACCTTATCTGAAGGCAACACGATTCAAGAGGCGATTGAAACATTACAACGGCATCGCATTCGCCACCTTCCGATCATTAACCATAACGAGGACATTGTCGGCATCGTGACAGAAAGTGATATACGTGATGCTAGTCCATCTATTTTTCGTGCTGAAGAGCATAAGGAAGACTTCCAAAAGCCGGTCACAACCATTATGCAGCGAGAAGTGATAACGGCTCATCCCTTGGATTTTGTCGCCGAGGCGGCCTGGCTTATGTATGAAAATCATATTGGTTGCATTCCAATCACTGAAAATGAAAAGTTAGTTGGCATTCTTACTGAAACGGACATTTTGCACACTTTAGTGGAACTGATGGGTGTCCATCAACCAAGCTCTCAAATAAACGTTCGAGTTGAAAATATATCTGGAAAATTAGCAGATGTTGCAGCCATCTTAAAACAAGAGCGAACCAACATTACGAGCGTGCTTGTCTATCCTGACAAAGACAGTGCGTATAAAATTCTTGCATTTCGTGTACAGACGATGGATCCACGGGGACTTATTTCAAAAATTGAGTATGAAGGCTATGAAGTGCTCGCACCTAAATTGCCTGGGATGTCTTTATGAAAAAAGCAGCCTTTATCTACTCCGAAAAACAGCTTGCTTATCAATTCAACAAAAATCACCCCTTTAACCATCAGCGATTGAATCTAACGTTCGATCTATTAAAAAAAATGAATGCGATTCAAGATGAGGACATTGTTTTGCCACGCATGGCTACAGATGAAGAGCTAGCTCTTATTCATGATCCGTCCTTTATTGATGCTGTGAAAGCAGGCAGTCGCGGAGAGCTCAGTCAAGCAGTTGCTCAAAATTTCGGTTTAGGGACCGATGATACTCCAATGTTTGCAAATATGCATGAGGCTGCTGCATTACTAGTAGGTGGTACACTGACAGCTGTCGAACAGGTCATGGAAGGCAAAGCTCAGCACGCCGTTCATTTGGGTGGCGGCTTACATCATGGCTTTCGCGGCAAAGCATCAGGTTTTTGCATTTACAATGACAGCTCGATTGCAATCGAATACATGCGACAAAAATACGGCGCTCGAATACTGTATGTGGACACGGATGCCCATCATGGGGACGGTGTGCAATGGGCCTTTTATGACGAGCCAAATGTTTGCACAATTAGCATTCACGAAACCGGTCGTTATTTATTCCCTGGCACCGGAAATGTAAACGAAAAGGGACAGGGGGAAGGCTATGGGTTTTCCATTAATCTGCCAATTGACGCCTTTACTGAAGATGACTCATTCCTCCACTTGTATGAGACAGCCTTCAGAGAAGTCATTGATTTTTTTAAGCCTGATGTGATTTTAACGCAAAACGGGGCTGATGCTCATTTTCATGATCCATTAACGCACCTCTGTTCTTCCATACGTACGTATCATGAAATTCCTAGATTGGCCCATAAGCTAGCCCATGAATATTGTGACGGACGTTGGATCGCTGTAGGTGGCGGTGGTTACGATATATGGCGAGTCGTCCCGCGAGCATGGGCGATGATTTGGCTAGAAATGACCGACCAACTTAGTAAGGCTGAAGGAGCTCTTCCTGAAAGCTGGCTCCATCAATGGCAAGCACACGCACCAGAACCACTTATTTCAACATGGCACGACCCTAAAGACTCGCTCCCCACGATTCCGAGAAGAGCTGAAATCAATGAAAAAAATATGAAGACACTTGAAAAAGCCTTATATCATATTCGTCATGAAATGAAAACGCAATCATAAAAAAAAGGAAAAATAACCTGAGAAATAATCATTCTATCATCGGAAGTAAAAAAGCTTGAGTTGCACTCAAGCTTTTTTCATATGCTTTAGCATGTCGTCAACAATCACATGGGACCGCTCACTTGCCAAATCGGTAAAGGTAGTAAAGCTCATCGTTGCTTCTCCGTTTGCTTTATCAGAAATGGAACGAATAATCACAAACGGAATCGAGGAAAGCGTCGCAACGTGAGCCACCGCTGCCCCTTCCATCTCTACACATTTTCCATCGAATAATTGATAGAGCTCTTGCACCTTATTATGATTTGCAATAAACTGGTCTCCACTTAAAATTCTGCCTTTTAACACCTGATGCGTTGATTGCTTTTTTGCCGCCTGTTCTGCCAAATTCACAAGGGATTCATCGGCCAAAAAGTCTGATGAACGTTCAAACATAGGTACTTCCCCTTGTTTAAAGCCAAGTGGCGAAGCATCTAGATCATGTTGCATCGCACTTGTAGAAATTACAATATCCCCAACTTCAAGTGAGGGGTCTAGGGCACCAGCTACACCGGTAAAAATCAAATGTGTCACCTCGTATGTATCAATCAGAATTTGTGTAGCGACAGCCGCATTTACTTTCCCTACACCTGATTTAACTAATACAATTATCTGGTCGTGCATTATCCCCTCATAAAAAACAAACGAGGCCTTCTCCGTTTTAGTTGACACACTCATTTCCATTTTAATTCGTTCGATTTCTTCATTCATTGCCCCAATGATTCCAATTTTCAATGCAGCTAGTCCTCCTTCATTCCTAATCGCTGTTCGTCAAAAATCATGAAAGCACCCCCTGACAAATATGCAGGGGGTTTACTGTTAACTCATTGCACTTTTTATACTAGGCCACAATTGAAATTCTACTTAATTGTTACTAGCTCGTAACACTAGCACTCAATATCGTCATGAGAAGAGCAGGTTATGCTTTTGTTGATTGACGAAATTCAATCCGGTGAGGAAGCTCAACAACATGCTCTGATACTTCTTCCTTGTTCATTAATTTTGTTAACAGGCGCATTGAAACTGCACCGATATCATACATTGGTTGAACGACCGTTGTTAATGTTGGCCGCACCATCGTCGCTAAGCGTGTATTGTCAAAGCCGATAACATCAAAATCCTCTGGAATCTTAAAGCCTTTATCTTGCGCACCATGAATGACACCTAGAGCCATTTCATCCGTGGATGCAAAAATAGCCGTTGGCCGTTTTTCTAAATTTGCAAAGGTATCCATCGCTTCCATACCAGAATCGTACGTATAATCTCCAATGACAATAAGGGATTCATCAAAGGCTAGTTTCGCATCTTCAACTGCTTCTCGATAGCCCGCAAATTTTTGGTACCCGTTAATTGGGTCGTCTAACGGACCTGACAACATGCCTATTCGTTCATGACCACTTTTCAGTAAATATGTAACCGCATCATAAACCGCTTGCTTATAATCAATGTTAACAGATGGAATCTCTTTGTTCGCATCAAGGGTTGCTGCCAATACAACAGGTACTGGAGAACGCTTAAATTCCTCCACATGCTCGTCCGTAATATGACCACCCATAAAGACAATCCCATCTACTTGTTTTTCAAGTAATGTATTGATTAAATGAATTTCTTTGTCCTTGTTTTGGTCTGAATTACAAAGGATGATGTTATATTTATACATCGTTGCAATGTCTTCAATTCCTCGAGCAAGCTCTGCAAAGAAAATGCTTGATATGTCAGGGATAATAACGCCTACGGTTGTTGTTCGTTTGCTTGCAAGGCCACGGGCTACCGCATTAGGCCGATATCCAAGTCGATCGATCGCTTCAAGAACTTTTTTCCTTGTGGCTGGCTTAACATTAGGGTTCCCATTAACAACACGGGAAACCGTTGCCATCGATACACCAGCTTCTCTTGCAACATCATAAATCGTTGTATTCAATGTGATCCTCCTCTATTTAAAAGCTTTTTATTCAAGTTAGTGTATTGTTATCATACGATACAATCATAAGGTCCGCAATGGCTTTACCCCACTTATACCATACCGCCAAAAATGTGTCACACCTTTTTTATTTAGAAAAGCTTGGGCTCTGCCAGATTCTCTTTAAAGAGTGCATTCTTTTCGAAGTCCTCTTTCCTCCCTTCAAAGACGGAAGTTCGGCAGAGCCCTTAGCTTTTCTTACTTCCCAAACTTTTCCCTCTCTCACCCTTCATAATGGTTGTTCGAGAAAAACAGACCGCTGTTTTTCCTCCCCTCTTTATGATAGGGGAGGGGCGCTCTTTTTCAGACCTTATAAACCTCTGTTTCAAAGCTTGGGCTCTGCCAGATTCTCTTTAAAGAGTGCATTCTTTTCGAAGTCCTCTTTCCTCCCTTCAAAGACGGAAGTTCGGCAGAGCCCTTAGCTTTTCTTACTTCCCAAACTTTTCCCTCTCTCACCCTTCATAATGGTTGTTCGAGAAAAACAGACCGCTGTTTTTCCTCCCCTCTTTATGATAGGGGAGGGGCGCTCTTTTTCAGACCTTATAAACCTCTGTTTCAAAGCTTGGGCTCTGCCAGATTCTCTTTAAAGAGTGCATTCTTTTCGAAGTCCTCTTTCCTCCCTTCAAAGACGGAAGTTCGGCAGAGCCCTTAGCTTTTCTTACTTCCCAAACTTTTCCCTCTCTCACCCTTCATAATGGTTGTTCGAGAAAAACAGACCGCTGTTTTTCCTCCCCTCTTTATGATAGGGGAGGGGCGCTCTTTTTCAGACCTTATAAACCTCTGTTTCAAAGCTTGGGCTCTGCCAGATTCTTTTTAAAGAGTGCATTCTTTTCGAAGTCCTCTTTCCTCCCTTCAAAGACGGAAGTTCGGCAGAGCCCTTAGCTTTTCTTACTTCCCAAACTTTTCCCTCTCTCACCCTTCATAATGGTTGTTCAAGAAAAACAGACCGCTGTTTTTCCTCCCCTCTTTATGATAGGGGAGGGGCGCTCTTTTTCAGACCTTATAAACCTCTGTTTCAAAGCTTGGGCTCTGCCAGATTCTTTTTAAAGAGTGCATTCTTTTCGAAGTCCTCTTTCCTCCCTTCAAAGACGGAAGTTCGGCAGAGCCCTTAGCTTTTCTTACTTCCCAAACTTTTCCCTCTCTCACCCTTCATAATGGTTGTTCAATTAAACCTAGCGCTGCTTATTACGAAATATATGTGTCTCTTTATTCTTTCCCTTTCATCCTTGCTCTTTATACGACGAATGAAAAAGCCCCCCTTTAAAGGAGAGCTTTTTTGTAAGTTTCATTCAATGAAAGGTTGCCATGCTTACGCTGACTAGCGTATTACCCTTTATATAAGCCTGACGCTAATAGTTCATCAACAAACTGATTGAACTGGTCGATGTCCATTTGCTGCGCTGAATCAGAAAGAGCTACTGCTGGATCAGGATGCACTTCTGCCATGACAGCATCTGCGCCAATTGCAAGCGCTGCTTTTGCAGTCGGTAATAGTAAATCTCTACGTCCAGTTGAATGAGTTACGTCAACTAAGACAGGTAAATGTGTCTCTTGCTTAAGGATTGGAACAGCTGAAATATCAAGCGTATTTCTTGTCGCTTTTTCGTATGTGCGAATTCCGCGCTCACAAAGCATAATTTGCCCGTTTCCTTTTGAGACAATGTACTCAGCCGCATGGATGAACTCTGAAATGGTTGCAGATAAACCACGCTTCAGAAGAACTGGTTTATTTACAGCCCCTGCAGCCTTCAATAGTTCAAAGTTCTGCATGTTACGAGCACCGATCTGAATCACATCAATGTAATCAAGAGCTTCTTCAATATCAGCAGGGCTCACAATTTCACTAATAACAGCCATGTCATATTCTTGAGCCACTTGCTTCAAAATTTTAAGGCCTTCAAGACCTAACCCTTGGAAATCATAAGGAGAGGTTCTCGGTTTGTAAGCACCGCCACGCATAAGCTTTAAGCCACGCTCTTTTAATGCTTTTGCCACCGTCGCAACCTGCTCGTAGCTCTCTACTGCACAAGGTCCTAAAATCAGACGCTGTGTACCATCCCCAACTTTTTCCCCTTTAAGATCAACGATTGTATCCTCAGGATGCTTCTTTCTGGAAACAAGTAAAGCTTTACTATTATCTTCTTCTTGAAGTTCTAAACTTGCCTTAAAGATTTCTTTGAATAAATGTTGGAGCGTTGATGTTTCAAACGGCCCTTTATTATGTTCAGCAATATGGTTTAGCATGTTTCGTTCACGTACTGGATCGAAACGGTTCACACCTTGCTTGCTTTTTAATTGTCCAATTTCTTGTACAAGTGCTGCCCGCTCATTAATTAATTCGAGAAGCTTTAAGTTCACATCATCTAGCTTATCTCTCAATACATCTAACTGTTCATTACTCACTATGCTCCACTCCTTGTTTTCTGCTTCTTTCAATTAAGGATAATTATAAACGAAAGAAAAACGAATGTCACGAACTTTTTCTTTATTGATTAGACGCTTTTAAGTACTAAAGTATTTTTTGTTGATTTTTCAATTGTTACAGAGATTTACTTAGGATTTAAAAATTTTTAATTTCCTATCCACAACAAGTTTACGCATTGGATTAATGACGAATACTGACGAATCCGATAAACTAATTATAATCTATCATTTTTTATAAGTAGGTGTTCGTTCATGTCAGTAGAAACCGTTTCACCTGTCTTTGCCTTAGATATTGGGACGCGCTCTGTTGTTGGCTTATTATTAAACAAAAGTCAAGGTCTTTATGAGCTTGTGGATGTTGAAATCATCGAACATGACCAACGTTCAATGCTAGATGGACAAATTCATAACGTTCCTGCCGTTGCTGCAGTTATTCAACAAGTAAAAGAAGCACTCGAGAAGAAGCACGGCCCTTTAAAAAGAGTATGTGTTGCAGCTGCTGGTCGCTCATTAAAAACAAAGCGATCTTCCTTCCATTTGAATATCGATAACAAACCGATGTTTGAACGTGACGATTTATTACATCTTGAATTAAGTGCCGTCCAAAAAGCTCAATTTGAACTTGCCCAAGAGGAAGATGAGACAAATACACTCCATTATTATTGTGTCGGTTACTCCGTCCTTTCCTACCGATTGGATGGAGAGGAGATTGGTAGCTTACTTGACCAAACAGGACAATCTGTTTCCGTTGAGGTCATTGCGACGTTCCTTCCCAAGGTCGTTGTTGAATCTCTCCTTGCTGCACTTTCCCGAGCAAACCTGGAGCTTGAAGCCTTAACGTTAGAGCCGATTGCTGCCATTAATGTACTCATTCCTCCATCCATGCGTCGGTTAAATGTAGCACTTGTTGACATTGGCGCAGGCACATCTGATATTGCTATTACCGATGAAGGAGCTGTAACGGCCTATGGCATGGTACCTGTTGCAGGTGATGAAATTACCGAAGCAATTAGTGATCACTTTTTACTCGACTTTCCTGATGCTGAACGTGTAAAAAGACAGTTAGGAAGTGCTGAGCAAATCGTGGTTCATGATATTCTCGGTTTTGAAACAATGTATGCAAAGGAAGAGATTTTGACTCCCATACAGCCTGCCATCAAACACCTTGCTTCATCCATTACTGAAGAAATCCTTGCCCTAAATGGTAAGGCACCGAAAGCAGTGATGCTTGTAGGAGGAGGGAGCATGACACCAGAGCTCACTGCCTCAATTGCAGATGCTCTCCAGCTTCCTGCAAATCGCGTAGCCATTCGCGGTATTGACGCTATCAAAACACTAGCTAGCTTGCCTAGCCAGACAGGACCAGAGCTTGTAACGCCGATTGGCATTGCGATTACTGCAAAAGAGAATCCCATTGAGTACATTAGCATTGAGGTCAATGGGCAAATACAGCGTTTGTTTGATGTAAAAACACTTACAGTGGGGGACGGCCTTTTAGCTGCTGGAGTAGAAGTGGCTAAGCTTTACGGAAAACCCGGTATGGCGATGATGGTTACCTTTCAAGGACGGTTAATTACGATTCCTGGCGAGTATGGTCAACCACCAAAATTGTTAAAAAACGGTGAACCAACAACCTTAGATGCAAAGCTTGAGGCGAATGACCACATTGAAGCGGTTCGAGGTGAAGATGGAAAAAAAGCTCAGCCTTTGATCGGAGATCTAGTAGAGGATCTTCCATCCTATACGGTCTACATTAATGATAAAGAATACGTGATTCGTGGGGAAATTTACCGAAACAATCAACCTGCAACGTTAAAAGAGCCAATTTGCGAGCGTGACGAAATTAACGTAAAGCTCCCTGCCACCATTGCTGAATTATTCGCTCATGTCGGTATTATGGATAATGAGTTGAAACCATTTTATGTTTTTGTTAATGGCAGACAAATTGACCTACATCAAGCGAATCCCTCGCTAACAAAAAATGGCAAGACCGTCAATCTAAATGCAACCGTTCAAGCGTATGATGCGATTAACTACGACACAGAAGCAAAACAAAAACCAACGGTATCTACACTGCTTGAGCAGATGAACATGCAAAAAAGCATCAATATTACAGTTACCTTTAACGGAGAACCTGTGACGCTTGAAAAAAGCCTTGTTGAAGTATGGAATCATGAGAAAAAGCTTAACTTAAGCTCAAGCCTTTCAAGAGGAGAAGAATTAATTTTGAAGGAAAAAGAAGCGGAGCCCTTTTTATTTCAAGAATTGTTTCAATTCATCGAAGTCGATCTTGCCCCTTCACGTTATCAGTCGGTGACATTCCGAAAAAACGGAAAAGATATCTCCTTTCAAGCCCCTCTTATTCATGGGGATCGAATTGAAATGACGCTTGTTGAAAAGCCAAGCAAAAACAGCCCCCTTTAGGAGGGCTGTTTTAAGCATTGATTAATTCTTCACTTTTTCATCCTCTAAATTCGCTTGAATCTCATCCACTTCTTTTTTTACATTTTCGACAATTTTTTCGCCTGATTCTTTTACTTCAGCAGTAAGATCCTCCGCTGATTCCTTAATATTTTCGGCTTCTTCTTGTGTCAATGCTGTTACATCTTTTACTTTATCAATCACTTGATGAGATTGTTCGTTCACTGCTTTTGCTAAATTTGCAGACTTTTCTTTTGCATAAGTAGCCCATTCATTCCCTTTTTCGTAAGCATTAGACGTAAACTGACTCGTCTTTTCACGAGCAAGCAGCGCTTGTTCGTTTAGGTCTGTACGAAGCTCTTTTCCAGACTTCGGTGCTAGTAAAAGCGCAGCCGATGCCCCAACAAGCCCACCTATTAATGTACCAATTAAGAAATCCTTCGTATTCATTTCTGCCATGTTATTTCTCCTCCTTTATGTCATTAAACTGTCTGTTTCTCTTTGTTTTTTCTTTGAATTTTGTATAAAGATCAATCGCTACATTTCCCCACTGAACAGCTTGGGCAATTTGTTCAGATTGACGTTCTGTTTGAAGTACAACACGCTCTGACACTTGCCGTAATGAGCGATTGACCTGCTGAACAGAGTCTCCAATCTCTTTTACAGATTGAAAAACCGTATTGAGAGATTCTGATTTTTGCTGAATGTCATCAGCTAATCGATTGGTCCTATGTAAAAGTTCTTCTGTTTCCTTTGTAATTCCCGTCATTTGCTTTTCTAAACCTGCCATTGTGTTCGCCACATGGTCAAGGGTTCGTGTTGTAGACTTTAATGTTTTCACAAAAAAACCAACTAATATAGCAAAGGCCACTGCAATGATCGCTGCGCTTACGTATAAAAGAATTTCCATTCTCGCTACTCCACCTCCTCAACACTATTTACTTACCCAATTTTTCGATTTTTAAAACAGAAACTTATTCTAATTTTATAATTTTTCGAGAAAAGATGCTAGCTTTGTGCATTTATCTTCCTTGACTATTAAGTTTTTAGCAAATCATATACAATAGGAAAGATGAACTTAAGGAGGTATTTTTTTATGAGAGATCCGCGAATTGAGACACTAGCTAGAAACCTTATTCGCTATTCCGTAAACCTTCAAAAAGGTGAAAAGGTGCTTATTGAAAATTTTGGACTGCAGCGAGAACTTGTTACGGCTCTTGTTCAAGAAACCTATAAAGTAGGAGGACAGCCTTTTGTCTTACTGAAAGACCATCAAGTCGATCGCTCACTTTTAATGGGGGCATCTGAAGAGCAGCTTCAGTTAACCGCTAAGTTTGAAGCAAATGTGATGAGAGAGATGGATGCCTATATCGGTTTACGCGCAGGTGATAACATTTCAGAGCTATCCGATGTTCCTGGAGAAAAAATGGCCCTACATGGAAAAACGGTTGGCACAAAAGTTCACCGAGAAATTCGTGTGCCAAAAACAAAGTGGGTGGTGTTACGTTATCCAAGCTCATCCATGGCTCAGCTTGCAAACATGAGCACGGAAGGCTTTGAGGACTTCTATTTTAATGTTTGTAATTTGGATTATAGCAAAATGGATAAAGCGATGGATGCCCTTGTCGATTTAATGAATCGCACAGATAAAGTCCAGCTTAAAGGACCTGGAACAGACCTCATCTTCTCGATCAAAGATATTCCAGCCATCAAATGTGCTGGCCATATGAACATTCCAGATGGAGAGGTGTATACGGCTCCTGTGAGAGATTCTGTGAATGGGACGATTACATACAACACGTCTTCTCCATATCAAGGTTTTACGTTTGAGCGTATTTCTTTTACATTTGAGAACGGAAAAATTGTGAGTGCTACATCCAACGACGATGAGCGCATCAACCATATATTAGATACAGATGAAGGAGCACGTTATATTGGCGAATTTGCCATTGGGGTAAATCCATATATTCAGCACCCAATGAAGGATATCTTGTTTGATGAAAAAATTGATGGAAGCTTCCATTTCACCCCAGGTCAATCCTATGAGGACGCCTGGAACGGAAATCAGTCCGCCATTCATTGGGACATCGTTATGATCCAACGTCCAGAGTATGGTGGTGGGGAGATTTATTTTGATGATGTTCTTATTCGCAAAGATGGTCGTTTTGTCATTCCAGAGCTTGAAGCATTAAATCCTGAGAACTTAAAATGATCATGAAAAGGACCTGTCTTCATCGACAGGTCCTTTTGACATTAGGCGAGTGATTGCTCATAAGCACGTTGAAATTTTTGAATATCTCCTGCGCCCATAAAAAGCAAAATACCTTCTTCATGGCTCTTTAATGACATAATATCCTCTTCAGGTAAAACAATCGCACCTGGAATGAGTGATTGTAAGTCCTCAATCGTTAAATTCCCACTATTTTCACGGGCTGAACCGAAAATATCACATAAATAGACACTGTCAGCTTGCTTGAGTGCATCGGCAAATTCATTTAGAAACGCCTTTGTTCTCGTAAATGTATGGGGTTGAAAAATCGCCACAACCTGCTTACTAGGATATTTTTGCTTCGTTGCCTCAATGGTTGCGGCAATTTCCGTTGGGTGATGAGCGTAATCATCGATCAGCACTTGCGCTCCAAGCTTTTTCTCGCTAAAGCGACGCTTCACACCTGGGAACGTTTTTAAATGATTTTCTAATACTTCTACAGGCACATTTTCGTAATGACAAAGGGCGATAACCGCTAAAGCGTTAAGAACATTATGCTTTCCGAATCCAGGAATGACAAACGTTCCATAAAAATTATTTCGCACATATACATCAAATTTCGTGCCTTCTGCTGTTACACTCACATTACGTGCTTGAAAATCATTGTCTTCGCCGTAGCCATAATAGACAACAGGTACGTTCGCATGAATGCCTTGAAGGTACTCATCGTCACCACAAGCGACAATCGCTTTCTTTACCTGCATAGCCATCTCCTGAAACGCAGAAAACACATCTTCCACATTTTTGAAATAATCAGGATGATCAAAGTCAATGTTCGTCATGATGCAGTAATCTGGTCTGTAATTTAAAAAATGACGACGGTATTCACAAGCTTCGAATACAAAATATTTGCTGTCTGCTTCCCCTTTTCCTGTTCCGTCCCCAATCAGATAAGAGGTCGGATAAGCGGAATCGAGCACATGAGATAACAAACCAGTTGTTGACGTTTTCCCATGAGAACCAGTAATCGCAATGCTTGTAAAACGTTGAATAAAATCGCCTAGGAACTGTGGATATTTTTGTACTTCTAGCCCCAGCTCTTTTGCTTTTGCTACTTCTTCATGCTCATCTGAATAAGCAGCAGAAACAATAATCTCCTGGTCTTTTTGGATATTTTCACGATTAAAAGGCAAAATAGAAATTCCTTTTTCTTCAAGAGGCTTTTGTGTGAAGAATTGTTTCTCCACATCCGAACCTTGTACGTGATAGTTCATATCATGGAGCACTTGTGCTAACGCACTCATACCCGAACCTTTAATTCCGATAAAATGAAATGTTGTCATTGTTGGACCTCCATACTTCTCATGGTTTCAACCGCGTCCAATGTCTCTATGTAGTCAGACTTTCTCTTCTAAATGAATGAAAAATCAATTGGCATGTTTAATTCTTGATATATTATAACAGAAAACACCTTGAACACAAATTTGCATAGTGACTAAACTTCCTTGATTAGTATATGTGCCGACAGTAAGAATAGCACAGCATTTGCCCATAATAACAAATTCTCTTGCGCTTCACTAGACCTAAAAGCAGAAACATGTCTAATTTCTTATCGCGATGACGACACAATAGACATGAAAACATCCACCTGAATGAGAAAGGTGGACGAATGACTCATTTTTTATTCAACAAGCTCTAAACGAGGGTTTTCGCGATATCTTCTCCCTGCTTTTGCTTCATGCTCGCCGTTTAGTAACACGTTATCCCCAGTAAAGCCAATGTGAATTTTTAATAAGCTACTGCCGACACCATAAATATCAACAGGCACTCCTTTTTTCTCGTATTCAGCGATGCGTTCTGCATTAAAACCGCCTGTTGCGATGATTTTCACATGATGAAATCCTTCCGCATCAAGGGCTTCACGGAGGGCAAACAATAAAGTCGGATTCGCTCCTCTAGGATCAAAATCTCCCATCACTTCTGGTTGACGACAGAAATATTGATCCACCATCGTTCTCGATGTATCGACACGAACACCCTTTAAGTCTTCTCCGAACTCACGGGCGACTTTTAGTGAATCTGTGATCACATCATTATTGTAATCCACAAGTGTCATTAAATCATCCTCTGGATACATTTCCCTGTATGCATGTGTAGCAGCAACCACGTCACCTTGAAACAGCTGAATCAACGCATGAGGCATCGTTCCCATTCCTTCTTTGCCCCACCACTCATTCATGGCGTGTGTTGCTTGAGCCGTAGAGCCACCAATGTAAGAGGCATAGCCGTCCCCAGATTGCTGCGTAAAATGATCATCACGGTCCCCCATGAATATAATCGGTTTTTGTTTTCCTGACAGCCTCGCAGCTTTTACGACATTATAGACATTTGTTGCAACAGAAGTCCGTCTCGCAAATATCCCATCAATAATGCCTTCTAAAAATCCAAAATTCTGATAAGGACCTGTAATCGTTAAAACCGATTCATAAGGCTTGATTTTATCACCGTCTTTAAGAGAACGGATTTCAAGCTCCTCTGGATTTTTAGCAAACGTCTTAATTAAAGCAATCACTTCATCGGTTCCACAAAGGATCGCTTCTTCTTTTTGAAAAAACTGCATTGTAACAATGTTATCCTTTTTAAACGTTTCCACGATCTTCCTTGTTTTTAGAAAATAAACAGCAGAAAACCAACCTTCACGGATTCGCTCGTCAAATTTAAACGTCTTATTTGTTAATCGTTTGATTTTCCCTTGCATTTTTAATTCGATTTCTTTCATGTCCAGCCTTGACTCCTTGTTTTCATCCCTTAGTGTGACTGTTCATTGAGCATACCCTATGAAAGCGTACGCCTCGCTCGAGTATAAGCTCTCGAGCGGATTGGCGTTGCTAGCTAGAAACGTTCTAGTTTTCGCTTATTTTTTATCTCGGGTAACCATTGATAGGACGTTAGTCTGTTTTTCGATAAATCTAACATCTATCATATAAAACCTTCCTAAAGATTACAAGAAAGAAAAATCAGTCCTCATGACCTAAAAGAAAACGCTCTTGAAATTCAATCTCATCGATTAAAACATGTCGGGGCTTACTTCCCATTGCTTCAGATACGACCCCTTGCGCCTCCATCATATCAATCAACCGAGCGGCGCGATTGTACCCAACTCTGAAGCGGCGTTGCAAGCTGGAGGCAGAAGCTGAGCCTTGTTCAATCACATGAAGGCAAGCCTCATCAAATAATTCATCCTCTTGATCGAAGTGCTCCTGAGCTCTTACTAGCTGCTCGTTCTCTAAAAGATAATTTGGTGGCTGCTGTTTTTTTACATGGGCAATAATATGTTCAATTTCCTCATCAGAGACGAACGTTCCTTGAACACGTATTGGCTTTGCTGAACCATTAGCGTGGAACAGCATATCTCCTTGACCAAGTAAACGTTCCGCACCGTTCATGTCTAAAATCGTTCTTGAATCAGTCTGTGAGGATACTGAAAAAGCAATACGAGTTGGGATATTTGCTTTAATCAAACCAGTAATTACATCAACAGAAGGTCGCTGTGTAGCCAAGAGGAGATGGATTCCACAGGCACGGGCTTTTTGTGCGATTCGGCAAATAGAATCCTCTACCTCCTGTGGCGAGACCATCATTAAATCAGCCAATTCATCAATCACCACAAGAATATATGGCAAAGCAGGCTTCTCCACTGACTCTGAATAAAGATCGTTGTAACGAGCTAAATCTCGGACGCCATTTTGGCTAAACAGCTCATACCGTCGTTCCATTTCGCCAACCACCCATTTTAACGCAGCCGTTGCTTGCTTTGCATCCGTTATGACAGGTGTAACAAGATGAGGAAGGTCATTATACGGTGCAAGCTCAACCATTTTCGGGTCAATCAGCATTAGCTTAACCTCTTCTGGTCTCGCTTTATAAAGCAGGCTAATCAAAATAGAATTGATACAAACACTTTTACCAGAACCTGTTGCCCCGGCAACGAGTCCATGAGGCATTTTATTTAAATCAGTCACTACAGGCTGTCCAGAAATATCTAGCCCTAAGGCAACCGTTAAAGGTGATCTTGGCTTTAGAAACACATCTCTCCGCAAAATTTCACGAAGCATTACAGGTGAAGATACACGGTTAGGAACTTCAATGCCAATCGTATTTTTCCCTGGAATCGGAGCTTCAATTCGTATATCTTTCGCTGCCAACGAAAGCTTAATATCATCCGTTAGTCCTGTTATTTTATTGACCTTTACTCCACGGGCTGGTTGAATCTCAAATCGAGTGACAGAAGGTCCTTTTGTAACATTAACGACCTTTGCATCGACATTAAAGCTTTGTAGCGTCTCTTCTAACAATAATGCTTGTTCATCGAGCCACTCACTGTCATCCTCTTCTGCTTTTTCAGGATAATGAAGAAGTTGGATGCTAGGAAATTGGTAGTTTTTTTCCTCATTTTTAGTCTGATGTGTGACCCGCTTCTGGCTTGCCCGATCTTGTGGCAGCATCAACACATTAAATGGAATGGAGGTCTTTCTTTCTGGCGTTTTTTCTTCCACTTCTTTTTCTTTGACTACATTGCTTCTAGTCTTCTCTTCCCCTGTCGTTGTCTGCTCAGCTTGTTCCATTCCCACATTATCAATAGTTGCAGCCACTTGCTCACTTTCAGTAGCTCCCTCTGCATGGTCAATTTGTTCATTTCTATCTTCCGCCCCCATACGGTTGCCTGATGAGACCATGATTGCATCGTCTGCTTGTTCGTCGATTTGAGCAATAGCTTGACTTTCTGCCTCTTTCTCACAGCTCTCAGGTGTGGAAACACCATTCTTTTCCCATTCAAAATCCTGATCAGCTTGTCCGCCTTCGTTTTCAAACGTCTCGCTTCTCTTTATGACCGGAGGACTCTGCTCATCATTGTATGCTGCAACCTCAACCTGCTCTTGATTGTCCCATTCATTAGCTTGTGTTGATTCTTCCTCGGTTGAATCGTTCTCATTCACGTCCGCAGCGAGCGATTCCTGTTCGATTATAGACTGGAGACCTTCTTTCTGCCAAACCTCTTCCATTTCGTATGCAGACGGTTCTTGCAGTTCTTCTGCTGTGGCTTGTGCTGACTCTTCCTCTACTTCTACACCCTCACTTACATCCTGAGTAGGAAGCTCCAGCTCCGTTTTCAAGCTGTAGCTTTCTTCAGCCACATGCTCCATATTTATATCCACATCATTCTCTTGCCCTTCTTCGCGTCGATGGCCGTCTCTAGACGTCTCTGTTACCGTTTTCCCTTTTTCCAACCGCTCACCCGTATGCTTGTCACGGATAAGGCTCTCCTCTTCCCTTGTCTTACGTTCGTCTAGTTTACGTGGTATTTTGCGCTCCATACGTTTTCTTTCTTCAACACGGAAAGGCACGACATTTCCTAATAATTCTTGGTCGGCAATAGAGGAAGGATTAAGCAGTGATAAATCAGACGGTTTCGTAGTTAGCAAATCAATGGTTCGTCTTGGTCCACCTTTTCCATCCTTAAAACCATAAATCGGTGAAGGAATGGAGGATGGTTTGAAATGCGGGTTATTAAATCGCTCCTTCTTTACCTCTTCTCGTCCTTCTGTTGTATCACTTTTTTCTGTTATTGCTACTGGCTTCGTTTCTCTCTCTGCTTCGGGTGATTCTTCCCTTCTTTTCTTTGACTTAGATTGTCTAGCGATAGGAGGTGCTTCATCTTCAATTAAAGGAAACCGGAATTTCCCTGGTTTTGGGTATTGATGAATCACCTTCGACTCTACTTTTCGTTCCTCCGTATGTAACCTTCCATATTGTCTAGAACGTTTGGAAATTGATTGAGAACGTGAAGAACGAGTCATTGGTTCCTCTTCTTCTCTTCCTAAAAACAATTGCTGGATTCGCTCCAACCAACGCAAAAATGTTCCCAACGTTTTCACCTGCTTTCTATACTAGTACATTTTCATCATCGTTTCCTTCAATTCCTCTTTCAGCAGAAAAACCACTAGTTTAACTAGTGGTTCATTGGTCATTCTTTTGTTCTAGATTGAAGAATTTCAACATCCTAAAAGTCCCCAACCTTAGAACGTTAGACCAAACGAATACTCAATCGGAATCAAACAATTAGAATAAACACTTTTTAATTTAAAAGGAATGCTTCCCCTATGACTCGATCCTCTTCTAAGACAAGGATCCCTTTTTCCTGAGGGGCATTTGCTAAATTCAACTCTTTTGCAGAGCAAATCATTCCAGTAGAGTCGACACCTCTTAAAACTGTTTTTTTTATGACTAGACCACTTGGCATCACCGCACCTTCCAATGCGACAACAACCTTTTGTCCAGCTTCCACATTCGGAGCACCACAAACAATTTGTAACGTTTGATCGCCTACATTTACCTGACAGACGCTTAGCTTGTCTGCATTTGGGTGCTTCTCTTTTTCTTCCACAAAGCCCACAACAAACTTAGGAGACAAATCCGCTTGAAGCTTCTCTTCCACACCATTTTCATCAAAAATAGTGTGGATTAAATTCAAGATTTCATCTGTTGCTTCGATTGGTCCATGACCATCTATCTCACCATACGTACTCGCATTAAAAAGGTTATAACCAACTGTTTGCCTTGTTTTCTGGTCATAAATTCGGACGACATCACCCTTTTTTTCAAATGAGCGATCTTCTTGTGAGACATCACCTAAGGCAAGGATGAGGGTATCACCTATCCCTTGTCGATTGTAAAAAACGTTCATTTTTAACTCCTTTTTTCATCCAGTAATCATCAGTTTCGACCTCTATTGTACCACAAAATCACTCATGAGAGGCTCGCTCTTCACACTTGAATGAAAACGAGTCCTCAGATTTCAATAAAGGTGGTGTGAGCGAAAGGCTTCGTTGTCTTATCGACTTGAACTGAAGCTCCGTCCCCTTTTCCATAGAAAGAGATTACGACTGTTTTGGTTTTCGTTGAGCAAGAATAAAGGTTGGTTCTAATTCACCATCCTCATATAGAAAAGGTAAGGCTGTAATCGGAATGCGACCTTGACTGTAAAATTGAAACGCAACCTGGGCAAGAACATCATAGCCACGTTCGTTGACAATGTCAGCAAACAGTAAGACATCCTGGTGAGGGACGGCAACCGCTAATTGTCCTTCTGCTTTTTTTGCCATTTTTTCAAGGAGCGACTCGTCTAAAATGCGGCTCGCATCGTAGCCATCATTTGTGTTCAAAAAATAGAACGTATTTCCGGCTACCGTATCCTCTTTCAGATGCTGAGGCAAAGAACGCACATTAAATAAAGCCATTTCACGGATCTCTTTTGCCGTTAAGCCTTCTTTTTCTATGAGTTCTTCATTGATGAGGGAATAGGAATTTCCAAAGTCCACGGAATAATAAACACGGGTTTCTGCCGTGTGTTCATCATATATTAATGGCTTCCCATCAGGTGTCTCCGTTGGAAAAGACGTTGCACGAATGACAGGAAAAACCGTTTTTTCTTTTCCTTTTACCGTAACAGACTTCACCATGGCTTCCATGCCTACTTCAATGTAACGAACGGTCTCATCAATGGCTGCTTCCTTTTGCTGTTCTACTTTTGCCGCCAACGGCTTTAACGCAATCGTCATCCCTTTTTTTTGCTTTTTATCTTCAATGCGAAGGGTTGATTCTTTATGGTCATACGTCAACTGCCACTCATCGCGTTCTAAGCGCTGTTCGAGTATCCGACGTAATTCTCTTACTTCCATTGGTTTTTCCTCCTACTATCTTTGGATATCCTTAGTTTAACATGTTCTTTTTATGCAACCAAACGGATAACGCTGCCGTCTCTCACAAAACTCTTGATGAACGAATGACCTTTTTACAGTACCCTGCATGAACGGATCGCCCTTCACACTTGGATGAAACTGAGGACCCTTTTAATGAAGGGATGTAAGCGACACGCTTCTAGCTTTGTCATTCTGTCCCTTTTCACAGAAAAAAAGAGCACCCGTTTTGGACGCTCTCTACCACTTATTTTGTCGCTGCGTTTGATAAAAACTGCTCAATTTCTTCTTTCGTCTTTCGGTCCTTACTGACAAATCGGTCCACCTCTTGTCCATTTTTGTAGACAAGAAAGCTCGGAATCCCAAAAACGTCTAATTCTCTACATAAATCAATAAATTCGTCACGATCGACGTAATAAAAAGTAAACTGTGGAAAAGCACTTTCGATTTCTGGCAAAACAGGTTCAATGACGCGGCAATCTGGACACCAGCCTGCAGAAAACATTAGGACAGCATCCTCTTCTTTCGTTACTTGCTGAAACTGCTCCATTGATTCTAAATTTTTCATTTTCACAACCGCATCCTTTCTCATCGTTATGATTGTTCAATTTTCATATCACCGAAGCGAATCCACCCTTTTTTCCGAAACCATTCAGAGAGGAGCAAACTGATGATTGCAGGGCCTAGGAAATGCAGAAGAAAAACAGACCATGCTACGTTCGCCGAGAACCCCATGTCAGTGAACGTCATGATTTGACCGACAAGGCCACTCGTTCCCATCCCTGCACCAGCAGGATTATTCGTCATCCCAAAGATGACTGTCGCAAATGGTGCTAAAATGATTCCTGCAACCGTCGGTGGAACTAAAATCAGGGGGTTTTTTATAATATTTGGTACTTGGAGCATGGACGTCCCAATTCCAATCGAAAGCAAGCCAGCCCAACGATTTTCTCGAAAGCTACTAACGGCAAATCCAATCATTTGAGCAGCACAACCGACCGTTGCTGCCCCAGCCGCAATGCCTTCAAGGCCAAGCATAAACGCAATCGCCGCGCTTGAAATCGGTGCAGTAAGAGCAAGCCCCATTAATGTTGCAACGACAATTCCCATTAATATGGGACGGAGCTCTGTTGCCCACATAATAATTTCACCAAAGCCTGTCATCCCTGTTTGAATGATTGGACCAATAAGGCTAGCGGTCAAAAAGCCAGTCATAATGGTCACAAAGGGTGTAACAATAATATCTACCTTTGTCTCTTGAGATGCAAGTTTTCCGACT
>NZ_ANNK01000047.1 GCF_000334155.1 Halalkalibacterium ligniniphilum | reverse complement strand
ATCCTTAGTTTAACATGTTCTTTTTATGCAACCAAACGGATAACGCTGCCGTCTCTCACAAAACTCTTGATGAACGAATGACCTTTTTACAGTACCCTGCATGAACGGATCGCCCTTCACACTTGGATGAAACTGAGGACCCTTTTAATGAAGGGATGTAAGCGACACGCTTCTAGCTTTGTCATTCTGTCCCTTTTCACAGAAAAAAAGAGCACCCGTTTTGGACGCTCTCTACCACTTATTTTGTCGCTGCGTTTGATAAAAACTGCTCAATTTCTTCTTTCGTCTTTCGGTCCTTACTGACAAATCGGTCCACCTCTTGTCCATTTTTGTAGACAAGAAAGCTCGGAATCCCAAAAACGTCTAATTCTCTACATAAATCAATAAATTCGTCACGATCGACGTAATAAAAAGTAAACTGTGGAAAAGCACTTTCGATTTCTGGCAAAACAGGTTCAATGACGCGGCAATCTGGACACCAGCCTGCAGAAAACATTAGGACAGCATCCTCTTCTTTCGTTACTTGCTGAAACTGCTCCATTGATTCTAAATTTTTCATTTTCACAACCGCATCCTTTCTCATCGTTATGATTGTTCAATTTTCATATCACCGAAGCGAATCCACCCTTTTTTCCGAAACCATTCAGAGAGGAGCAAACTGATGATTGCAGGGCCTAGGAAATGCAGAAGAAAAACAGACCATGCTACGTTCGCCGAGAACCCCATGTCAGTGAACGTCATGATTTGACCGACAAGGCCACTCGTTCCCATCCCTGCACCAGCAGGATTATTCGTCATCCCAAAGATGACTGTCGCAAATGGTGCTAAAATGATTCCTGCAACCGTCGGTGGAACTAAAATCAGGGGGTTTTTTATAATATTTGGTACTTGGAGCATGGACGTCCCAATTCCAATCGAAAGCAAGCCAGCCCAACGATTTTCTCGAAAGCTACTAACGGCAAATCCAATCATTTGAGCAGCACAACCGACCGTTGCTGCCCCAGCCGCAATGCCTTCAAGGCCAAGCATAAACGCAATCGCCGCGCTTGAAATCGGTGCAGTAAGAGCAAGCCCCATTAATGTTGCAACGACAATTCCCATTAATATGGGACGGAGCTCTGTTGCCCACATAATAATTTCACCAAAGCCTGTCATCCCTGTTTGAATGATTGGACCAATAAGGCTAGCGGTCAAAAAGCCAGTCATAATGGTCACAAAGGGTGTAACAATAATATCTACCTTTGTCTCTTGAGATGCAAGTTTTCCGACTTCTGTAGATAGAAGCGCAGCGACAAAGCTTCCAGCTGGTCCCCCAAGCTCGGCGCCGGCAGCCCCTGTGATGACCGCCGCAAAAAGGACGAGTCGAGGGGCATTCAGTCCATAGGCGACCGCCACTCCAATCGCCGCCCCATATAAACTCATCGCTAAAGCACCCACTTCAACGAATAAACCCCATTCAAATTGCTCACCGATTGTTTGAATAATTAATCCAATAATTAGGGAAGAAAAAAGTCCTAAAGCCATATAGCTTAGTGCTGTAATAAAATAGGTTCGCCCTGATAAGGACACTCCTTTTCTCTCAAGAAAGCTTTTCAATCTCGCTCCTCCTTCTTACGCTTCACTTGTATAATCAATGGAATGAATCATTTCTGTCATCGCCTCAACACTTGCCTCTAAATGTTGACGAGAAGTGATTGTCGTCACCTTTTTACCACCTATGCCGACAATAACCATCATCATCTCTTCTTCTTCCGGAACAATGGTTAAATAACCAACCACACCTTCTCGTTCTTCTACTTCAAAGCGAATCGCTTCTTCTTCATATTCACGGTCCCTCTCTAAATTGACCAAGCTATCATCCTGTTCAGAAGGATTAAAGAAAAGCACATACAATTGATTTTCTCTCTTCACTAAAACGTTATAATCAGATTCCTCTACCAATTCAAACCCTTGAGCCAAGGAAAATTCCATTTGCTCCGTTTTCGTATTTGCCTCTGCAGGCTCTGCGTCAAAGCTCTCATAAAACGTTGAAATTGCACTGTCTATTGCTTCTTCTGTCGATACGCTACATCCAGTAAAAATTAGCATCAAGCAGATAGCTAACAGCGCATGAAATGCCTTTCTCACCCTTTACACTCCCTTAAAATGTTTTCACTTATACAGTCTTGTCTATCATACTCGAATGCTTTACTACTGACAAGACACCTTTTTAGTTCATGCTATCCTTATTTTCAATTGGCTGATTATGGGTTAAAAAGTTTTATACTGATTAAAAGAGGTACATTAAAATAAAGAGGCTCAAGGAGGTCATAGGAATGGAATTGTATATGTATTAGCTGGAGAGATTCATAGTAACTGGCGTGAAGCATTAAAGCAGAAGGCAAAAGAGATGGGGCTCCCTTTAACTTTTTTAGGTCCGCTGGAGAACCACAACCGCTCAGATAGCATCGGCGAAGAAATTTTAGGAAAGCAACCAAATCATGTCCTAAAAGACGAAGCGGCTTAAACAAAGCAGATATTATTGTCGCATTCCTTGGAGAAAAGTACAAGCAATGGAATCGTGCCATGGATGCAGCAACGGCCTCCCTTTAAATAAGCCACTCATTCTCATTCGTGAATCCCTCCATCACCCATTAAAAGAACTGACAAATAAAGCCTAAGTCGTGGTTGAAACGCCAGAACAAGCCTTGAAAGCATTAGCGTACGTGTTTGAGGAATCGTGAAAAAAGAGGCTGGGACAAAAGAGTTTTTATTGATGAGAAATCCGGACGTCATGATCGTTGATGCATCGCCTTCGCTTCGGAAATATACTTCGCTTAGGTTGTGCATTGTCCGCATTTTTAATCATACACGTTCGTTATGCCCCAGCCTTTTACTGTAAAAATAGACTTAATGCTTTATTTCCTCTGCTCCATGATATAAATATTGCCCGTATAATAGCTCGACAATGTGGGCAAACATTTTTTTTCGAGTGATTCGTTCATTTGTAAAGATGCCGACAGCTCCCATTTTAACGCGGATGTCGCGATCATCCGTCAAGCGGGCCATAATGTCTCCAAGCTCTTCTCCGTTTCTAAGCGCTTCAGCTACATGGTGAGGAACTGGAATTTTTGCACCACTTGCCACCCATACATTTCCTTTTCGATTAACGAGAGCTCCCCAATTACAAAGCATCAATCCATAATCCGTTTCGCAAACACCGCCCTCTAATCCGATTCCTAGCGATATCTCTTTTGAATCCAAGCACGCTTTTGCTCGGTTGATCGCCCCTTTTAGCGTTTCTTCGTCTGAAAGAGGCTGCTTTGCCACCTCTGAAGGCACATCAAGGGACACAACCTTTATCGGCTCGCGAATAAGGATTTCTTGTACAGCATAAACTTTGGCTCGGTTTTTAGAACCTACGGCTAGCACGATCATTCGACCCACCCTTTGATTGAACGTTTCTTCTTCCCATTCGTCAAAAAAGTACACGATAACCTTTCCTTATTTTTAAAAATGGGGACCACTATCACGATTTACCCATTCTGATGAATCGCTTTTAACGTCGTTTCATCTGATGACTTTACAAGCTTCACAAGTAATTCCTTTGCTGCTGCATAATCATCAACATGAATAATGGATGCTGCGGTATGAATATAACGTGAGCAAATACCAATCACAGCTGAAGGAACGCCTTCATTTGTCGTATGGACTCTCCCAGCATCAGTTCCTCCTTGAGCAATAAAATACTGGTAAGGGATGTTGTTGCTCTCAGCAGTATCTAACACAAAGTCACGCATCCCTCGGTGTGTGATCATTGTTCGATCAAAAATTCGAAGCAAAGCGCCTTTTCCAAGCTGACCAAACGCATCCTTTCCTCCTGTTGCATCATTGGCAGGACTTGCATCCAAAGCAAAGAAAAGGTCTGGCTTGATCATTTGTGCGGCTGTCGCTGCTCCACGAAGTCCTACTTCCTCTTGTACAGTTGCCCCTGAATAAAGAATATTAGGAACAGCTTCATCCTTAAGCTCTTTTAGCAGTTCAATGGCAAGGCCTACACCATATCGGTTGTCCCATGCCTTCGCTAATATTTTTTTCTCATTTGCCATCGGTGTAAACGGACAAATCGGCACAATTTGTTGGCCAGGCTTTATCCCAATTTTTTTGGCGTCTTCCTGATCATCCGCACCAATGTCAATGTACATATGTTTCATTTCCATCGGTTTTGCACGTTGCGCCTCTTCTAGTAAATGTGGTGGCGTAGAGCCAATCACACCTATGACAGGTCCATTATCTGTTATAATTTGTACGCGCTGGGCAAGTAAAACTTGGCTCCACCATCCCCCTAATGCTTGAAAGCGGATCAAACCCTTCTCATTAATCGATGTGACCATAAAGCCAACTTCATCCATATGGCCTGCAACCATGACCCTTGGTCCGTCCTCATTACCGCGCTTCACACCAAAAATGCTTCCAAGTCGATCTTGAATGATTTCATCTGAATAGCGTTGGAGCTCACCACGAACAAATTTGCGAACATCGTGCTCAAATCCTGGAGCACCCTGTAGTTCCGTTAACGTTTTAAATAACTGAAGCGTTTCTTGATTCATGAACAAACTCCTTTCGTATAACGAATCGTTATGTACTCGTTTTATTCTATCGGACGTATGAACAAATTTCCATATCGCTTCTAAGCTTCGTTAAGCTTCCATTTGGAAATCCCTCTTTCGTTCGGTATAATAAGCTATAATTATACTTGAAAGGATGGCTGATAAAAATGGGAATAAAACGCTTTGCTTTAGGGGTTGGAATAGGACTTGCAGCAGGCTTGCTTCTTCAACCAACGGTTACATCAGATAAAATTTCGCCTGAACGTGCATTAAAGCTTGCCAAAAAGGCACTAGCACCGAAAATTGCCATTACGGGTTCTTGGATTCATATGCTTCCTGAAAAAATTGAACGAAACAATCTTGAATATACAGTCTACCGAGGCGGCATCTCATCCTCAACAGATGAGGGAACCGTCCAATATGAATTTCTTGTTGATATGAACAGTGGAGCCGTACTTGATTTACAAGCATCATAGGAAACGCGCAAGGCGCCGTCTAGATCGAGATAGCGCTTTGAAATAATATGCTTTTTAAAAATGGGGCTGGGACAAAAGAGTTTTTATTGATGAGAAATCCGAACATAATGATCTTGATGCATAGCAATCGCTTCGGAAATATACTTCGCTAAGGTTGTGCATTGTTCGCATTTTCAATCATACACGTTCGTTATGTCCCAGCCTCATTCTTATGATTTTAACTCATTTCCTTTCCCCCTTATCTTTTCCGCACCGCAAACCGGAGAAGGTAGGAGAATAGATACTGCTTCGTTCATCATCCATCACATTGATGAACGCCGAAAGACCGCTTCACAACGATAAATGCGCATGCCTTTCTTTGAGAACTTCTCTTCGTATTCAGTCATAATGTTCTCTTCTTGAAATTCACTTTGATGCAAATCTAAACTGACCTGATTCAAGATCATTCCATATTTCGAGAAGCTATGGAGAGAATACTCGAATAAGCCTTGGTTGTCCGTTTTAAAGTGAATTTCTCCATTAGGCTTAAGAATTTTCTCATATTTCCTCAAAAAATCTTCATATGTCAACCGTCGTTTTTCGTGACGTTTTTTTGGCCAAGGATCTGTAAAATTAATAAATAGCCGATCAACTTCCCCATGCTCAAAAAATTCTTCTACGTTATTGACATCCTCACTTAAGAATTTCACATTACGAAGACCTGCTTCTTTCACTCGTTGCATCGCTGTTAAAAGAACACTCTCGTAACGTTCAATCCCTAAAAAATTAATATGGGGATATTTTTTTCCCATCTCTGTTAAAAAACGTCCTTTTCCTGTTCCTACCTCTACATAAATGGGCTGATCCATTCCAAATAACTCTTTCCATTTCCCTTTATGCTCAGAAGGATTTGGAATGACAAGGGACGGTTGGTTTGCTAGCTCTTCTCTTGCCCAAGGTTTGTTTCGTAAACGCACGACGTCAACCACTCCTTTTTATCCTATCAACCATGTATTATAGCTTTTAACGCAGCGAAAGTATAGAACCGCACAAAAATCAAATTCATATTTTCATGATTAAAAAAATAACAATGAGGGTATAGAGTCTGTAAAACCATTTGAACTTTAGAGAGGATGGTTGTTATGGGGACACCAATGTTACCTGAAGCAAATGAACTAGCCAAAGTTCTTTATCATGTTCGAAAGACGAACAAAGCAACTCAAGCAGACTTTCAACACATGTATGCTCTTTATCAAATATTGCGCAAAGAATACGACATTGATCCAAACTTTCAAGGTACGTTAGATGAGCTTCAATTATTTTTCAAAGAAGGACAACAAGAAGAGCAGCATGAGGATTTTATTCCCTATTACGATTTGAACATCAAACGGTGGATTGAAGAGCTAACTTTACTTGGAAACGGCAGTAAAGCCGTAACGATTGACTATCAACAACGCAAAGGTCGAGAAATTTAACTTCCTTCATGAATAATCATTTTTCAGGAACACATCCTATAAGTAACCTGAACCAAAGGATGTGTGTGCTCATGCCGATCACTAACCGCGAAAAAGTGAGGCTTTTAAAAGACCTTTTGCAAAACCAAGCAACCGAGCAATATATGTCGTTAGATGAAGCGGCACAAATCGAAAGGATCACTTCATCCATTTTACAGGATCAAACATTGCCGATCGATTTACAACATACGATCCGATCCATTCAAACAAAACATACCCAAAATACGAGTCCTTTTTCAAATGACGACGTAGAACAATGGCTTTCTGTCTTAACAGAGCAATAACTCGACAGCTTCTTTAATCATTCCCCAGGAAATAGACCATTGAGCTTGTCATATTGCTGCGAAAAAAAGACGAAGCTCAATGGCAGGATAAAAAATCCCAAGTCCCTTGAGAAGCCCTTGTGAATATATTGCTAGGTTTTAGGCAGCGACTTAGACGCTGACGCAACCTCAAGGGGCTAGGCGCTGAGCTATATATCATCGAATTTATGCTTTCTTATCTTCAAGAAAATGGATAAACAAATCCCCTTTAAGTTGAGTTAAAGGGGATTTGTTTTCTTATAGGATTAACGAGTGTAAATAGTCTCTCCACGTATTCACTTCTTCCGTCTGTTCCCGCTCAATATGCCAAAGCATTACTGAAATGGTTTGAGACACTACATACCAGTGCATGCGTAGACGTAAGTTCTCATTCATTTCTAGCCCATAATTAGAAAGCCACTTTTCCCATTCAGACTCTGGAATATAAGAATAAAGTAATAGACCAATATCAAGAGCCGGGTCAGCGACGGTTGCTCCGTCCCAATCAATTAAATATAGATCGCCATTTTTACTTATAATCCAATTATTATGATTGATATCACAGTGACACACAACATAATGCTCTTGACTTACTTGATCACAATAAGCCTCAAGATACTGCATGGCACGTTCTACAACTGTATCCTCCTCTTCAAACAGATTCCGTTTCAAACTGTTTTGGAGGTCTTCAATAATGATTTTTGGGGTTAATGGTTCATTACCAATACGTTTAAACATATCCAGAAGTTCAACAGAATGATGAATTTTTGCCAATAATTGAGCAACATGGCCTTCTTTCATTTCAAACGCCTTGAGCTCTCTACCGTGAATCCAACGCTGCGCAGTAATCACATCTCCATTTTCAAGTCGCTTTGTCCATAATAATTTAGGAACAATACCTTCTGCTGAAAGTACAGCTAAAAACGGTGAAGAATTCCGCTTCAAAAAAAGCTTCTGCTCACCTTGTTCAGCAATATACGCCTCTCCTGTTGCACCTCCAGCAGGCTTTACCTGCCAGCCTTCACCTAATAACATGTTCAACCAATTCACCCTCAAACTCTAAGTCTTTCACCAGATCGATTACAGCCTATTCTTATAGTATAGCGTAAATTGTCCATATAACATATGAAAAATTTGCTCTCTTTTACTTAGCTTGACCAAAAGCAACATCTTCAACATGAAGAGAGTAGAGCTGCAAACGGCAACTCTACTCGTCTACGTCTAGCGTTGACCCAAAACCATTGACGAACGTTTTGGTACGATAAGTCGTTCTTTGTCGAATGTATATAATGGTATCAAACCCGATCTTTCTTCGTCAACGACAACCTCCCATTCTCCTTGTTTTGGCAGTTTTATTTCAACGACCTCAGCATTTCCGTTATGAATGACAGCAATATCTTTCCACACTCCCCATTCCCTAACATCTGCCAAATGATAGGCAATACTTGCTGAAGGTGCTTCAAGCGTTCGAAAATGCCTATCTATTACAGCAAATGATGGCAGTCGAAATGCACCATGCCCTTTTCGAAGTTCAATTAATCCTTTGATAAAATTCACATTTTGTTCATAGACAGCTCTTCTCCCCCAATCCACTTGATTGACCCAATCAGGAGAACAATAGCTATTTTCTACCCCGTATTTCGTTCGAAAAAACTCCTGTCCCGCGTGTAAAAATGGAATACCTTGTGAAAGCAGAACAATGGAAGTGGCTAATCGATGTCTTTCCATAAGTACTCGGACATCTGCCGAATCACTCAAAAAATTTAGTTTGTCCCAAAGCGTGTGATTGTCATGAGATTCAACATAATTAATCGCCTGCCGTGGAAATGCATACTGATTTGGATTCCCTTTGATCCCTGTTAATACAGCCTGCTTCAATTTATCATTGCCCGCACAAAACCCAGCGGCCTTTAATTCAAACGTACTTCCTTTTAAACTATCTCGCAGGCCGTCATGAAAGAAGCCGATTTTATCTAAAACTTTTGCTTGTGCACTTGTGGCTTTCTTGCTTTGGTCAAGAGGTGTGGGCAGATCCCATCCTTCGCCCAATAATAAAAGAGAAGGATTTATTTTTAAAAGAAGTGTCTGAAGGGTTTTCATCGTCTCCACATCGATAATCCCCATTAGGTCAAAGCGGAACCCATCAACTCGATACTCTTTTGCCCAATAGGTCACACAATCACAAATGAATTTTCGCACCATTGCCCGTTCAGAAGCAAGATCATTTCCAACCCCTGTTCCATTTCCTAATGTTCCATCAGGATTGTAACGAAAAAAGTAGCCCGGTACAATTTTTTCAAAATGAGAGGTTTCACGGACGTAAACGTGATTATACACCACATCTAGAATGACTCGAATGTTCTTCTCATGAAACCTAGCAATCATTTTTTTTAACTCACAGATTCGTGTGCCCTTTTCGTATGGATCTGAAGCATAGCTCCCTTCTGGCGAAAAATAATGGATGACATCGTATCCCCAATTGTACTCAGCTAGATGGTTCGATTCATCAACACTGCCGAAATCAGCAAGGGGAAGGAGCTCCACATGTGTAATGCCTAACTCCTCAAGATAGGCAAGGCCTGTTGACAGCTGTTTTGGGCCGACTGTTTTTTCCTCCACTAATCCAAGATATTTGCCTTTATTTTTTACTCCGCTACGTTTATCGATGCTGAAGTCCCGGACATGGAGCTCGTAAATAATACTATCCTCTACCTTCATGATTGAAGGGGTTACCCAAACGTCTGGATTGGTTTTCTTTAGATCTACAATCATGCCTTTATCCCCATTGATCGATACTGACTTTGCATATGGATCAACCGCTTCTGTCCATTCTCCATTTACCTTCACTCGGTACAAATAACACACTCCATCAAGGTCACCCTGTATCGTCGCACTCCATGTTCCTCGCTCGCAGCGCTCCATGGCATACATTTGCTCGTCTTCATCGTACCAAGTTTGAAATAGAAGCAATTTCACCTCTACGGCCGTTGGAGCCCATAACTTAAACATTGTCTCTTCCTGCGTGTATGTAGCTCCTAAATCGTCCCCTTCATAATAAAATTGCTGATCGAATGAATCAGTCCGGACAACCTCCGTTGCATGGATGCAGTAAGACGTCCTCTCTTGTTCATGATAAATTGTATATTCTTTGCCAAAAGAGATGGGCTCATTGAGTGTAATAAGATAAAATAAACGATTATTTTCTTTTTCACTTTTAATCGAGCGAACTTGCACCAAATGTTGGTCTTGATACACCGTTACTTGCGGTATCTCTCCACCTTCGCTTGCCGATTTACATGTAAATCGAATCACGTACTCCGTCATAAACTCGGCTGAATAAAAAATTGAATTGACAGGTCTAGTCTCCTTTTGCTTCAATGGTGTAAGCCCCCTTCCAATGGGAAAGCGATTTATGTACTATTTATTGTATTGTGAGCGGAAAAACTCGTGTTTAGTAATCGCTTAAATTTTGATGTTTTTCTTGAGCAGCAATCCATACTAAATGAGTGGTTTTGTTGAAATGCATCAATCATGCTTTAGTGGAAAACAAAAGGAACGGAGGAAACAATGTGAACCAAGAAAGACCATCTTATCGTGCTCGTTTGCTCATTTCCTGCCATGACCGTGCTGGAATTGTAGCATCCGTATCTTCTTTTTTGCATGAGCACGGTGCGAATATTGTACAATCTGACCAATACTCAACCGATCCTGAGGGCGGTCGCTTTTTTATGCGGATCGAGTTTGATATTAAAGGATTACCAGAAGTGTTCGACAAAGTTAAAGAGGATTTTCAATCGGTCGCTTCAGAATATGAAATGGACTGGAGAATGGAACGTGAAGAACGACTCAAACGAATGGCAATATTCGTTTCGAAGGAAGATCATTGCTTGTTAGAAATCTTGTGGCAATGGCGCTCCAAAGAAATTCACGCTGAAATTCCTTTAGTCATTAGCAACCACCCTGATTTAAAAGAGATTGTGGAGAGCTACGGAATCCCATTTTACCATATACCCGTTTCAAAGGAGACAAAAGCTTCTGCAGAACAAAAGCAGACAGAGCTTTTAAAAGCTCACAAGATTGATGTCATCGTGTTAGCTCGCTACATGCAAATTTTATCTCCTACATTTGTTGAAACATTTGAAAAACAAATTATTAATATTCATCATTCATTTTTACCAGCATTTATCGGAGCTAACCCATACGCAAAAGCCTTTCAGCGCGGTGTAAAGCTTATTGGGGCGACAGCTCACTATGTCACAGATGACCTTGATGAAGGTCCAATTATTGAGCAAGATGTATTTCGCGTAAACCACCGTTTCACAACAGAGCAGCTCCGTGTCGTCGGTAAAAATGTCGAGCGTGAGGTTCTCGCCCGTGCCGTTAAATGGCATATTGACGACAAAATCATCGTATACGGCAATAAAACCGTTGTTTTTTCATAACAAAAACACAAGATGTCAGCAGCTCGAGTCGTTGGCGCCTGCTTCATAAAAAAAATCGATCCTCGTGGCGTGGGATCGATTTTTTTAATTTAACTTTTTTAATTCTTGGTTAATATATTCAAAATCCTCAACCGTCATCGGAGGGTCAAGAAAAATAAGCTGGGCACCTGAAGGAATTTCAGGCAATGCAGATTCACCATATTGACGAATCCATAAATGAAGAGCTTCATATAATCCATGCTTTGCATCACCGATCGTATTTCCATAACTAATACAGCCATCGAGCTCTTCAATTTCAATCATATATTCGAAGCCCCCACTCCAATTAAAGTGGCGGGCAACTCGCCACGTAAAATCATCAGGCTCAACAAGTAACCCTCCTACACCCTCTGCTTCTCTCATTCAATCAAGTCCCCTTGTCTTAACAATTATCTCTTTTTAATAACATCCGAATCCTATTATTCAATAAGCCTTACTCATTATACTGGCTTTCCTGCACTAATTCAATGGGTTCTCACGATCAGCACCACTCGATTCCTCATCTGCTTCCTCCCTGCTTGAAGCGACAATATGACAATGCTTTAAGAGAGCTTGGGCAGTAAGCACTTGGTCTTTCTTTAAAGGGGATGGATGCCGCTGTAACTTCTCATGCCACGCTTGGAAGTTTCGTTTGTCAACAAAATCGACCTTTGCTCCCTGCACTTTGTTATCAATCACACTCATTGGAGCTAATACAACTTTACGAATCGGGAACGACAAATTTGCATCTTTCATTAACTGGGAAACAACTCCCGTCATATGTCCAAGACTAACAAACGGACTGAGGCGCTTTTTCCTTGTTTTATCGACATACTCAATCCAAAAACGCTCTGACGTTGCTTCGAAAACACTATGCTCTTGACCTTCAAGAATCGTAATACAAGAAAGCTCCGTCGGACTAATAAGCATAATTTCAAGTTCAATCGGCGCATTCTTAATGAAAAACACGGGCTTATACATTAAAAAATAATTATCTGGTAGCCTAAGAGCAAAAAAACGTAACCATTCATCATATTGATAGCGAGGATGAAGAGTTGATACATCGACCAATGATGAACTTGCCCAGCGAAGCTGAGATTGAAAAATCTCTTCAAGAAAATGCTCGCGAAGTGCTTCCAGTGTTGGTGGGAGGTTCGCCTCGCTGCTCGTTTCCTTCACAACAAGATCCGCTTCTCTTTCAAACGGAGACGTTCTTTTTTGATAAAATGCGCGAACACGGTTTAATGCTTGAGAAAAGATATTTGATTGCTCCTCAAACCAGTCATCCTCTACCTCATCATTCATTTGATGCTCACGCTTATTTTCAACCTGTTGCTGTTGCCATTGGGACTTAACATAGTACCAGCGTTCTCTTTTCATTCTCGTAAACTGGCTCGGGTATCGATTCATATCGTATTGATAGCGTGATGAATAATCTTCAAGTTTTATTAAATGGGCCACCTTTTTCCCTCCAGCTTTCTTCAAATCGCATAGCGTTCTTCTTATCTTTTCTATGATGGAAAAGGGGACACTGCTTCAGTGCAAGCTGATAAAACGTTGAAGCACTTCCGTTTTCCCCGCAGGACATCATTGAAATGGTGCACAGAATGACCTGATGAACTTGTTTTCATCCGTGTGGGAAGAGGGTGCTGCTCATACAGGTTTCTGTTATCCTTATTAAACGTTGCCTTGTCTACGATTGCAAGATAAAAACGAGAGCAGGCGCCAAAATGGAAACAATAATGGCACTTAACGTCATCGCAATGGAACTAGCTGCCCCTTCCTTCTCACTGTTCTCCAAAGCCTTGGCCGTTCCGACGGCGTGAGAGGCTGTGCCCATCCCAATTCCTTTGCCAAGCGTATGGGTGATCTTGCACCAGCGAAAGACAGTTGGTGCTAGAAGGACACCGCCAATTCCTGCAATAATAACGAAAAGGGCTGCAAATGGGGGGTTTCCATTTAGATACGCCGTCACATCCATCGCAACAGGGGTCGTCACTGATTTTGGAACAATCGAATGGACGAGCTCTTGTTCCACACCGAGCCAGCTAGCAAGCCAGAATCCTGAAATTACACCGACAATGGAACCTATCATCACACCAGTAAGGATAGAGAAAAAATACTTCTTTAATAAAGACATTTGCCGGTACAAAGGATAAGCAAGTGCCACAACTGCAGGCCCCAATAATTCTTCAATCCACCGTCCTCCAGCTTCATAGACTTCATAAGGAATTCGAAATAGGAGAAGGAACGAAATAATAAAAATCGTGCCAATTAATAGTGGTAGTGTCAATGGATGGGGAAAACGCATATGCACAAACCGCGCCCCCATGTATACAAGGACGGTAAAAGCAATACTCGCAATCGAAAGGAAAAGCTCTATCATGACTTTTGCTCCTTTTTTACCGCCATCCATTGCGTTAACAAACCAGACACTGCCATGACCATGATTGTACTAAAAAGTGTGATAACAATTAGCAACAGTTCTTTTCCTAAGAAAATCTGTGGATATTGCATTACACCAACAATGACAGGTAAAAACAACATTGGCATGTATTTCAGCAGCACCTGTGTTCCTTGCTCCACAAATTCAACAGGCATGATTTTCGTTATGAATAATAGCAACAGCAAAAACAAACCAATAATACTTCCTGGTATAAAGAGAGCGAAGGTTTCTTGAATCCATGCTCCCATCCGATAAAATCCATATAGAATACAAATGTGAAAGGTAATACGAATGAGATTCATTATGTTATTCCCCCTTTTGCTGAAAAGAAAAACGCTCTACGATTTCATAAGAAGGAATTTTGTCTACATTCGTACGGTACAATACGAACTCATTGACCTCCCATGTTAAAGAAGAGAGAGGTTGTAGCAATGCCTGAACCTCCGCAAAAGAACGCGCGTCAGACCAGCGCTTGGCCAACGTAATATGAGGACGATACGGGCGTTTTTCCACCGTCATCCCTACGTCTAAACAGATTTGTTGAACCTCACCTTGAAGCTCTGCAAGTCGATTTGATTGTTCCACCCCAAGCCAAAAAATACGTGGTTTCTCCTGCTGTCCAAAGAAAGAAAAGTGATTGGTTGTCAATGAAAAGGGGTTCTTGCTTAAGATTAGAGACTGACACTTGTCCACAAGTTCTTGATATTGATTTTCCTCCATAGCTCCCAGAAAAACCAGTGTAATATGTAAATCTTCAGGATGTAGCCATTTTTTAAATGACCGATAAAACGGTATTTCTTGAGCTTTACTTGCAATATTTTCTTTTAGATTTTTTGGTAAAGGCAGTGCCAAAAAGAAATGTGGTTGTCGCATGATGTTCACCTACTTAAAAAATTTACAAATCTCGTTTCAATCCTTACTTCGTCACAAACGTTCGATAAGCCTGATCACTTGCATAGGAAATCGCTCCCTCCCTATGTTAAAATGAAAGAGCAAAGCTGATAGAAGGATGTGACATGTCAATGAAAGTCGTTGAGAATATTGCGGAATTAATTGGTCAAACTCCGTTAGTCAAGCTGAACCGTCTTCCAGATAAAAACGGAGCTGCTGTCTATTTAAAAATGGAGATGTTTAACCCGAGCGGGAGCGTTAAAGACCGGGCAGCATTTAATATGATTATCCAAGCTGAAAAAGATGGCTATTTAAAGCCTGGTTCAACGATTATAGAGCCGACTAGCGGTAATACTGGCATTGGCATTGCCATGAACGCCGCAGCTCGTGGCTATCGTGCAATTTTGACAATGCCTGATACGATGTCACAGGAGCGAATTAACTTATTAAAGGCATATGGTGCAGAAGTCGTCTTAACAGATGGCGAGAAAAAAATGCCAGGTGCGATCGATAAGGCACACGAACTCGTCAAAGAAATTCCCAATAGCTTTATGCCAATGCAATTTGAAAACGATGCAAACCCAGACGCGCACCGTCATACGACAGCTGTCGAAATAAAAGACGCCTTGGATTCGATTGGAAAATCGCTTAGCGCCTTTGTTGCAGCATCAGGAACAGGTGGTACAATCACCGGAACAGGTGAAAAATTAAAGGAATTTTACCCGAATGTTTCCGTTCACGTTGTTGAACCTGCTGGCTCCCCGGTCTTATCTGGTGGAAAGCCAGGTCCGCATAAGCTCGTTGGGACAAGCCCTGGCTTTATTCCCCCGATCTTAAACGAGGATGTCTATGAAGAGATTTTTAAAATTGAAGATGAAGATGCCTACGAAACCGCTCGACAATTAGCCCGCCTTGAAGGCATTCTCGTCGGTCCTTCATCTGGTGCAGCATGCTATGCAGCCATGCAAGTTGCAAAACGCTTATCTCCAGACGATGTTGTTGTTGCCATTGCCTGTGATACTGGTGAGCGCTATCTGTCCACTGATTTATTTCAGTTTGATGAACAATCATAACACTGAGAAATCTTTAAACAAAGACGCCCCCCTCATAAAGCAGGGGGATTCTTTTTCTACGAAAAGGGGACGGAGCTTCAGTACAAGCTGGTGAAACAATCAAGCACTTCCGCTCACACCGCCTTCATTGAAATGGTGTACAGTATAACAAGACGGCCTCGTTTCCATCCCAGTGGGAAGAGCAAGTCGCTCATGATGGTTTCTTAATAAAATTCCCCGTCTATCACTTATTCTAGCAGGATTCAGCTGATTTTTTGCCATATTGACAAAATTATTGTACAATAAACGTGATGAAGGGTTATAGACGAATGATACCAACTGTAGAAAACCACCATCTATTACCAACATTACCCTTCTTCCTTAAAAAAATCAATGTTTGCCAAGGTTACTTTATTTTACCGTAATGCTGGTAGCCATTGACCGTCGTTTTGAACTATTCATTGCTCACAGCTAGGTTACGAATATCCTTGCATATAATGAATAGAATAACAATGCAGATATGATGAATAAGGAGTGGTTTTTTGCAAACTTCAACTGATCGTATGCTGACTCGAATTAAGTCCATCTACTTGTACATTAAACAAAGGGGGACCGTCACAACGAATGAATTGGTTGAAGAGTTTGGTATTACCCAGCGCACGATCCAGCGAGATTTAAACGTGCTAGAGTACAACAAACTTGTTGAGAGCCCAACTCGCGGTAAGTGGACAGTTACAAAAAAGAAAAAAACACGTGTATCATAATGACCTCTATAGAAACCTTATGAGTTGCTCTCTCTTCCCACTGGGATGGAAACGAGGCCGTCAAGTAACGATGAGCAACCTTTCAATTAAGGTGGTGTGAGGAACAGGCTTCTTGCTTTATCATCCTGTAAGCTCTGTCCCCTTTTCCACAGAAAACAGAGAAAAGAGCTCCCTTTTAAAAAGGAAGCTCTTTTCGTTTAGGCTTGATGATTTTTAAGTAATACAACCTCATCCTCTGTCAATTCGCGATACATCCCCGTTTCAAGAGAATCGTCTAATGCGAGGGGGCCAATGGATAATCGCTTTAGCTCTAACACTTTTTTACCTACTGCTTGAAACATTCGTTTCACTTGATGAAATTTCCCTTCAGTAATGCTTAACTCAATATAAGAGATTTCACCGCTTGTTAAAATCACGAGCTCAGCTGGTTTCGTTTTATACCCATCGTCAAGGATAACGCCAGCTTTGAACGCTGTTATATCCTCTTCTCTCACCACACCACGAACTTTTGCCCAATAGGTTTTTTTTACATGTTTTTTGGGTGACATTAATTCATGGTTCAGCTTTCCATCATTTGTTAACAGGACAAATCCTTCCGTATCCTTATCTAATCGACCAACTGGAAAGGGTTCATACAGAGCGTGCTCAAAGGCTAATAAATCGACAACCGTCTCATGCTCCATATCCTCTGTTGCTGAAATGACCCCTTTTGGTTTGTTCAGCATTAAGTAGATAAAAGGCTTATACTCCACGTTTTCACCATGGACAGTCACATTCTGTAGCTCGGGCTGTACATGGATTGAAGGATCTTTTACCACCTTACCTTCTACACGAACACTACCTGCTTTTAAAAGCTTTTTTACTTCTTTTCGAGAACCAAATCCCATGTTCGAAAGTAATTTATCAAGTCTCATGGTCGCCCACCTTCATTTCATCCTTAAGAAATGCTCTAGCAAATCCCCCGAGGTCATTTTTAACATAAGCTTTTGCTACACCACGAACGGTCTGTTCACAAATATGGTTATGCCAATCTGGAGGAACATTTGCTTCCTGTAATAAAGCTCGAAGTTCAACCATCATTTCAAGAACAGCCTTTGTCGCTATCGTATTTGCTTGTAATACGGTCTGCTCCTCTCCAAGCACAACATCAATCCCTGACCCGAAAAAGCGTCTCAGCACGTCCCGCTCTTTTTCGTGGTGTTCTGGAATCACAAGAAGCCCCTTATGGTCTTCCGCCATCTGCTTCGCATGCCCTACTACTTTGCAAGGAACGACACGTTTAAAAGGAATCCACTCCCTTACCTCCTTCTCCATTGCCGCCGTTGCAAAGAAGTAAAAAGCAGCCCCCTCAGCAAACCAATGACTGTAGCTTTGAAAAAAGGGTGCGTATTGATCCTTAGGCAGGCAAACATAGACATGGGTGGCTTGAGAGAATGCTGTTTCATTGACTTCCTCAACAAAAGCATACTGAGCGGCAAGATCAGATGCCGTTTGAGGATTTCTTCCGAATACACCTACTTTTTCTTCCTGTTTTCTAAAAAAAGAGAGGAGCGCGGATGTTAGCCTTCCAGAGCCGACAAACAAATGCACAGAATTCCCCCTTTTCCCCTACATCGCTTCGTCTGATTTGAACATGTAATGCTTTGTCCTCATGTTTACATTCAACACAATGCCAATCGCAATCATATTTGTTAATAGTGCTGTTCCCCCGTAACTTATAAATGGTAGCGCAAGTCCTGTAACTGGCATGAGTCCAACGGTCATGGCAATATTTTGGAACACTTGAAAAACCAATAAGCCGATGACACCAGCTACTAAGTAGGTTCCAAACAGATTGTTGCAGCTAAGAGCAATTAACACCATTCGATAAAACATGAGAAAGAAAATGACAAGCAGAATCGTTGCGCCGATGAAACCAAACTCCTCACCAATAACGGTGAAAATAAAATCGGTGTGGAGCTCAGGCACATTGCCACTAGCAGATTGAATACTTTGTAAGTACCCACTACCATAAAGCTGACCAGAGCCAATACCAATCATCGCTTGAACCGTCTGATAGCTAAAATCACTGGCGTATTCCTCAGGATTTAACCATCCGTAAATTCGTTCCAATTGGTGCGATTCGATTAAGTAATTTGAAAAGAAGGCAAAATGATAATTGTGTAAATAAACCATCGTTAACAATCCAGCGACAACCAGCAACACAATAAAACCAATAAGCCGCCAAGAAATACCTGAAACAAGAATCATCGTAGCAATCACACTGCCGATGACAAGCGCAGTACCTAAATCTGGCTGCTTTAAAATCAGAAAGAACGGTGGAAGACCAACCGCTAATATTTTTAGTAAAAGGATAAAATCAGCTTGTAGACTTTTTTCTCTTTTTTCGGCAGTCAGACGAGAGAGCAAATGAGCTAATGCAATAATCACAATAATTTTTACAAATTCAGATGGCTGAAATGAAATGGCATCACCAATTCCGATCCATCTCTGAGATCCATTACGAATGATACCAAAAAACTCTACCCAAAGTAACAAAATCATTCCAATAATATACATTGGAATCGATAAATTCTTAAAGATTTCAAAATCAACGAGCATTGCCCCAATCATGAGTACAATTCCAATTGCAAACCAGAGCAGCTGACGTTCCATAAAAATACCCCGATTTGTTTCCAGATCGGTATACTGCTCTGTCGTCCCACTATAAATAGCAAGGAGACTAATGCACATAAGTAAAAACAACAAAAACAGAAGCGTATAATCTAACTGCTGAAAGGGTGACTTTTGCTGTTCCATATCCCATTCCTTTCATGCCCTTGTTCAACAAACAAAGAAATTTCAATAAAGTGAAAGTATCCTTTAGGAAACCCTCCACAATTATAGCAAACATTCAAAAATGTAGACAAAACGGCTCAAAACGATTTTTTACTTAATTACGATGCTTGAAGCGATCGTTCCTCTTTCATCTTTCCTTTTCTTTGACGAATGTTATGCCTTGCGATATTGGCCAAAATTGCGATGGAAATGAGGGTTACAAGTAACGAAGAGCCCCCATTACTAACAAGTGGAAGGGGGATTCCCGTAATCGGCAGTAAGCCTGTAACCGCACCAACATTAAATACCACTTGAATCGCAATTTGAAAGACGATCCCAAAAGCCAACAAACTTCCAAATGGATTTTTACAACGAGTGCCGATCGCTACACCTCTAAACAAGATAAAGCCATAGGAGAAAAGGACAAACCCCACTCCCAAAAAGCCTAATTCTTCTGCAATAATGGCCAAAATGAAGTCTGTATGAGGTTCTGGTAAATATAAAAGCTTTTGAACACTTTGACCAAGTCCTGCTCCCGTTAGACCGCCATGGGCAATGGCAATATAGGACTGGACGAGCTGAAGACCTGAGCCGTAGGGATCAGAGAAGGGGTCCATAAAGGAGGTAAGCCGTTCCATTCGATAAGAGGCTGATGTAGCAAACACTATAAATAACGATAAACCGACAATAGCTAATCCGACCAGATGGCGCCACTTAGCTCCAGAGAAAAAGACAATTAAAATTGTCAAAATCAAAATGGCTGTAGCGGTGCCTAAATCTGGCTGAAGCATAATTAAGGTAAAAATAACCCCAACGACAATAAGAGGTGGCATAACCCCTTTTACAAACTGATCAATATAGGCTTGCTTTTGTGAATATACCGAAGCTAAGTAAATAATCATCCCAAGCTTTACAAATTCGGAAGGCTGTACAGTAAAAGGCCCGATTCCAATCCAACGTTCTGCTCCTCCACCTGATACACCAATGCCTGGTACTTTGACTAGAATCAAGGAAACAACGCAAAAAAAGAGAATCAAGGGAGCAAGCTTTTTATAAAAACGATACGGAAAATGCATAAAAAACAAAAAGGCAAGGAGGGACAAAATAAGCCATATCAATTGTCTTTGGGCATAATGATACAGGTTCCCTGCTTCATATAAAGCTGTAACATAACTAGAACTGAACACCATCAACAGCCCAAAACTCGCAAGCAAAAGCGTTGTGATGATAAGCAGCCAATCATTATCTTTTATAAATGAATAATTCATGGGACTCCCTCAATTCGATAGACTTATCCAAGACATGTCTTTCTTTATCGGAACTGCCTATTTCGCTTGGTTTATTATAACAAACAGCGGATCGAAGCAAAAGGGCAATTCGTTGACAACCCTTGTCGAAATCAAGGGATTTTTTTCTTTTTTCGGTTTTTATCGACGACCCCGCTGTGATAAGGGAAAGCTCTCTTGATGACAACCGTTTGCGTGATATGACCATGCAGTCGCCTTTGTCCATCAATGAGAGCTATCTTCAATAAGTCAACCTCTTTTTAAAAATGAAAAACGGGTACCTAACACTTGTCCAGCTAAGTGGGATCGATACGTGAGATAAAGATAAACAAGTCCTCCAACTCCAACACCAACAATCGTTAAAATAAAGCTGTTGAGCCTTGTATCAAGTGGAAAAAGTAGATACAGAACTTGATAAGCAGCAATGACGCCAATCGCCATGACAACTGTAAAAATGAAAATAAGCAACCCTCGCTTCACAATAAAACGATAATCAAAGTTTGCAAATTTTCCGATCGCCCACACATTCATTCCGATTGCAATGAAAAACCCTAGGTACGTTGAAGCAACAGCTCCAAGAGGGCCGATTGAAGTCAGCAGTACGTAATTTGTTGCTAGCTTCACCACTAAACCAACGATGAGAGCAATTACCGCATACTTTTGCCTGTTTAACCCTTGAAGAATCGCCGCTGTCACAGCGAAGATCGAGAAAAACAGGGTAATCGGACCATAATACCTTAATACAAGTCCACCAATTTCAAGATCAACTAGACCGAACAGTGACCCAAAAATCGGATAGGACAACACAGATAACCCGACAGCGGCAGGCAATGTGATAAACAGAATGATTTGATAGGTTTGCGTAATTTGCCGCTGTAAAAGCGGTTGATTTCCATCTGTAAACGACCTCGTAATTGTCGGAACAAGGGTAATGGATAACGCGGTTGCTAAAGCCATTGGAATTAACACAATTTTATGGGCTGTTTGTGAGATAACTGCATAAAACGTCTCAGCGTTGCTCGTTAATCCTACATTTTTTAATGCCGTATTAAACATATACGTATCAATTAATTGAAACAATGGAATTGCCAAACCGACGAAAGATAATGGTAAAGCGTAGGAAATCAGCTCCTTATACATCTCTGGCAATGAAAGATTATGGCGAACAGTACTTTGCTCCACCTGCTGTAAGATCCCTTTTCTTCGTTTGATCCAATAATAGCTGAGGACAGCAAGCCCGCCAATTGCTCCTACAAAGGCACCAAATGTCGCAAAACCAACAGCTGTTCCGATTTCACCACCGGCAATGTTAACAAGCGCAAAGGTTACCGCCAAAATAAAGATAATGCGGATGATTTGTTCAACGACCTGAGAAACAGCGGTCGGCCCCATTGATTGATGCCCTTGAAAATACCCCCGTACAAGTGCCATGACAGGTACAACAAGCAAGGCTACGCTTACCATACGAATTGTAAAAATAAGATCCGACTGTGTGTTTCCCCCTTCCACCTCCACAGGAAGAATACGTGAAGCTAAAAATGGCGCTGCCAAAAATAGAAACAGAAAAGCAAGGACCCCCGTTATACTCATAAAAACAAGCCCTGATCGGAATAAACGATAGCCTGTCTCATAATCCCCTAATGATTGATATTTTGAGACAAATTTTGAAACGGCTATTGGAACCCCTAAGGTAGCAAGGCTTAATAAAACAGTATACTGAGTGTAGCCGTAGCCGTAGAGTGCAATTCCGGTTTGACCAACAATTTCTGTAAAAGGCACAATATAAATAAACCCTAAAATTTTTGAGATGAGTGTCGCTGCGGTTAGTACCATCGTTCCCCGCAAAAGCTTTGAATCTGCCATCGCTTCCTCCTATGTACACGAGCTGCATCTTTCATGATCTAGTAAGCATTGTAGCATAGTTATGCCATGTTTTCTTGATGTAATTTCCACCTTCATCAAATGTTTGATTTTGGAGCGTATATTCCTAAGGTAGACCTTTGTCTTAAAATAACCTATGCAATTGAATCCATTTTCTAAGCTATTTCATTTTCCGATTTAGTTGACGATTTAAAAATGTACCATCATCTCGTGCTTCTTGAAAGAGGTTGAACAAAATACTATTCTTAAGATTAAAGTAGTCATTTGATCACAGACAAGAGTCTTTGTATGTTCACAAGTTAGCAATGGATGGCTGCACTCAAATAAATACAGAACGTTAGAAAGGTGTCTTTTGTCATGTATGATGTAATCGTTATAGGTGGTGGCCCTTCCGGATTAATGGCCGCTGTCTCTGCCGCAAAGCATGGAGCAAATACCCTCCTGATTGATAAAGGTGATAAGTTAGGAAGAAAGCTGGCTATTTCTGGTGGGGGACGCTGCAATGTGACGAACCGCAAACCCATTGATGAATTGATTCAGTTTATTCCTGGTAATGGACGGTTTATGTACAGCCCTTTTTCGATTTTTAATAATGAGGACATCATTAACTTCTTCGAACAGTTAGGCATTCTCTTGAAGGAAGAAGATCATGGTCGGATGTTCCCTATTACTGATAAAGCACAGACTGTCGTTAATACACTCATTAATAAGATTAAAGAATATCAGGTTGAGATTAGGCTGAACACACCTGTAAAGGAAATGGTATTTAATGAAGACTCTGTAGAGGCCGTTAAGCTTGAAAATGGTGAACTCCTTCACGCCCATTCGATTATCGTCGCCGTTGGAGGGATGTCTGTTCCCCATACAGGAAGCACTGGAGACGGATACCCTTGGGCTAAGCAAGCAGGCCATACGATTACCGAGCTCTATCCAACAGAGGTTCCAATTACCTCGAATGAAGGATTTATTAAGGAAAAAGCCCTTCAAGGTCTTTCCCTTCGTGACGTTTCCCTTTCTGTCTTCAATACAAAGGGGAAGCTTGTAAAAACCCATCGTGGCGACATGATTTTCACTCATTTTGGCCTTTCTGGACCTGCCGCCTTACGCTGTAGCCAATATGTCGTAAAGACGTTAAAAAAGGCTAAGGTACCGACGACCGAAATGCAAATTGACCTTTTTCCTGAGCAAAGTGGGGAAGCGCTCTTTCAATCAATCACTAAAGCGATGAAGGCTGAACCGAAAAAAGCGTTTAAAAATGTTGTGAAGGGAATGGCTCCTGAACGTTTTTTACAGTTTTTATTTGAAACAGTCGAAATCGATAGCAGTAGCCAAAGTGCTAGTATCTCCCATGAAAAAGTGCGCCAATTCACGAAAATGCTTAAACAATTTTCCTTTCAAGTGAATGGTACGCTTCCTCTTGAGAAGGCTTTTGTAACAGGAGGCGGTGTCTCTGTGAAAGAAGTGGAGCCAAAGACGATGCAATCAAAAAAGAAAAAAGGCCTTTATTTTTGCGGAGAAGTTCTCGATATTCACGGCTATACAGGCGGCTATAATATTACCTGCGCTTTTTCAACAGGTTATACGGCAGGGAAAGGGGCTGCCGAGCGAATACTAGTGTGATAAATAAAGCTTGGTTTTTCACCAAGCCCTTTAATGCGAAAGCCTTCGTATCTTATCTTTAGAAAAATAGCCCCTCTTGAAGCAGTTCTTCTAGAGGAGCTATTTCCATATATTTAGTTCGCAACAATATTGACAAGCTTTCCTGGTACGGCAATCACTTTTCGGACCGTTTTTCCAGCAAGGGCTTCCTGAACTTTTACATCGGACATCGCCGTTTCTTCCATTTGCTCTCGTGTAGCATCGGCTGGAACAACAAGCTTCGTCCGAACCTTCCCATTCATTTGAACAACGATCTCAACTTCATTTTCGACTAAGAATGACTCGTCATAGGTAGGCCAAGCTTCATACGTAAGTGTACCAGCATGACCAAGCTTTTCCCAAAGCTCCTCAGCCAAATGTGGCGCAATCGGCGCAAGCAATTTCACGAAGCCTTCCATGAGGTCACGTGGCAAGCGTTCCTGCTTGTACGCTTCGTTAATAAAGACCATCATTTGCGAAATTCCCACATTAAAACGAAGCTCTGCGAAATCCTCAGTGATTTTCTTCACCGATTGATGATACACACGGATGAGGCTATCAGATCCTTTTTCATCGCCAATCGCTTCATTTAGCTTCCCTGTACGCTCATCCACATATAACCGCCATACGCGATCAAGGAAACGGCGTGCCCCGTCTAAGCCATTGGTTGACCAAGCAATCGAAGCATCAAGCGGCCCCATGAACATCTCGTAAAGGCGAAGCGTGTCAGCACCATGACTCTCAATAATATCATCAGGATTGACAACATTCCCTTTCGATTTACTCATTTTTTCATTGTTTTCACCGAGAATCATTCCTTGATTGTATAGCTTTTGGAACGGTTCTTTCGTCGGAACAACCCCAATATCATATAAGAATTTATGCCAGAAACGAGCGTAGAGCAAATGAAGCACCGCATGCTCTGCCCCGCCAACATAGATATCTACTGGTAGCCATTTGTTTAATTTTTCTGGATCAGCAAGGGCTTCACGATTGTTCGGGTCAATATAGCGTAAATAATACCAGCAGCTTCCTGCCCACTGCGGCATTGTGTTCGTCTCCCTACGACCTCTTTTACCCGTCTCAGGATCTGTGACCTCAAGCCAGTTCTTCTCGTTCGCAAGAGGAGATTCACCTGTGCCTGAAGGTTTGATTTCCTTCATTTTCGGTAGCTCAAGAGGCAGCTCACTTTCTGGAACCGTTGACATCGTTCCGTCTTCCCAATGGATAATTGGAATCGGCTCTCCCCAGTACCGTTGACGACTAAAGAGCCAATCACGAAGGCGGTAGGTAACTTGCTTTTTCCCTTTTCCGTTTGCTTCAAGCCATTCGATCATACGGCTAATCGCTTCATTCTTCTTTAATCCATTCAGGAAGCCAGAATTCACATGCTCCCCGTCTCCTGTGTACGCTTCCTCAGTAATATTACCCCCTGCCACAACCTCTTGAATCGGAAGATCAAACGTTTGTGCAAACTCATAATCTCGCTCATCATGGGCTGGAACCGCCATAATTGCACCTGTTCCGTAGCTGACTAAAACATAATCAGCAATCCAAACAGGCACTCTTTCATTATTTACAGGATTTATCGCATACGCCCCTGTAAACACACCTGTTTTTTCTTTAGAAAGCTCTGTCCGCTCAAGGTCACTTTTTGTTCCAACCTTCTTCTTGTAGGCATCAACCGCTTCCTTTTGTTCATCGGTTGTGATTTTGTCTACAAGCTTATGCTCGGGAGCAAGCACCATGTAGGTTGCACCGAAAAGCGTGTCTGGACGTGTTGTAAAGACAGTGATCGCCTCATCAATCCCTTCAACCGGGAACGTCACTTCAGCACCTTCCGAACGACCAATCCAGTTGCGTTGCATATCTTTAATGCTTTCTGGCCAATCAAGCTCCTCTAAGTCCTCAAGCAAGCGATCCGCATAAGCTGTGATTTTTAGCATCCATTGCTTCATCGGACGACGTTCAACTGGGTGCCCCCCACGTTCGCTTTTTCCATCAATCACTTCTTCATTCGCAAGGACCGTCCCAAGTGCTGGACACCAGTTAACAGCAACTTCATCTATGTAGGCTAGGCCTTTTTCATAAAGCTTCAAAAAGATCCATTGGGTCCATTTATAATATTCAGGATCCGTCGTGTTTACTTCCCGGTCCCAGTCATAGGAAAATCCAAGCGCTTTAATTTGCCGACGGAAGTTATTAATGTTGTGTTTTGTAAATTCTGCAGGATCATTCCCTGTATCTAGTGCGTACTGCTCTGCTGGTAAACCAAACGCATCCCACCCCATTGGATGAAGAACATTATATCCTTGCATCCGTTTCATACGTGAAAGGATATCAGTTGCCGTGTAGCCTTCTGGATGTCCAACATGAAGACCAGCACCTGATGGATATGGAAACATATCAAGGGCATAAAATTTAGGTTTATCTTGATCTTCCATTGTTTTAAATGTTTTATTTTCTTCCCAATACGTTTGCCACTTTTTTTCAATTTCTTTATGGGAAAATGACATGGTGAAACCTCCTTCAAATTTTTAACTACGTCGATACTCTTCTGTGTTGAAAAATTAATACGTTATTAACGTGTAAAAGAAAACCCCTCATCCCCAAAAGGGACGAGAGGTCTATTCGAATCGACCAATCCCGCGGTACCACCCACTTTAACCTTTGCCTGAGCGAAGGCTCACTTCAACCCTTAACGCGGGAAACGGTAACAGCTACTAAGGTTCACTATTACAACTTCAAGGCGAGTTCATGGGTGTTTGCGATTGACTTGCACCAGCCGTCAACTCTCTTAAACGCAACCATTCCACTACTATTCCTCTGCAACGTTTTTCCTGTTATCGATAAAAATGTCCGAGATGTTTCAAAATGTCGAACGGTCTTTAAAATCGTCGACTTATTTTTCTCAATATTGTTATTGTAAGAATTGGATCCTTGACTGTCAAGCAACCGCAAAGAAATGTGGACAAAAATTTCGCACTAAGACCGATTTATACCCTTTTTGATCAAGCTAAGAAGTATCTTGCCATAGGCGCTTTGGCGGAAAGCAATAGACATGCTACAATATTTTCAGACTGACTCAAAAACGATGCAAGACACAAAGCGACTATGTAGAAAAAGGTGAAAGCCATGCAACGATCATTAGAACCTGTTCCGCTTCGGTTTGGGGATAAACGGTATAATTCTTGGAATCAACATTTACGTGACCACTTCGGTGAAAAAGTGTTTAAAGTTCCCCTTGATGCTGGATTTGACTGCCCGAACCGGGACGGAAGTGTCGCAAGGGGCGGCTGTACATTTTGCAGCGAGAGAGGCTCTGGCGACTTTGCCGGTGACCGGAAGGACGACCTCGTGACACAGTTTCATACAATAAAGGAACGGATGCATAAAAAATGGAGGTCTGGGAAGTACATTGGCTATTTCCAGGCATACACGAACACATACGCACCAGTTGAGACGTTGCGGAATTATTATGAGGTCATCTTGCAGCAGGAAGGCGTCGTTGGTCTATCCATCGCGACCCGCCCCGATTGCCTACCAGATAATGTGGTGGACTATTTAGCTGAATTGAACAAACGAACCTATTTATGGGTTGAACTTGGCTTACAAACCGTTCATGAACGAACGGCACTTCTCATCAATCGTGCACACGACTATGAATGCTATGTAGAAGGTGTGAACAAACTGAGAAAGCATGGGATTCGCATCGCCTCACATATTATTAACGGACTTCCTCTTGAAAGCTATGACATGATGATGGAGACCGCTCTTGAGGTTGCAAAGCTCGATGTCCAAGGGATTAAAATCCACTCACTTCATCTATTAAAACGGACACCTATGGTCAAGCAGTATGAAAAAGGCTTGCTTGAATTGATGAGCTTTGAGGACTATGTGAAGCTTGTAGTAGACCAATTGGAAATTTTGCCTCCTCATATGATTGTTCACCGCTTAACGGGAGATGGACCAGGTGAATTAATGATCGGTCCAATGTGGAGCATGAGTAAATGGAAGGTGTTGAATGCCATTGAAGCAGAGCTTATACGCCGAAACAGCTGGCAAGGAAAGCATTACCACACAGGTCAGGTGATAAACCGATGAAGCTACAGGGTATCCTTCCCTTTGCACGCTATTTATTGGAACAGGCAGTGAAGCCAGGTGATGTGGCGGTTGATTGCACAATGGGAAATGGACATGATACGGCTTTTCTCGCAACCCTCGTCGGTGATAGCGGCCATGTTTACGGATTTGATATTCAAGCAGAGGCCATTACAGCTACAAGGGAACGTCTAACAAACGAAGCGTTGCTCGATCGTGTCACCTTGATTCATGACGGACATGAACGGTTGAATGAGTATCTGCCAATAGAGCGTCAAGCTCAAGTAGCAGGAGCGATTTTCAACCTTGGCTATCTCCCTGGTGGTGACAAAGACATTGTGACAAATCCTGCTACAACCCTTGCGGCAGTGGAGCAACTGTTAACGTTCATGCCAAAAGGTGGACTGATCGTACTCGTTATTTATCATGGACATGAACAAGGAAAAATTGAACGGAACGAAGTGGTTGCCTACGCTGAAGGACTTAATCAAAAGAACGCTCATGTCCTACGCTATGAATTTGTGAACCAGACAAACAATCCTCCTTTTATTATAGCCATTGAAAAAAGGTAACTGTCCATTCATCTCTCCCCAAACAGCCAAGGTAAAAAATAACGATTGGTTTTTATGTGACAGATTGTTAGAATAGTAGAAACTATTTTTCTATTTATAACTAAAAGATGAATAACGAAAAGATGAATGAGGAGGTTGTTTGGTGAGCTTATTAAACTCGATTCTAGAACATAATCAAGCATTTGTTGAAGCAAAAACATTTGAGCAGTATCGAACAGAGAAATTTCCGAAGAAGAAGCTTGTCATCTTAACATGCATGGATACAAGACTAAATGAGCTTCTCCCTCATGCCATGAATTTAAAAAATGGAGATGCAAAAATCATTCGCAATGCAGGGGCCGTGATTTCACATCCATTCGGGAGCATTATGCGAAGCATTCTTGTGGCCCTCTATGAGTTGCAAGCTAAGGAGGTTTGCATCATTGGTCACCATGGCTGTGGAATGACTGGCTTAGAAGGGAGCTCCATTCTTAAAAAAATTGAAGAAAGGGGAGTAGACTCAACCGTTTTTCAAACGTTAGAGGCTTCTGGCATCAATGTGAAAAACTTTTTAACTGGCTTTACCCGGGTCGAGGACAATGTCATGAATAGTGTGGAAATTGTTCGCAATCATCCTCTCCTTCCACCAAATATACCTGTTCACGGTCTTGTCATTCACCCTGAAACAGGCAAATTAGACCTCGTAAGCAGCGGGTATAACCAAGAATAAAAGCAAGCGAAAGGCTGTCCCCACGAAAAAGGAACAGCCTTTCTTTATTTATTTTATAATGCAGCCTCTTTCTTTTTGCGGAACACCCAGCTATTTAATAGGAAAAATAACGTCGGTATTCCTCCAAGCTTTGCCATTTGCTTTGACTTTTTCTTTAATTCTGGATTTCCTTGTACCTTTTCATCGGCAAGATAAATAGCGATTAAACCTCGATGGATCATCCGATGGAATTTAGGATCAGGTAGCTTTGTCATTGTTTCTTCTGCCATTTTCACAAAATATTGAAACCGTGAAATCATCTCTTCTTCGCTCTCATAATAAAACAAGAAATTAAGCTCATCATCTGCAATGTCTTCCTCTTGGTCGATAAAATAGTCGAGCAATAAATGAGCACCTTGTACCCACGGAAAATAGCCTTCCTTTATCAATTGAGCAGTTTCTTCCGATAAATTTGGCTTTGTTGCATAGATTGCTAAGGTATAAATCGCTAACGTTGAACCAGTACATGCTGAAAATTCATACCATGTCATTGGTGGCACCTCTTGACGATGCTTTTCAAACCATGCCTCTAGTAAAGGCACTCGGTCTTCTTTTTTTACATGCTTGTACGTTTGCAAATCGCCGTAATAGCCACTAAGCTGCAGCATATGATGTTGCACTTTTTCAAACGAAGGAAAGCTTTGCAGTGTTTTTTGACACGTCTTAATTAACTCATGCAAATAACCGCCATCCTCCTGCTCGTCTCGGAAGCGATAATAGTTTTCGAGAGGCGCACCAGGTGTCAGCGCTGCTAGCAACGCGTCATGCAGGGCACGAAAATCATTTGGATCGAGGGACTCACTCTGATCACAAAGGTTATCTAAGTAGTCACACATTGTTTGATAGGCGATCATAAAGGAAAGGAAATCATCAAATCGTTCTTTTCCTAAAAGGCCAAATGCGCCTCCTCCCTCACAATGAAACGCTTTTCTCGTTAAGCCATCTAAGGCATGAAATCGCAATTCAGGGTCCGGAATTTGCCTTGCTTTTTCCTTCCATCGATCAAGATGACGATGGACCGCAGGCACAACCTCTCGGTAAATTGTTAATAATAATGGCAGTGGGTGGCTCGGAACTTTCACTTTCTTTCCTCCTCAATCTGTTTCATATGTAGTACACTAGCACAAAAGCTTGAAGACAACAACGAAGCTCCTAGAATGCACTTGTCGTATTTACATAACGAAAAAGCCACCAATTGGCGGCTTTACGAAAGATGCTGCTCGACAAACATGGATGCATAACGGAAAACGGCTTCACGCTCTGGTTCATTGAAGATTTCATGGTAAAGGCCATCCCATTCCTTATACCCTTTTTCTCGGAGCGAAAGGGAGTTAAACCAGTCCCTTACAGCAAATTTATCGACAAGGTAATCTTCCCCTGCCTGCAAAACAAGTAACGGAACGTCTGGAAATTTTTCAGGATAGCGGTGACTTACTCGCATTGCTTTTGTTAACTCCTGATACCAGCGGGCGCTCACCTTTGTTACACGCAATTCGTCTTTTAAATATTCTTCACGTACTTCTTCATTTCTAGTCGCGAGGTCGGTACGTATGCCAGCATTTTGGCTAAATGTTGGTGTCACACGGTGAAGAACCTTCGTAGCGAGCTCCTTCCCTTTTGATGGTGGCTGATAGAGCGCAAGACAGGGAGAAGAAAGAATCACGCCATGAACAGAGAGTCCTTTTGTTTCCACAAGAGTACGAATGCTCACAAGCCCTCCCATACTATGCCCAAATAGGAAAACCGGTAAATTGTCTATTTTTGCAGCCTCAAGCCATTCAAGTACCGTATCTATATATTGACGGAAGGATTGAATATGACCACGCTTACCCCTGGTTCTCCCTTGTCCAGGCAAATCTCCCATGATAACGTTTAATCCAATATCATTCCACTTCTTTGCAAGCCACTGATAGCGGCCATGATGCTCTCCCGCTCCATGAACGACAACAATCGATCCGCGCGGATCCGCCACTTCCCATTTCCACATGTTGATTAACCCCCTTGCTCGTTATGAATGGGCCCTCTATTATTCGGTCACATTCAGGAAGAAAATTCATTTAAAATACGATAAAATAAGTATAATAATTTTTTGATAAAACGAAAAGGATGTGTTTGCGTGATTTACCCATATTTCGGAATAAAGCCACAAATTTCAGAAAGCGCCTTCATTGCCGATTACGTGACAATTACAGGAGATGTGACAATCGGGGAGGAAACGAGTGTGTGGTTTAACACAGTTATTCGTGGAGATGTCTCAAAAACATTGATCGGAAATCGTGTGAACATTCAAGATAACTCCGTTCTCCATCAAAGCCCAAGGTATCCTCTTATTATTGAAGATGACGTAACTGTCGGCCATCAAGTCATTTTACATAGCTGTACACTTCGTAAAAACTCCCTAATCGGCATGGGTTCGATTGTTCTTGATGGAGCAGAGGTAGGTGAAGGTGCTTTTATAGGAGCTGGCAGCCTCGTACCTCAAGGCAAGAAAATCCCACCTAACACCCTTGCCTTTGGCCGCCCTGCAAAGGTCGTCCGTGAATTAAGTGAGGAAGATAAACAGGATATGGCCCGGATTCGTCGTGAGTACGTAGAGAAAGGACAGTATTATAAAGGTCTGCAACCCTAAAAAAGAAAAAGGTATTAATTGAATTTTATCCATTTTAAGCTTACAGCTTCTCTACAAAAAGTACAAGCTTGTTGCCTATTTGTAAAGCTATGGGACAAGCTCCCTTGATCACTTTCGTTATTTACTTCACACAAAACATCTTGTGCCATACCATTCACCTCCTCCGTTTTTACAATTGAGAAATATCACATACGTTAAAGAACGATGTCCGCCCATAAGTTAAAAATCAATCGAACGATTCTTGAGCTCCGCCCCTTCTCCATACACAAGAAAAGCAGAAATGCTGTAATCCTGTACATGCATTTCCAGGTTTTAAGGAACCATTAACAAGCTGAAGCAACTCGATCGCCTAGCATCTGAAGCTAGACTTCATTGAATTTATGCTTAAAAAAGACGAAGCCAGCAAATACTAGCTTCGTCTTTTTCATGATTATTGACCAGCTTGGCTTTTTAGGAGCTCAGCCTTATCTGTTTGTTCCCAAGGAAGTTCTACATCTGTACGACCAAAATGCCCATACGCCGCAGTCTCCTTATAAATCGGACGGCGAAGGTCAAGCATTTTAATGATGCCTGCTGGGCGAAGATCAAAGTTTTCACGCACCAATTGCACAAGCTTTTCTTCCGATACAAGTCCTGTACTGAATGTATCAATTGAAATGGATACAGGCTGTGCAACACCGATTGCATAGGCAAGCTGCACTTCACATTTATCAGCAAGACCGGCAGCAACGATATTTTTCGCTACATAACGAGCAGCATAGGCACCAGAACGGTCTACCTTTGTCGGATCCTTTCCAGAGAATGCCCCACCACCATGACGAGCATATCCGCCATACGTATCAACGATAATCTTACGTCCTGTTAAGCCTGCATCTCCTTGAGGGCCGCCAATCACAAAGCGTCCTGTTGGATTGATGAAGTATTTTGTATCTTCATCAATCAGATGCTCAGGTACAACTGGGAGAATAACGTACTCTTTTAAATTGCGTTGAATTTGCTCTAATGAAATTTCGGGGTGGTGCTGGGTAGAAATAACAATTGTATCGATTCGAACAGGCTTACCTTCTTCATCATACTCTACGGTTACTTGTGTTTTTCCGTCTGGGCGCAAATATGGAAGAATCTCTTCCTTACGTACTTCCGTTAAGCGACGAGCAAGCTTATGGCTTAAGGAAATCGGTAAAGGCATAAGCTCATCTGTTTCATTATTTGCATATCCGAACATAAGTCCTTGGTCTCCCGCACCAATCGCTTCAATTTCTGCGTCCGTCATTTGACCTTCACGTGCTTCCAACGCTTGGTCAACACCTTGAGCAATATCAGCAGACTGCTCATCAATCGCCGTTAAAACGGCACATGTTTCCGCATCAAAACCGTATTTTGCACGTGTATACCCAATATTTGCAATCGTTTCACGAACAACTTTTGGAATATCTACATATGTACTCGTTGTGATTTCTCCCGCTACAAGCACAAGTCCAGTAGTTACAGTTGTTTCACAAGCTACACGGGCATTTGGATCATTTCTTAAGATCTCATCAAGAATGGAATCAGAGATCTGGTCACATATTTTATCTGGGTGACCTTCTGTTACCGATTCTGATGTAAACAAACGGCGACTTTTCTTTTCAACCATGAAGCAGAATCCTCCTTTGTACAAACTACTCTTACAAGGTAGATGTACGAAATGTGATACGGCACTCATTCACCCACTTAACGTGAAGTTGTTTTAGCAAAGACGTGTATAAAACCATGAAAACCCTTTTCCTAAAAATGAGGAAAAGGGTTGGTCCGTTTACCTTTCGCCTCTTATCTCTCAAGGCTAGTGCCTTGCAGGTTAGCACCTTTCCACCTTTTTTAGGTGTTGGTTGCTGGGTTTCTTCGGGCCTGTCCCTCCACCGACTCGGGATAAGAGTATCCGTTCGCCGAATATCATAACGTACTTGTCACATCATGTCAACCATTAGCAGAAAATGCGGCATCTTCCTTACTATACTATCATGTCTCATTTACATACGATTCATGTACAACTTTCAAAAAAGGGGTGGAGCTTCAACAAAGGATAAAAAGGATAAAGAGCAAAAAAGCACTTTCGCTCGCCCCCCTTCATTAGATTCGCTCAAAGCCGTCTTTCGAACTTGTATTCTCCCAAAAAGAAAGAGCAACCTCTTAATTGTTGTCTTGATCATCTTTTACATCATATTCACACACAAAAAATGCGACACGGTTCATGCCCTAAAGCACCTTATCCCGTTTAAAAATTTGGATCATAAAAAAAATGAGGCTCACACGAAGAAAAAAAGATTAATAGTATAGACTATTAAATAAAATGTGTTATACTAATTAAAAGAAATTAATCAGAAATGTTTTCCAAATATACGAGAAAGAAATGGGGTTAGCATAATGAAAACGGTAAGCAACTCTTCTGAGCTTGAACAGCTCCTACAACGTGAACAAGTTATCCTTAATGCACCAGTGTCCACCTTGGTCGAAAAATCATTAATGCGAAAAGAGGGTCGCTTAACGTCATCAGGTGCTTTAAGTGTGGCAACAGGAACGTATACAGGCCGTTCCCCTAAAGATAAATTTATCGTGAACGAACCTTCTGTAGAAGGAAAAATCGATTGGGGTCCAGTGAACCAACCAATTGCAAAAGAAGCGTTCAATCGATTATACAAAAAAGTTCTATCTTACTTAGAGGAAAGAGATGAACTGTTTGAGTTTCGTGGGTTTGCAGGTGCAGACTTAGGCTACCGTCTCCCCCTTCAAGTCGTAAACGAACGTGCATGGCATAACTTGTTTGCCCATCAGCTGTTCATTCGTCCCAAAAAAGAAGAGCTTGAGACGCACAAGCCAGAATTCACCATCGTATCTGCCCCTGGTTTTAAAGCCGATCCTGCAGTAGATGGAACAAATTCAGAAACATTTATCATCATTTCATTTGAAGAGCGTGTCGTTCTTATTGGAGGAACTGAATATGCTGGTGAAATGAAAAAATCGATCTTTTCTGTCATGAATTTCATACTGCCTGAACAAGAAGTACTGTCAATGCACTGTTCAGCAAATGCTGGGAAAGAAGGAGATGTTGCCCTCTTCTTCGGTTTATCTGGTACAGGAAAAACGACGCTATCTGCTGATCCAAATCGTTACCTTATTGGGGACGATGAGCACGGTTGGTCGGATAACGGTGTGTTTAATATCGAAGGTGGTTGCTATGCGAAATGTGTCAATCTATCCTACGAAAAAGAGCCACAAATTTGGAATGCGATCCACTTTGGTGCTGTTCTTGAAAACGTCGTCATTAATGAACAAACCGGTCTTCCGGACTATGACGATACGTCACTAACAGAAAATACGCGAGCTGCATACCCAATTGAAGCGATTCCGAACACCTTAAACCCAAGCGTCGCTGGTCATCCAAATACGATTATCTTTTTAACTGCAGACGCCTTTGGAGTATTACCTCCAATTAGTAAATTAACAAAAGAGCAAGCAATGTATCATTTCCTTTCTGGTTACACAAGTAAATTAGCAGGGACTGAACGAGGTGTAACATCACCAGAAGCAACGTTCTCTACATGCTTCGGAGCACCGTTCCTCCCACTTCCTGCTGCTCGCTATGCTGAAATGCTTGGGGAGAAAATTGAACAGCATGATGTTGAGGTTTTCCTTGTTAATACAGGTTGGTCTGGCGGCCCTTACGGAGTCGGCAAACGAATGAACCTACCATACACACGTGCAATGATTCAAGCTGCCCTGCAAGGTGAGCTTCAAAAGGTAGAAACGATCACCGATCCAATTTTCGGGCTTCATGTACCACTTCATTGCCCTGGTGTTCCTGACGAAGTCCTTCAGCCTAAAGGCACATGGGAGAATCCAGAAGAGTATGACCAAAAAGCGAACGAACTTGCTGCTCAATTTAACGAAAACTTTAAACGTTTTGATGGAGTGTCCGAGACCATCAAACAAGCTGGTCCACAGGTACAATAATGAATCATTTATAGAGGTCGACTCACGAGAGCCGACCTCTATGTTTGTTGTTGCTTCATCCAATCAGCAGCTTCTGTTAAAATGCGTCGATGTTCAAAAGGCGGGAAGTGATGGGGATAGCTTTCAAAATAGCGAAGGTGCATTCTTTTTCCATGTTCACGCAATGCCCTTTCCAATCGGTAGGCATGCTCCACTGAAACATGCTCATCCTTCACACCATGAATAATTTGTACAGGTCCTTGAATGAAAGCAATGTTTTCAAGAGGCGTTCGCCATTGATACCGTTCTGGAACCTTCGTAGGCGTCCCTCCAACAACCCGCTTGAGCATTTTCCGCAAATCAATTCTCTCCTCATAGGTTAAGAACATATCGGATACTCCATTCCATGTCGTAACAGATGCCACATCACGCTCAATTCCTGTCAGCAATGCCATGATTCCTCCACGAGAGAACCCAAACACATGGATCCATTTTGCACAAACCCTTTGATGTCTTTTGAGCAAATCGAAGCTTGCATAAGCATCATAACGGTCTTCTCCGCCAAAATCCTCCTGTCCTTCCCCACCACGGTTGCCACGATAAAAAGGAGCCATCACCACAAACCCCTCAGCTGCCCATTGAATAATTCTAGCAATTCTGACCATGCCCACATTTTTTATGCCTCCTCTTAAATAGAGGAGCCCAGGTAATTGAATCCCCCACTCGGGCTCAGCTAAGTAACCTTTTACTCTCAATCCATCACTCCAATAGGTGACAAGATACAGCTTAATTTTTGGGTGGGGTGAGGGAATTCGCTGTTGATGAATCATTTCTCCATTCATGATACGCTCTCCTTTCTCATGGGCTAACACACATTTTTATCACAACGCATACACTATTACATCCCAAGTGAACAGAAGGAGTTGACGAAAAAATGGTTAGACGCTCGTTGCTATCTGTTTTTCTAGTTTCCTTATTATTTTTTGTGAGTGCATGCTCACTTTCAAGTACAGAAAATGAGACCGTTCGAGTAGCAGAAGTGACTCGCTCAATCTTCTATGCACCCCTTTATGTTGCGATGGAAAAAGGTTTTTTTGAAGAAGAAGGCATCGACCTCAGCCTAACAACCACTTGGGGTGGAGACAAAACGATGACAACCCTCCTCTCTGATGGAGCGGATATCGCCCTCGTTGGTGCCGAAACCTCCATTTACGTTTACGCTCAAGAGTCCCTCGATCCAGCCATTAACTTCGCCCAATTAACACAAACGGACGGAACATTTCTTGTTTCACGAGAAAAGCTTGATTCCTTTCAGTGGGAAGACCTAAAAGGGAGCACCTTCCTTGGTCAACGCAAGGGAGGTATGCCGCAAATGGTCGGCGAGCACGTCTTGCATAAAAACGGGATCGACCCCCATGAAGACTTAGAGCTTATCCAAAATATTGACTTTGCCAACATTGCTAGTGCATTTGCTTCAGGAACAGGTGATTTTGTCCAGCTATTTGAGCCACAAGCAACGGTTTTTGAAAATGAGGGCATTGGTCATATTGTCGCTTCATTCGGTACAGAATCAGGCAATGTTCCGTATACTGTATTTATGGCGAAGCAGAGCACACTAGCTGAACAAAGTGACGTCCTAGAACGCTTCACAACAGCCATTTATAGAGCTCAGCAGTGGGTAGATTCAGAATCTGTCGATACAATTGCCGAAGTCATTGCACCTTATTTTGATGAGACCGAAGTGGACGTCATTGCCCAAGTCGTCGAACGCTACCGTAGCCAAGGCTCTTATGCAACGACACCACTCCTGCAGCAAGACGCTTGGGAGCATCTTCAAACGATTATGGATGAGGCAAGAGAACTCCCGAAAATGGTGAAGTATGACACGCTCGTAAATACACAAATGGCAGAAAAGGCAATGGAGTAGGTAGGTGTGCATACGATGACTCAGCTCGTTTTAAAAAACCTTTCCCATACGTATGTTACAAAACAAGCAGCAACAACCGCCATTGAAAACATTAATGTTACGCTTCATGAAGGTGAGTTCCTCTCCATCCTTGGACCAAGTGGATGTGGAAAAACAACCTTGCTTTCCATCATCTCTGGTCTGCTGACACCAACCTCTGGTGACGTATTACTGAACGGGAAAAACGTTAAGGAAAATAATGCTCATATTGGCTATATGCTACAGCAAGACTACCTTTTTCCTTGGTTGACGATTTTTGAAAACATTACTGTTGGTCTGTCGATTATGGGAAAACTGACACCTGAAACCAAACAGCTAGCTCTTAATTTACTTGAACAAATGGGTCTTGGCGAAAAAAAGCTTCATTACCCATCTCAGCTTTCAGGGGGCATGCGTCAGCGAGTTGCCTTAGTACGTATGCTCGTCACCCAGCCATCGCTTATGCTACTTGATGAGCCTTTTTCTGCGCTGGATTATCAAACAAAGCTTAAGCTAGAAAACCTTGTCTTTAAAACGTTAAAGCTAGAGCAAAAAACCGCATTGCTCGTCACCCATGATATCGGTGAAGCCATCGCCATGTCTGATACGGTTGTCCTTTTGTCTGCACGTCCCGGACGGATTCATCAAATCTTTCCTGTACCACGAGAGCTAAAGGCTCTCCTTCCGTTTGAGGCGAGACAACATCCAGTCTACACAGAATTGTTTCAAATCATTTGGAAGGAGTTGGAGCAAATTGAAGCCCTTGAATGAACAACTCCACAGCCAATACCTTCAAAAGCTAAAGAAGCAAAAGCGCATTGTTGTCATTTGTCAGTTTTCCATTCTTGTTTTGTTTCTAGCGATATGGGAACTCGCCTCACAAGCACGATGGATCGATCCGCTCCTCTTTAGTATGCCTACTCAAATTTGGTCGCTTTTTTTAGAGATGGCTGGAGATGGACGCCTACTAACCCATACGTCTGTCACATTATTTGAAACGATGCTTGGGTTTCTATTAGGAACACTGGGCGGTACGTTGCTTGCTGCACTCCTTTGGTGGTCACCTTTTTCATCAAAGGTGCTTGATCCGTATCTCGTTGTCTTAAATTCAATGCCAAAAGTCGCTCTCGGTCCTATTTTAATTGTCGGGCTTGGTCCTGGCTTTACGTCCATTATCGCCATGGGGGCATTAATCTCCGTGATTATTACAACCATCGTAGTCTACACTGCCTTTAAAGAGGTGGATGAGAATTATATTAAAGTGCTTCGAACCTTCCGGGCTTCTAAGACACAGGTGTTTCGGCGGGCGATTTTACCCGCTTCATTTCCAACCATTATTTCAACCTTAAAAGTGAACGTTGGTCTAGCATGGGTTGGGGTCATCGTTGGTGAATTCCTTGTATCTAAGCAAGGCCTCGGTTACATGATTATTTACGGATTCCAAGTGTTTAATTTTACCCTTGTCCTCTTAAGTTTAGCCGTCATTGCTGTCCTTGCCACATGTATGTATAAATGTGTGGAATATCTTGAGCAAAAACTTGTTCTTCACCAGACGAAATAAACCATTTGCCTTATCATCTACCGCAGAAAAGCAACTGCTACACCAGTTGCTTTTCTGCAAGCTTTTCTAATGAGTACGTCAAAACATCATCCTTCATAATAAAGCTAAACCTTTTATCTGTTCGAATATCTGTCGGTAGCTCCGACAAAAGCATCGGTCCTTCTGTTTCGAAATAGCTTGCCTGATTTTCCAACGATTTGATCGAAGCAAAATAAATATTTTTTACAATTGATTGCTGTTCAAAAAGAACCTCATATTGTCCGATAAACGTGAGCGTTTCAACGCTAGCTCCCGTTTCTTCTTTCACTTCTCGATATGCAGCCTCTGTGACTGATTCATCAGCTTCAACTTTCCCACCTGGGAACTCAAGTCCTCGTGTTCTGTGATTCGTCACTAGCCATTTGTTCTGATACCGGCAAATCACCCACACATGTTTCGGATTCAACGAAAACCGCATTTCTTCAAAAGCTAATCGTACAGTGTTACCTTGTAAATCTTTAAACGAAAGCATGTCGGCCTCTCCCATTCTCTCAAAGGTCTACTTCCATACTAGGATTAAAAATCAACACGTAGAGAACTACGCATTTAAAATGGATAAATAGAAAGCGTTAAGCGACTATCTCTAAACAGCTTAGAAAGGTTATCCCTTTTTATCTTTTGAGAAAATCAACAGGGCTGGGACAAAAGGGTTTTTATTGATGAGAAGTCCGAACGTAATGATCGTTGATGCATAGCATTCGCTTCGGAAATATACTTCGCTAAGGTTGTGCATTGTTCGTATTTTCAATCATACACGTTCGTTACGTCCCAGCCTCATTGATTCGCGAAATTTATAAGCGGTACTGACCGCTTTCTTTCATCGATAGATACAATTCATTTGCTACAACTTCAATCGATGTCCGCTGCTGATCTTTTCGCTGCTTAAACTCTTGCAATAACCTCTCACCAGTGTATCCTTCCTCAACAAGCTGCTTTAGCATATGTTCGACAATGTCCTCTTTTTGAATGAGAAGGCTTCCTTCTAATAACACACTAATCTGGTCTGATAGCTCTGTCACTCGTCGAACATGAACAATCATCGTCGCTGGGTAATTGTTCGGACTTGTAATGACGACCTCCACAAGCAGATCTTTGTCTTCTTTTTTCACTTGCTGAAATAATGGGAGCTGCTCAATTGCTACGACGGCATCAATTAACCATGTCCCTTTAGAATTTTCCATGTTAATAATCAGTCCATCTTTCGTCGGAATGCGCTTTTTTTCCAATTCCCCCTTCTGCTCTTTCCATATTTGCAAAGAATACAACTTGAAGGTTTTCAAGACGCATTTCCTCCTTTTGGCTACAAAAGATTGTACATTCATTAAACCATAAAATCGAATATGAAACAAAAATGGCCATGCTTAAACAGTCGAGTGACTCATAAAACTCCTCCGTTACGCCCCCACCCCAACCATCCAGCCCCACTCATCAAAAAAGGTAACGCAGGCGATTTTTTCGCAGGCGGCGGTCTCTTCAAGATTTAACCACATATACTGATGGAAACGGCCTTCTACTTCAGCAGAACGCGCCGCTTCAAGCAAATCACGAACTAAACTGCCATCCTCTGTTACTTCTATGACGGGTCCAGCCAGTCGTTCTCTCCCCTGAATTTGTGCTTCCTCTAACGTTCATTCACCAGCTTCAACTCGCTCATTTAATTGCACTAGGGTGTCTTTGGCTGTCTTTCCTCTTGCCGTGTAGCTTAGTCCCAATGAAAAAAAGCAGCCTGCACCTTTGAGTTAGGAGGCAGCCTGCTTTTTTCATTATATATCCATCCCTATGAAGTTTTTATTTGCGTATAATTCAATTCATACTGTCTTTCTGTTATCCAGTAAATCAATTCAACTTCTTTATTTGTTAGTTCGCGACAAAGCTTCTCTTTACATTCTTCCGTTAGGTTTTTTAATAGCTTTTTTGAATTCATAACCCATGTCTCCTTTATGACAAGAATACAATGAATAGGTTATCCCCACTCATTGTGCTGCTCGTTCCATCTATATGCTGGACTTGTCCTAAGTATTCATTTATAAAACAAATTCATGAACGGGCATTATTTTTCTTCTTTTGCCATAAATAAGCATCAATTATTTTGTAACTACCGTGTCCTGACACACTAAATTCCTTCTCAGAAGCTCTTGATGGAGTAGAGCGATGAAGTCATGATCGAGCTTCAGCTCTTTTGCTTTTTGATATGCTTCGATCAATATATCATTCTCAATGCTTTTCATCCGTTACTTCCTCCAAAAATTTTCTAAAACTACCTTCCTGTCCCTAGAACCCACGTTGAACATATGCTTTTTTAATACGCTCTAAACCTTCTTGTATCGTTTTTCTTGGACACGCAATATTCATTCGTTCAAAAGCATCCCCTTCCTCCTTCCCAAACATTGGGCCATGATTAAGAGCTACGCGCGCTTCTTCTACAAGCCATTTTTTTCGTTCATTTGCGGATAACCCTAATTTTGAACAATCAAGCCAAAGTAAATAAGTTCCTTCAGGCTTTACGAGAGAAATTTTCGGCATATGGGTCTCTACATAGCGACGAACATACTGCTCGTTTCCTTGAATATAAGCCCGAAGTTCTTGCAACCATTGCTCCCCTTGGTTATAGGCAACTTCTGTGACAAGTTCTGCAAACGAATTTGTCATGTTCATAAAGTTTAACGTAAGATGTTTTTTCAAACCTGCCCGTAAAACTGAATTTTTTATAACGACGTATGATGTTTGAATACCTGCTAAATTAAAGGTTTTACTTGGAGCTAAACATGTGAACGTACGGCTAGCCATTTCTTCTGACAATGAAGCGATCGGGATATGCTGAAATCCTTCATACAACAAATCAGCGTGAATTTCATCAGAAACAACGAGAAGGTCATTGGCTACGCAAATTTGTGCAAGCTTCTCGAGCTCCTCTTTCGTCCAAACACGCCCAACAGGATTATGCGGGTTACACAAGATCAACATTTTTGTTCGGCTATCGATGCCCGATTCAAGCTGAGCAAAGTCCATCTTATAGCTTGTTCCATCATAAATAAGCGGATTTTTAATGAGCTCACGCTTATTATTTGTTACCAGATCATAAAATGGATGGTATACCGGCGTTTGAATGACGATTCGATCCTTCTCATTTGTAAACGCCTCAATAATTCGACTAATCGTCGGCACAATTCCAGAGGTGTAAATTAAATCTTCAGGGTCAATGTCCCAGTTGTAATGACGCTTCGCCCAGCTTTGCACCGCTTTATCTACAGATGCTGTATGTGTCGGGTACCCAAAGATCCCATGAGCTGCTCTTGACTGTATGGCTTCAATGACAGGAGCTGGGGCTTGAAAATCCATATCAGCCACCCACATAGGGAGTAAGTCGTTTCCTTTATACAATGTATCTACATAATCCCATTTTGCCGAAGCGGTTCCTTTTCGATTTATTACTTGATCAAAAACTGTTTCATTTGCCATCGTATTTTATCCCCTCTTTCATAAAAGCCTAAACCTATTTCTTGCCAAGAATCGATGCTTAAAACGTATTCAATGCCTGATAAGTGAATTCCTGTTCATTTTATCAGATTTCGGGCAAAATCTGACAAACTTTTTAAGGTACTTTTCTAATCGTTCTAAAATTTATCCGCCGCATTTCCTTCTAAATTTGTTCTTTTTATTCTATTGTATTGTGCAACAAAAAAAAGACTTCACCTACAGCATGCATTAAGCCGCAGAAATAACTCAAAACAAAGGACCTAATGAAGAAAGAGTGGTGCATAATCGCCCCACTCTTCTTCGTGCTTTTTATAGACCAATTGATAAAAATTTCGTTTCTAAAAAGGCTTCCATTCCTTCTTGTCCACCTTCGCGTCCAAGACCGCTTTCCTTCATCCCACCAAACGGCGCTTGGGCGACAGCTGGGACACCGTCATTCCAACCGACAATTCCATATTCAAGCTTCTCGCTCAGCTTCATTCCCCTTGAATAGTTCTCCGTAAAGAAATAAGCTGCAAGCCCATAGCGTGTGTTGTTCGCTTTCGCAATCACTTCTTCATCAGTTTTGAACGTTTGAATTGGTGCAACAGGTCCAAAGGTTTCCTCGTTCATAACAAGCATGTCATCTGAAATGTTTGTAAGAATGGTCGGCTGGTAGAAATAAGCATTGCCCTCTTCCGCTCCTTCTCCACCGATGATAACTTTCGCCCCCTTCTCTACTGCATCCTCCACATGCTTTTTCACTTTGTCATAGCCTTTCTTTTCAATCAGCGGCCCAATGTGTACACCTTCCTCTAAGCCGTTTCCTACTTTTAATGTCTGCGTTTTTTCTTTTAATTTGGCTAAAAACGCATCTACGATCGCTTCTTGCACAAAAATTCGGTTTCCGCATACGCATGTTTGACCGGCATTTCGGAACTTTGAAGCGATGACACCATCAACGGCTTTATCAAGATCGGCGTCATCACAAATAATCATCGGCGCATGACCACCTAATTCAAGGGAGACATTCAGCATACGTTCCGCACTTTGTTTCATGAGGAGCTTCCCTACTGCAGTTGAGCCAGTAAAGGTTAATTTCCGGACATTTTCGTTGCTTGTCATCTCTTCGCCAATTGCTTTTGCATCACCCATGACAAGGTTCACAACACCTTTCGGAAACCCTGCTTCTTCACATAGTTCAACAAGCTTAATCGCCGTTAATGGCGTCAGCTCTGCAGGCTTAGCAACAAATGTACAACCAGCAGCTAAAGCTGGTGCCATCTTTCTAGTAATCATCCCAGCTGGAAAATTCCACGGTGTAATTGAGGCAACCACTCCTACAGGCTGTTTTTGGACGTGAATCCGCTTATTTGGAGAAGACGCTGGAACCGTCCGTCCATACACACGCTTTCCTTCTTCAGCAAACCATGAGATAAACGAAGCAGAATAAACAATTTCTCCCTTTGCTTCGGCTAATGGTTTCCCCATTTCTTTCGTTAAAATTTCAGCGATTTCATCTTTGTTTTCTAAAATGAGGTCATGCCATTTCATCAAGTAGTTTGCACGCTCAAGCGCTGTTAATGCAGCCCACTCAGGAAACGCTTGATGTGCAGCTTCAATGGCTGCCCTTGCTTCTTCTTTTCCACCGTTTGGTATCGTCCCTACCTGCTCACCTGTCGCTGGATTCAATACATCAATTGTATCAAGAGAATCGCCTGTCCATTCACCATTTACATACATACGTCCTTTTATCATCCAGCACACTCCTTTTGTTCAAATCTATTTTCCTATTATAAATATGACACGGATTGGTGTTTTTCCTGCCAATGTGCCAAAAAGTCTGTACCCTGTCCCATTCTTTTTTAAACAAGCCGTCAGCAAAAGCATCTGCAAAACCTTGGCGAAAGAACGTTCACCTGATTCCTTAAGCGAGGCAAGATTTGTAAGCACCTGAAAGACGAGGAATTCAAGCTAATTTATCCCCTTTAGTTCATTCAATGTTCATCGATTTTACATACCTTCTTTTTTCGATTGTTGCTATAATAAAAAGATTAGATCAAGATGCTATATCTTTGGAGTTGATACAATGTTGAATACACCTGTTAAACGTTTTCGCTTGATTGGCTACCTTGAGGGAATTTCATTTTTGCTTCTTCTCGGGATTGCCATGCCTCTAAAATACATGTTTGACCTCCCACTTGCTGTCACTATCGTTGGTGCGATCCACGGAGGACTTTTCATCCTGTATATTTTAGCAATTCTTTATATGAAAATCGTAACGGATTGGTGGCGTTTTTCTCACTCATTTCTAGCCATTGTTGCCTCCGTTCTCCCTTTTGGGCCATTTATCCTTGATGCGAAATTATTAAAAGGACGTATGTAAAGCGAATGCAGTGAAGAACAGCATTCGTTTTTTAGTTGAAAAGGGGGAGGACCTCCAACATAGTGGTCAATGATATACTGTCTCTCACAAGACTTGCTTGCGATTTTCTTAGAATGAGCTGCTCTATGGAAATTTCTAGGATGATGAAGAACGATTATTGGTATCGCAGCTGCTCATTTTGTATAATACTAGTAAGCGTTGCTTCGGAAGAGGAGGTTTTAGAATGGATTTGATTCAACCGAAAAATGTGCAAACCTTGATTGACCAATTTGCACAGCAAGATGTCTACATACATTTAGAAACGACCAATGGTGCCTATGCTTCACATTTTAATGAGTCTTTCTTTTCTGCAGGCGCATATATACGGAACGCACAAGTAAACTACGAGCACGGAAAAATTACAGGTGAAGGCCCTTATCGTGTCGGGTTAAAGCTAGCGATCGGTTGGGTATATGCTGAAGGGCTTACCCATGCAGAACTAGATGAACAAGGACGGCTGCTGCTTGCAGGCCATGACTTTGACGGGAAGCTGGCGGTCGCTTTAGAAATAAGTAAGAACCCTTTTGAATAGGGGGAAAGGAACGTGTCTCTTATGGAACAAGAACGACAAGTGCTTGTCATTTTTCCTCACCCTGATGATGAAGCTTTCGGCGTATCAGGTACGATTTCACTCCATGTAAAAAACGGTACGCCTGTAACCTATGCCTGCCTAACATTAGGAGAAATGGGCAGAAATTTAGGTAACCCTCCGTTTGCCACAAGAGAGTCCCTACCATTGATTCGTAAAAATGAATTACAACAAGCCGCAAAAGTGATGGGCATTGATGACTTACGGATGATGGGCTTCCGAGATAAGACAATTGAATTTGAAAACGACAAAGCTTTAACCGAGCTTTTTAGTCAATTAATCGATGAATTGAATCCATCCCTTGTCATTACTTTCTATCCTGGTTACTCCGTACATCCTGATCATGAAGCAACAGGACGCGCCGTCGTTCGTGCTGTAAGGCGTCTGCCTATTGATAAGCGACCAAAGCTTCATTGCGTTGCCTTTTCTAACAACCACATGGAAGAGCTTGGGCCTCCTGATATTGTCAATGATGTACGTGAGGTCTCTGAGCAGAAAATCAAGGCGATGCAAGCACATATATCACAAACAGCTTGGATGTTAAAAGATATGGAAGAAAAATGGGCAAAGCAAGATCCAGAAGCCCTCGCTTGGTTGAACACTGAACGATTCTGGACATATAAATGGAATGATGATCTAGTAAAATAAGAGCCTTGCAAAAAGAAGCGCCTCCCTTCATTGTTGGGTAGGCGCTTCTTTACTGAAAGCTATTTAGAAATAGCCATGACCAAATCATGCAAAGCGTTGCTTAGCCGAACTTCAATCTCTTCATCAATCTCATATTTTTCATTATCGGTCCAGTTTAATTGCGTATCAAGACTGTATACCCCACCTAAAACATGACGCGCCCCTAAGGAATTCAACACAGGCTTTAATCCATAATCAATCGCTAGTAAATGACCAAATGTTCCACCTGTCATTAATGGAAGAACCGCTTTACCTCGTAACCCATCTTGGGGGAGAAGGTCTAGATATGTTTTCAGAATGCCAGTATAGGATGCTTTATAGACGGGTGAAGCAACAATCACACCATCTGCTTCAGCGACCTTTGCATGGCTTTCTTTTAATGGCTCACTGTTAAAATTAACATGAAGTAAATCTTCTGGAGGAAGATCACGCACATAAATGGTCTCAACTTCAATACCACGTTCAGTTAACTGCTTTTCTAAATATCGAGTCATGATCGTCGTTCTTGATGTGGTCGTTGGGCTTCCTACAATACTTACTACTCGCGCCATATGTAACAACTCCCTTTTCATTATCTTAAGCTTATACTATGTCGATTCTTCCATTGTAAACCAATCCCTTTCAAAACCTCAAGTCAACCCTTTTCTGTTGTAAAAATAGGCTGCGATTGTATCCATCTTTCAACAGTAGCACTTAAGAACATCATTGCACATAAAAACCCCCCTGATTCGTTCAACACGACCAAGGGAGCATTCAGATTCGCTATTTTCTATTAATCAAGTACTGTCACTGTTACAGTTTGCCGACCAAAGTTCCTCGCTTCTTCCTTTGTTGGCATATGAAGGTCGATCTTGTGACCATTGATGGCACCGCCAGTATCACCAGCAATGGCTTCTCCATACCCTTCAACATGGACACGTGTTCCAAGCGGAATCACATTAGGGTCAACGGCAACAACCTTTGCATTTGGATTGCTGCGTAAGTCAATACCCGTTGCAGTTGTACCTGAGCAGCCTTCGCAATAAGCCGTATATGCTGTTGCTTCCATTTCATAGGTTGCTTGTTCAGCTGATGATGGGGCAACCTCTGTGGAAGCTGTTGTTGTAGCTTGTACTTGCTTTGGTGCCGCAGCCTCTGACTCTCTCGTTGCTTCTGCTGTTGCATTGGTTGAATAATAGAGCGTTGCATACGTTTCAGGCCCAGCTAGACCGTCTACCCCAATTCCTTCAGCCTGCTGAAATGCCTTGACAGCCTTTTGTGTTGCTGAATCGAAGACACCATGTACTTCGTTTTCATAGTAACCTAGATTTTGCAATTTCTGTTGCAAATCTTCAACAAGCTTATTTTCATCACCCTCACGTAAAATTAATAGAGAGCCAAGCGTTTGCGGACCTGCAATTCCATCGACTACTAGATGATAATCTTTCTGGAAGGATGTTACGGCATCCAATGTTTCTTGATTATATGAACCATTCACTTGGCCTTCATCTAGAAAGCCTTGATCGGTTAATAGCTCTTGTAGCTGTTCAACCTTTGTACCTTCTGCTCCTTCTTGAAGCAGGGTTACTTCTGAACTCCATTTACCGCTCGCATCCGATCCATTTGGTAACGCAAAGAGTACGACACCAGCGACTGCTAATGGTAAACCAATGTTACGTAACAATCGAGCTGTATGATTTTTTTTCATGATGTGAACCTCCTTTGTAAGTTGCCACGTGTTGAATCGTACCAAGCCCCGTTAAAACAAGCAATGCTTTTCCCCCTTTCTTAATTGAATCGAAATATGATTGTAAAAAAGGAAAAACATTTGAAACATATCACCTTACTCTCGGGATAAACCACAGTCGAAATACAACAAAATCCCACAAATAGTGAGACTTACTCACATTCAACTGTTTAATCCATTTCTAAGCTTCCCCCTGAGATGATCACCCTTTTTCACAACAAAAAAGGCCTAACCCCTGCTGACGCTAAAAGAGTTAGACCTTACATCATATTATTTTTAATTCAAGACATAGCTGTTAAATACGGACCGATTTCCCTGAAAGCTTCCATTGCTTTCTCCAGCCAGCTTGCACAATAAAGAGCATTCCTAGAGCAACAAGAGCAACCATTGAAAAAGTAATAAATCCGCTAGCATAAGTACCAGTTATCTGCTTTAGAGTTCCTAAAATATTTGGTAAAAAGAATCCCCCAATCCCACCAGCTGCGCCTACAATTCCTGTGACCATGCCGATTTCTTTTTGGAAGCGTTGAGGAACCAACTGAAAAATCGCCCCATTTCCCATGCCGAGACATCCCATTCCGATAAATAAAATGACGGTTACAACGGCAATGGGTGGTAATAGACTGACACCAAACATGCAAATCGCTACACCGATAAATAAAAACTGCAACAAACGGACGCCTCCAATTTTGTCGGCAATGAACCCACCAACTGGACGAAGAAAGCTTCCTGCTGCAACAACAAATGTAACAAAGTCTCCCGCTCGTACACCAGAGACATTGTATTGCGTCACGAAAAAATAACTTAAGAAGCTTGCTAAGCCGACAAACCCACCAAATGTCACACTATAGAGAAAACAAAAATACCACGTATCTCTTTCTTTAAACACAAGAAAATAATTCTTGACTGGCTTCGGCTTCGGCTGATTAGGAGGCTCTTTTGCCATCAAAATGTACGAGAGCAACACAAGCGCTAGAGGAATCAAAGCCAAACCCATGACACCATTCCAGCCAAAACTTTCGGCAAGACGTGGTCCAAAGAGTGTGGCAAACAGCGTACCGCTATTCCCTGCTCCTGCTATCCCCATGGCTAACCCTTGCAAATGAGGCGGATACCAGCGACTTGCCATCGGAAGAGAAGCTGAAAAGCTCGCTCCTGCCACACCTAATAAAATTCCAATTGCATAAAGTTCAACGATCGTATGACCAAACTGCCAACCCCAAACGAGGGGAATCATTGTAACAATCATTCCACCGATCCCCGTTTTTTTAGGTCCAAACCGGTCAGTCAATACGCCTAGTATAATGCGAAAAACGGAACCTGCTAAAATAGGAATAGCCACGATCAAGCCAATTTGAGCAGGTGTTAAGCCAAAATCGGCTGTCAAATACACCCCTAATGCGCCTAATAACACCCATATCATAAAACTGACATCAAAATATAAGAAGGAAGAAAGTAAAGAAGGTGCGTGTCCACTCTTTTTTAAATCCGACAGTTTCATATTCAACACTCCCACATTTATTCATTTATTTAATCTAATTATTTCAAAGATTTTTTCTTATATCTGTAAGTATGTAAGCTTTACTGACACAAAAAAACTACTAAGCAAGACAGCCTAGCTAAGGACGAGTACCTAATAATAAAAAAAATCGACATACTTATAACAAATTTCCAATCTAGAAGGTTGGTTCACCACTAATTTCAATTTAATGAAAGGATTAGGGTAAAAAAAAAAGAACCTGAGCATACTAAAAGCTAGAGCTTGCTTAAGACCAATTCATAAGATTTCAGGTGATCTGATGTTTTTGTTTCGAAATAAGTTTAGAAATAAAAATCAGCAAGAACAGAAAAAGTCTCAAGCCACAGATCAACAAACAGCTGTAACCTTTGAAGCCCTTAAACAGCTGCTTGCTAATATGGAAGATGCTGAGATCATTGTCCGGCAGATGAAGAGTGGCAATAAAATTATGCTTATCTACATGCGAACGCTAATCGATGTTGAACGAATGAACGAATCGATCATTGGACCTTTACTTCAATGTTCCGATCAGCCGCTTGATCATTGCATTACAACATCGAAAGTATTAGAAATCACTAAATTAGAAGATGCAAAAGAACAGCTAATGACCGGATCCATCCTTCTATTTGACAATACAGCAAACAAATGGTGGTATGTCCGCTTACAAAACCCGTTAAGCCGCGGCATTGAAACCTCTGAAACAGAAACGATCCTCTATGGAGCAAAAGATAGCTTTAGTGAACAATTAGAAAACAATATCACGTTAATTCGCAGGCGGCTTCCAATTACAACGTTAAAGACTGAAACGTTTACAGTCGGTTCCTTATCAAAAACAAACGTCGTTCTTATGTACATTGAAGATGTGACAAACCCTACCTTTATAAAAATTGCAAAAGAGAAAATCATGAGTATCGATTATGACATGTTTCTTGACTCCTCCCAAATTGCCGCTTTCATGGAGGATCATATGCACAGTGTCTTTCCACAGTTTCAACAAACGGATCGACCGGATATGGTTGCTTACTCTTTAGGCGTTGGGAAATTAACCATTTTTGTGAGTAACACACCATTTGCCTTAATCGCTCCAATTACTTTTTTTCACCTTTTTCAGTCACCTGAGGATTATATCAATCGCTGGCTTGTCGCTAGCTTTTTACGGAGCATTCGTTATTTAAGCTTTCTATTATCTTTAGTATTAATGCCTCTATATGTAGCACTTTCAACTCATAATTACCAAATGTTACCATTACAAATCCTTTCTGTTTTACTAGAATCGAGAAGCAAATTACCTTTCACCCCTTTTTGGGAATCGTTTTTAATTTTAGGAACGATGGAAATTATTAAAGAAGCTAGCTTACGTATGCCGACGAAATCAAGCCAAACCTTAGGTGTCATCGGTGGTATTATTGTTGGCCAAGCTGCTGTAGAAGCAGGCTTTGCCAGTAAAGTATTAATTGTACTCGCTGGTATATCGGCCATTGCTTCATTTTTAGTGCCCAATTATTTAATGACGAAATCGCATACACTCATTCAATTTATATTTTTAATCCTCTCTCTTTATTTAGGGATTTTCGGCATCATGATTGGATTCGTTGGCTTGCTTGCCCATTTAAATAGCCTTACTTCTTTAAAACAGCCTTACCTGGCACCAGTCTCGCCATTTTACTGGAAAGACTGGATTGATCTGTTCATTCGTGGCCCTTTGCAGTGGACGAAAATCCGTCCTCTTTCTTTGTATCCTTTGCAAAAATGGCGTTATAGTCGAAGGAGATGATTTTATGTCCCTCTCTTCCTTATATATGAAAACATCGACTTTAGGTGGTGAATATGCCTTATTTTTTGTCAATCGAATGCAAATGCTCTACTTAGTTTTGCTCATGCCAATTTATTTGATTGACCCGTATATGATTTGGATCATTCTTGCAGTCGGTGTCGCTTCACATTTTAACCTTGTGATTTTCTCGAAATGGTTTTCCTCAGACCATTCAAGAAATGGCTACCAAGGATTTGTGCAGCTTTTTGGTAAACGTCCGATTCGTTTTTTCACGGTTATTGGCTTACTTGTTATTGTTCTAAAAGTCACTGTTTTCGTAATCGGGTATGTGGAAATCGTTCAGCAATTTATGTTCCCTTCCATTAACACAAATTGGCTGATTATTGTTCTTTTTTTGTGCAGCTGCTATTTAGCTGCAAAGGGAATGGAAAATACGCTACGCTTTGCTGTAATCGTATTTTTAAGTTTAGTTTGGGTAATTTTTCTTTTTTTCTTTTTTTATTTTCCACCGATCGCCTCTTTACGTGATTTATATCCACTCTTCCCCTCAGAATGGTCGCTCCATTCTTGGAAAGGTGTATTATTTGTCTGGTCTTCCTTATCAGGACCAGAATACTTGATTTTTTTGGCACCTTGGTTCGCTCCACAGCAAACGTTTAAAAAACATTTACTCTATGCAAATGCCCTTTCTGTCCTAGAATACATCATCTTGTTTATTGCTTCGTTATTTTTTTTCGGTGCACATTACTTAGAAAAAACCAACTTCCCAATTGTTAATATGCTCCGCTATATCCAGTCGCCTGTTTTCGAAAGAATTGATTTAATCTTGCTGACTTTTTATATTTTTCATTATGCATTTGTACTTGCCATTTTTTTGTTATTGTTTTATGGTGCCATCCGGATTATTGGTAACAAGGTCCATAAGCAGCCGACGCCGATTGGCTTTGTTATATGCAGTCTATTCATTCTTGCATGCATGATCTTGGTAAACGAAGGCATTTGGCAAGACGAAGCCAAACAAAACCTCTGGCTTAACACGCAGCTTTGGGTTGGTGCTTTGACGTATTTATGTATTCCTACTATTCTTTTCGTTGCAGGAAAACGAAAGGGGTGTATCTAATCATGAAAACAAAAAAGACAACTACAAAGAGCTTGATTGTTTTTACTTTCGTTTTTTTTATCAGCGGGTGTTCTCCTTTTGTTGAAAACAATATGGTTGAAGAAATTGCACCTGTCATTTTTTGGTCTGTTAAAGATACAGGACAAGGAAAAATAAACATCAGTACGATGGTACCTCCTTTAGTAAAAGAAAAAAAGCGTTTAGTTACGTTGGAGGTTGATTTGCTAAAGGAAGGAGAGAAGGAATTTAATTTAGTGTATTACCGAGAATTAAAAGCTGGACAGCTGCGAATGGTTTTCATTAACGAAGAGCTTGCGAAAAAAGGGATTCTTACATTGATCGATACATTATTGAAGGATCTTGATATTTCTCAACGCTTGTACCTTGTCATCGTAACGGGAAGCTTTGAAGAATACATTAACAACCAGGTTGAAAAACAGGAAAATCTCGACTATTTTCTTTATCGAATGTTGAAGCATTACGAAAAAACAAACCAAGGGGAAATGAGCATCGTCAATCTGCATCAGTTTAAAAATAAACTTTATACCCCTTATGCAAGTCCTTATCTGCCAGTTTTTAAAGTAACGGAAGATGATTTTACATATGAAGGGACTGCCCTGTTTCAATTCGATACATTAATGGAAACAATCAAAGATGTGGACGATCAAATCTTCCAGCTTATTGAAAACGATGAATACCTTAAGCTCTTCCCATTACTTAAGTTCTCAACAACGTTGGGTTATCTCCGTTCAACTACGACGATAGAGGTCGATCGAAAAAATGCATCATTTTTTCTTACTGTCAATGTCTCAAGCCTCATTGATGAGTACCAAGGTGATAAAGACCTTAGTAAAGTAACTGAATTAGAAGCACTCATCAAAGAAATTGAAGCCTATTTAGAAACGCGGACAACCGGGTTACTAAAAAAAATGCAAGAGCTGCAAGTCGACCCTTTGGAAATAGGTAGATACACACTTGGCCCTATTACGAAACCAATGGGTGAAGAGGAGTGGCTCAATGAATGGCAGCAAATGAGTGTCCATGTTGATTATAAGCTCGAAATTCAACCTTTAACGAATAAAAATCCTGAATAGCTTGATGCTTAACAAACGTCAAAGCACAAAAAGGTGAAGCTGCAAATAGGCTTCACCTTTGTCGTTTGTTCACTCGATTTATAACTTCCCATAATAGGCATCTTCAATAATGGTTTTTACATCATTTGCATTCGTCAAACGGGGATTCGCCAAAATATTCCCGCTTCTCATTGAATCCTCAATTAATTTTGGCAATTGGTTGAGGGAAACACCTAAGTCTTTAATGTTTGAAGGGATGTCAAACGCCTCATTTAACTCAATGACCATTTCTAATACCTTGCTTGCAGCTTCTGAAGTAGAAAGCCTAGATACATCTGCTCCCATCGCTTCAGCAATATCTTTCATTTTCTCTGGACATGCAGGCAAATTGTATTTTAATACAAACGGTAATAATGTAGCATTTGCAATGCCATGAGGAATATCAAATACACCGCCAAAAGCTTGTGAAATCGCATGAACGTTCCCTAAGCGTGATTGAGAAAAGGCAAAGCCTGCTAGCATGGAAGCTTCTAACATTTCACTTCTGCTCTTCAAATCTGTACCTACGAAATAAGCATTTCGTAAATTTCGACTGATCAGCTTAATCGCTTGTAGAGCAAGGGCTTGACTAACCGGCTGAGCGAGCTTTGAAACATAGGATTCAATCGCATGAGTCAGCGCATCCATACCTGTTGCTGCCGTAATCGACGGTGGACATTTCATCGCTAAAACAGGATCCAATATTGCAATTTTGGGAAAGAGATAAGGACTAATAACCGCTGCTTTAAATAACGTTTTTTCATTTGTAATCACGGTCGATGCTGTCACCTCACTACCTGTACCTGCGGTTGTAGGAATCGCAATGATCGGGAGTGGTGATGTTGAAATCATCCCAACCCCTTCATAATCTAGGACATGGCCTCCACTTGTCGCAATAAAAGCAATCGCCTTTGCCGTATCAATACTGCTCCCTCCACCAATACCAATAACAGCATCACAATCATTTTCTTTTAAGTACGTAACCCCGATTCCAATCGTCTCTGCTTTTGGATTTGGCTCTACTTGATCAAAAATCGCGTAGGATAGTTTCACTGACTCAAGGGATGCGATCACTCCCTCTAATAAGCCTGCATCTCGAATTCCTTTATCCGTTACTATAAGTACTTTTTTTTGGACAACGTCTTTAACGATTTCCCCTGTCCGCTTTGAGCTATTTACCTCACTGACGACATTTGTAGGCATGTAATAGTTGTAGGATTGAATCGTGTTCATGTGATAGCCCCTCCCTATGGGTAACATTGCTTTTCATCTGCTCGTAAAGGAAAGCGCTTACGTTCACATTCGAGCATTCTTTCCTATTTATAAACTTTTGCAACTAATGTGTTACATCCTGTATTACAAGTATACAATATTTTTCCGAAAATTCTATTCAATCATTTGCTATGTTCGTTTTCTGTGGAAAAGGGGACGAAGCTTACAGGACTACCTTTATTGAAATGATGCTCTGAGGCCTCGTTTTCATACCATTTTAAAAGAGCGATCCGCTCAAGAAGGTTTAACTAACCAAATAAAAAAAACGCAAGAACACTCACTTATTTGAGCATTCTCACGCTTTACATTTCTTCAATTGATGTAGAGCATTTACACTTGTAAACCTCTTATGACCACCACATCTCGCCAGGCTGCTCTTTCAGCATCACGTTTTGCAGCATCGAAATTGCTTGCTTTAACCCTTCATCAATGGATGCGAGCATATCTTCATGTTCAATGGAAACAACGTCATCAAATCCAATCGCTTTTAACGTACTAATGATATCACGCCACATTTTTTCTGATGAGCCGTAGCCAATCGTTCGGAACGTCCATGAGCGGTCGAGAATATTACTGTAATGCTTTGTATCTAAAACACCATTAATTTCAATATTTCCTGCGTCTAAGTACGTATCTTTCGCATGGAAATGATAGATCATCTCTTTTTTGCCAAGGAATTTTAATGCTTTAACTGGGTCAATCCCTTGCCAGATGAGATGGCTTGGATCAAAATTGGCACCAATGTTGCTGCTGCCTGTTCGCTCTCTTAATTCAACCAATGTTTCAGGATTATAGACAACAAAGCCAGGATGCATTTCAAAGGCGATTTTAACGCCATGCTCTGCTGCAAATTCCGCCTCTTTTGTCCAATATGGTACGACCACTTCATCCCACTGCCAATTCTTGATTTCTTCGTATTCAGGTGGCCAAGAACACGTCACCCAGTTTGGTAGCTTTGCATTCGGTGAATCTCCTGGACAGCCTGAAAATACATTGACAACGTCCACATTAAGTTTTTTAGCGAGTTGAACCGTTTTACGCCATGTTTGATGGTGCTCCTCTGCAATTTCTTTGTTTGGGTGCAGAGGGTTCCCTTGGCAGCTTAAGCCGCTAATTGTCAGGTTTCGGTCTTTAATTGCTTGTAAAAACTGCTCAATTTTTTTGGGGTCATTTAAAAGCTCATCAGGGTCACAATGATTCTTCCCAGGATAATTTCCTGTTCCGATCTCAACTGCCTCAATCCCTAGTTCCACAACTTTGTCTAGCATCGCTTCAAAGGAAAGATCCTGATAGAGCACCGTAAAAACACCAAGCTTCATATTCACTGCCTCCAATTACTAATTTAACGTTATCCATTGTTGTTTTTCGTTGCTTTCAAGGATGGCATCGATCAATTTCATCACATGATGACTCTCTTGAATCGTCGCAAAAGAACCGACTTCAATCTGTCCATTTTCAATTGTTTGATAAAAGTCGACAAAAAGGTTTTTCAGAGCATCGGGCCATCCTTCTTGATGCCCGCCAGGATAATGGGCATATTTTACCGCACGTTCATCTAATAACGAGGGATCCTTTACTAATTCTTTATTCGCTTCATCCCGATGACCAATCCATAGCGTATTCGGCTTTTCCTGGTCCCAATAATATGCGGCTTGTTCTGTAGAAATCTCAAAATGAAAATGATTTTTGCGCCCTGCTGTTACTTGGGAAACCGTGAAAGAGCCCTTCACACCATCTTCAAATCTTACTAAAACACTTCCGAAATCTTCTGTTGAAATTAGACGCTTTTCAACCTCACCAGACGTTGCAGAGCCAAAGGTTTGCTGCTCTTCCTTTGCCTTAAATCGCTCTTTATGCACCGTTTCAAGATCAGCGAACACTGCGACAATTTTTTTACCAAGAACAAACTGAATCGTATCGCACCAATGGGAGCCAATGTCGGCAATCGCACGCGATGGACCATTCATTTCAGGTTCAAGTCTCCAGTTATAATCACTTGGATAGAGAAGCCAGTCTTGAATATATCCACCTCTAACTAAAAACGGCTTTCCATGCTGCCGATCAGAAATCATCGCTTTTAGCTGCTGCACCATTGGAAAGAAACGATAATTAAAGCATACCCCAGCAATTCCACGACTTTTCTCCGCTAGCTGCAGCAATTGTTCGGATTGCTTGCTGTTAAGAGCGAGCGGCTTTTCCGATATAATATGCTTGTTTTTTTCTAACGCATATTTCATCACGTCAAAGTGAACATGATTCGGTGTACAATTATGAATGACCTCAACCTCTTCATCATCAATAAGCGCATAAAAGTCGTCATAGCTTTTTCGGATATCGTACTTTTTGGCAAATGCCCTTGCTTTCTCTAGATTCCTTGACGAAATCGCAATAATGTTAACATTATGCAGTCTCTTTAAAGCTTCAATATGCGCTTGAGCTGTAAAGCCTGTGCCTACGATCCCTACCTTCATGTTGTTGCCTCCTTACTATTTTAATCTTATTGCTTCGCTTTTCTACCAAAGGCAACAGCGAGTATAATAATGAGTCCCTGCACAACCATCTGTTGGCTCACATCTAAGCCCATTAGGATTAACCCGTTGTTAATGGTCCCAATCATCACAGAACCGATAACGGTACCAATAACGGTTCCTACGCCACCAAATAGACTTGTTCCCCCAAGAATAACTGCAGCAATAACAGATAATTCATCACCAGTACCAAATGTGAAGCGTCCAGCTTGCATCCGCCCTGCATAAAGCATTCCCGCTAAGGCGGCCATCAAACCTGATGCCATAAAGACGTATAAACGGACTCGGTTCGTATTAATACCTGTAAACCTTGCTGCACTATCATTACCACCTGTGGCAAGCGTTTGCCGACCGAACGTCGATTTTCTCAACATAATATGACCAATGACAGCAATGACGATTGTCCACAGTAGTAAGATTGGAATACCAAATACATCTCCTGAGCCAAATAAGAAGATATAGCTCTCATTTAAAATTGGAACTGGAGCGGTGTCGGAAATCCACATCGCCAAACCTCTCGCAATTCCCATCATGGCAAGTGTCACCAAGAAAGATGGAATCATAATTTTCGTTACTAAGAACCCGTTAATAAAACCAATGAGTAGCCCTGTACCAAGCCCGACAGCTACGCCTGGAATTAATCCAACTCCTGATTGTAATGTCAGGGCAGTTGTCAAAGCAGATAACGCAGCAATCGATCCAACCGATAAGTCAATTTCCTTTGAGGAAATAACAAAGGTCATGGCAACACCCATAATCGAAATCATTGCCGTCTGCCTTGCAATATTGAGTAAGTTACCCGATGTTAAAAATCCTTCTGCACTTAAAGAAATCGAGAAGTAAATAAAAACCCCGATAAATGCAAGATAGACAATATTGGTCCGCCAATCGAAATGCTTTAATGAGTTAAACGTTTTGGATGGCACGTTCTACATCCTCCTCTGTTGCAATCTCCCGTCGTTCAATCGAATCTGTTACAACTCCGTTTTTCATGATCAAAATTCGATCACTAATGGCCAGTAATTCGGTCATTTCAGATGAAATAACAATAACTGCTTTTCCCGACTCTGCAATTTCTCGAATCAATTCAATAATTTCACTTTTCGCTCCAATATCGACACCACTTGTAGGTTCATCAAGGATAAGGATATCAGGGTCATTTGCAAGCCATTTTGACAAAACGACTTTTTGCTGATTTCCCCCAGACAAAAGAGAAATCTGCTTAAAAATATGATCGGTTTTTACATTTAGCTTCTTAACGTAATCGTTTACAATTTCATTTGCACGTTTCTCTTGAATAAAGCCATTTTTTGAAACTTTGCTCAAAATCGGCAAAATCATATTTTCTTTGACAGAATGCCCGAGTATAAGTCCCTGAACTCTTCGGTCTTCTGGAACGAGAGCAATGCCTTGACGAATCGCATCCTGAGGGTTTTGAATCGTCACTTTCTGTTCGTTGATTGTGATCTCACCTTCGTCAATTTTATCAATTCCAAATAAGGCTCTTGCCATTTCTGAACGACCGCTTCCCATGAGCCCTGCAACGCCTAAAATCTCACCACGGTATAATTGAAAGCTTGCATTTTCAACCCTTGTACCAGCTTTCAAATTTTCTACCTTTAAGAGCGGCGCTCCAGAGCGATTTACCTGTCGTTCTTCCCATTCAAATGCCTTCTTTAATTTACCACCGACGATATGATTAATCACTTCTTCCATGTTCATGTTTTTACAATAATCGGTTACAACGTTGGTACCGTTTCGAAGGACGGTAATTCGGTCACATACTCGAAAAATTTCATCCATTCGATGGGAAATATAGATAATCGTTATCCCTGAAGCTTTTAGTTTTTCAATCATTTGAAATAGAACCTCAGTTTCTGATTGTGTTAACGTCGATGTTGGTTCGTCCATGATGAGAATTTTTGTATCATTGGAAATAGCCTTGGCGATTTCAGTCATTTGCCAAAATCCCACGCTAATATCTTCGACATAATCAGTTGGAGAAAAATGCAAATCAAGTTCATTGAGGATTTTTTGACTATCCTCAATCATTTTTTTATCATCAATAAAACCAAATCGATTTCTCGGCTCACGATGTAAATAGATATTTTGAGCAACTGTTAACTTAGGAACTAAGCTAAATTCCTGGAAGATCATTGATACCCCAGCTGCGCTTGCATCGTTCGGATTATTCAGTTGAACCTCTTTTCCATCAATCGTGATCGTTCCTCCATCGGAGGTGTAGACACCTGTTAAAATCTTCATTAACGTTGACTTACCTGCGCCGTTCCCGCCCATCAGTGCGTGAACCTCACCTTTTTCCACTTCAAAGTTTACATTGTTTAAAACATTGATTTTATTAAACGACTTTTGAATATTTGTCATGCTTAAGAATGGCTGTGACATGACCAACTCTCCTTTTTAAAAAGGACCTCTTGCACAAGAGGCCCTAAATGTTCACACGTGACCGTTATAGATCCACTCGCACCCAGCGCTGTGATTCAGCTGATTCAAGCATCGCGTCACTTACAAGGGCAATTTTATGACCGTCAAGGAAATTTGGTTCACATTCTTGATTCTTCGTTATCGCTTCAATAAGATGGTACACTTCTACAATTTTTGTTTCACTGTACCCGATTCCAAGTCCTGGAATTGGCCATAATCCTTCACCATACGGGTGGGCTGGTCCAGTATAAATCGTGCGATATCCACGACGGTCGTCTCCATCCTCTGCAAAGCAAACCTGTAATTCATCACGGCGTTCATAGTTGAAATAAAGCGAGCCTTTTTCACCATGAATTTCGAAGGTGAGGAAGTTATGACGCCCCCATGCATTACGGGTTGCTTCAATGCTTCCTACTGCCCCATTTTTGAATCGGAGCAAGGTTGATATTTCATCGTCAACATCCACTGGTCCTTTTTCAGTGTTTCCACCTTTTACGTTCCCAAGTGAATCGATTCCACCTGTTTGAATGGGTCTTTCCTTCACCCATGTTTGTGTTGTCGCCATAACTTCTGCAATATCTCCCACTAAATAGTGAGCAAAATCAATCACATGAGTTCCAATGTCACCTAATGCCCCTGAGCCAGCCTTGTCTTTTTGAAATCTCCATGATAGTGGTGATTCAGGATCTGCTGACCAATCCTGAAGATACGTACCACGGAAGTTCATAATTTTACCGATCGCCCCTTCATCAATAAACTTTTTTGCAAGTGCAACCGCAGGTGTTTTTCGATAGTTGAAAGCAACCATATTTCGAACCTTTGCCTGCTGCACAGCTTCGAGCATTTCCTTTGTCTCTTTCGCATTTCGAGCAAGAGGCTTTTCAGAAATAATATGCTTCCCTGCTTTTGCTGCTGCAATGGCAATTTCTGCATGGGAATCATTTGGCGTTACGATGTCAATAATATCGATTTCCGGATCCTCAACGACTGAGCGCCAGTCTGTTGAATAGTTTTCAAAGCCGAGTCGTTCTGCTGCAGCTTTTGCTAATTCCTCCGTTACATCGACAATTGTTTTCCGATAAGGGGTTGCTTCTGTATTTGTAAAGAACATTGGCATGGACGCATACGCCATTGAGTGAGCTTTCGCCATAAAACCAGCACCGATCATTCCGACATTTAATTGTTTCTTCAAAATAATTCCTCCTTCAATCTATCAGTTTCATTCGATTTTTTTTACTCTGCTGCATTTTGAATTTCTTCTGGAGCAGGCTCACTATAGACAAGCTCCCAAGATTCTACGACGTTATCCTGAGTAACCGACAGTGCAGGAACGGCAATATAAGGCGGAGCTTCTTTTCCAAGTAATGCATAACCAGCTAAGATCGCTTCGGCTACCCCCTGATCATAAGGAAGCTGCGCACCTACACCTTTAATATTTCCACCTCTAGCCATGTCTAACGCAACACCTGATCCAAGGTCAATCGTTGTGACAACAAGGTCATCTCGCCCTGCACTACGAGCTGCAGACAATGCGCCTTCCGCTGGAACATCCCACACGACGAACATCCCATCAAGGTCTGCATTTCTTGTTAGCATCGCTGCTGCAACTTGCTCACCATCTTCAGGATTTGCAATTCCACTACGGTCAACAATTTCAATATTTGGATATTCTTCTTTAATCGTCGTTTCAAAAGCTTCCACACGTTGTGCTGTCACAAAGAAATCTGCGTCATGATAAATCACACCGATTTTACCTTCTCCACCTAATGCTTCAGCCATTTCGTGAGCAGCAGCTACACCGTTTCCGTAGTTATCAGCCGATACAACGCTTACATAATCTTCTCCAGGAGTAAATCCATCTGGTACGTTATCCATAAAGACAAGCTTCGTACCTGCTTCTGCTGCTTGTCTGTAAGCGCTCGCAGATGAGACTGGATCAACTGGAATACTTACTAAAATGTCAGGCTGTCTTGCCATGATTGTTTCAATATCAGACATTTGCTTTTCAACACTAAATTGGCCGTCTGTTACGGCAATGACGTCAATTCCCATTTTTGCAAACGTTGCCTCAAGCCCGTTCACTTGCGCTCTTGACCAGTCATTTCCTGCATAGTGCATTGCTATCGCCGCCGTATATTCGCCCTTTCGAATTTCTTCAATTTCTTCTTCTGTTAAAACAAGGTCATGAGCAGATTCTGCCACCTCTCCTTGAGGTCCTTTACTAAAGATTTCAGTATCTTTCGGTATGCCTGGATTGATTGTAATCGGCCCATCTACTTCTACATCCTCAGCCTGCTCCGCTTGCTCACCGCCATTTGTATCCCCTGCTTGCTCAGGAGGTGACGCACTGTCGTCCGCGCCACAACCAGATGCAATCAGAAGAGCACTCAAGGTAAAAGAAAAAGCAACAGTTTTCATTTTTTTCATGGTTTACTTCCCCCTTATTAATTACTATTGTAATCGATTACAAATTTTATATAAGATTAAATTGATTCTTCAAATAATCCTTACTGATTTGTGCACCCTTTTTCGGATCGTCAAATGCATCAAGCTCAACCGTTATCCATCCATCAAAATCGATTTCATTTAAAACATTCATCATCGCAGAGAAGGATTGTTTTCCTTCACCTAATGGAAGAAAATTTGTTCCTTCTAAATCTTTAAAATGAACGTATTTCAATCTATCCTTGTACTTCTTCATGAGTTCAGCAGGGTTTCCACCACCAGCCTCCAAGTGAGCCGTATCTGGACAGAAATTAATATCTGTTAAGCTAAAGATTTTCTCAATTTGCTCAGGTGATTCACCTAATGAACCAAGATGTGGGTGGTAGTGAGGAACCAATCCATACTTATTTGCAATCTTGATCACCTTATTTAGACCATCGGCTAATTTTTCGTAATCATTCTCTTGAATACCTGTTGAGCGAATCGCTCCTCCACCAACGACTAAATGAATACAGCCTAGTTCAGCTGCACGTTTGGCAACGGTTTCAATCTTTTCTAATTCTTCAGGAAGGATTTCAGAATAAATGAAATTCGCACCTGTATATACTCCGACAAATTCAAGATTATATTGGGTTAAAAGTTTTTTGAAATCCTCAGCATCATAAGCCATTAAGTTTCCCTCAAATATTTCAATCCCCTTGTAACCGGATTCAGAAATGTCTTTAAATGCTTCCTCTGTTGAGCCGTGAGTTAAATAATATGAATCCTTTATGGACGTTACACCACCAGGATGTCCTACAACTCCGCCCCACGTATTTGTTTGATAAGCAAGTTTCAACTTAATCACTCCTTAATCATACTGTTTTTATGATGGCTGACTGTGGAAATATGGTGCGACGAACACCCCCTTTAATGGGTAAAGCTTCTTACTTCCATGAAAAGTTTGTCTTCACATCATGTCCACAAGATTTACGTATAATTAAATCATCATCTAACACAAATTGTTGCTGTGAAAGTGTCTTTTTACCCAATAATTCGATTAATAAATTCATTGCTTTCCTGCCTATTTTATAGGTTGGCTGACGGATCGTCGTCAGCGGCGGATCGTAATAGGAAGCGATTTCAATATCATCAAAACCAACAACTGCAATATCTTCTGGTACTCGTAAACCTCGGTGTTTAATCGCATGAATCGCTCCAATTGCCATTTCATCATTTGCTGCAAAAACAGCATCTGGTCGTGATTCCATTGCCAGCAATTTTGTCATCACATTGTAGCCTGATTCAACTGTAAAATCTCCTTCTTGAATCGACGATGACTTGATCGGCCGTTCACGGGCTTGCAGCGCTTGCTTGTAGCCCTTTAACCGATCAATGCTTAAAATCGTATTCATCGGTCCTGAAATATGGGCGATATTCTTATAACCAAGTCCAAGAAGATACTCAGTCATTTTCCTTGCACTGCTTATATTATCAATAGATACAGTAGGAATCATCGATCCCTCAATATATTCACAGGCAAGGACAACGGGATGCTTTTCACTGATCGTATGGAGAACCTCTGGATTTATACGTGATGTTAACATAATTAAGCCATCCACTTGCTTTTGTTCAAGCATATCTACGTAATTTTGCTCTTGAAAGCCAGAGTGTTCAACATCCATCAAAAGGACACGGTATCCTTCTTGATTGGCATATGTTTGAATTCCTCGCAAAACATTTGAGAAAAATGGGTTAGTAATATTTGGTATGACAACTAAAATCGTCATTGTTTGCGAGGTTCGTAGATAACGACCTAAAGCATTCGGTTGGTAATTTAATTCTTCTATCGCTTTTAAAACCTGCTCTTTTTTCGCTTTTGATACATTAGAAGATTTGCTAAGTACTCTAGAAACAGTTGCGACAGAAACATTTGCACGTTTGGCCACATCTTTAATTGTCGACATAAACAACTACCTCACTTCAAGATGTAATCGATTACATCTTTGATTCTCATCTTACTGCCACTCACATTTAGTGTCAAGCATTTATTTTCGTCATTCAATTCCCTTATTTTCACTAGATTCATCGCATCTTTGTTCAACATTCTTTTAGTAGCTTGGGTTCTCAGCTTTTATAATCATTTTCCACAGCAAAATCAACTCTATTAAGTTCCATTATTTACATACGACCGCCATTTCTTATAGTATACTTTTCGACACTATGTAAATTTAAAGTGCGTACTTCCAACTAAATCATTCCTCACTTATACTTATGACTCAGCTACAGTGTAGTGAATGCATCTGTAAAGAGATGCAATCAAAACGAAATTTCTTAGTAGGAGTGAAGATTGCATGAAACTTCAATTAGCGTTAGATCTAGTAGACATTCCAGGAGCGATCGAATTAGTAAAAGAAGTAGAAGAGCACATTGATGTGGTGGAAATCGGTACACCTGTGATTATCAATGAAGGACTGAAAGCGGTGAAGGAAGTGAAAGCAGCCTTCCCTAATTTAACGGTGTTAGCGGACCTTAAAATCATGGACGCAGCTGCCTATGAAGTAAGCCAAGCCTCTGCGGCTGGTGCTGACATTATCACGATTCTTGGCGCAGCGGAGGATCAGTCGATCAAAGGTGCTGTTGAAGAAGCGAAAAAACAAGGCAAGCAAATTCTTGTTGATATGATCGCAGTCAAAGACATTGCTACACGTGCCAAAGAGCTGGACGAGTTTGGTGTTGACTACATTTGTGTCCACACAGGCTATGACCTTCAAGCAGTTGGTCAAAACTCGTTTGAAGACCTTCAAACGATTAAAAGTGTTGTTAAAAATGCAAAAACAGCGATCGCTGGTGGAATTAAATTAGAAACGTTGCCAGAAGTGATTAAAGCACAACCAGATCTTGTCATCGTTGGTGGTGGAATCACAGGTCAAGAGGATAAAAAAGCGGCGGCTGCAGAAATGCAAAAATGGATCCAACAAGGGTAATGAGCATGCAAACGACAGATTATCTAGCGGAAATCATTGCTGAGTTAAAGCGGACTGCTGACCTGCTCAAGCACGCCAACCTTGAATAGGCATATGCATAAAGAGACCGCAAAGCAGTTTATTCAACAGGCTTTGCGGTTTTATTTTTTTATTACCGTAGGGAGGAGCAATCTTTAATATTCCACATGGCTTAGCAAGTGCCCTTTTTCTTCCGTATGTCATTGACTTTAATAAAAAAGCGAATAGCTCCGTTTCGCTGATATAGCAAGAATGCTTGGACTTTCTGGAAACACGGACAATGAGCTCATCGACTCTTTTACAGAGCTACTTCGCCATTTAAATAGAGCGTTTGACATCGCATTAACCTTAAAAGAATTCGGTGTCAACAACAAAGAGTTCGAAAAGCATTTAGATAAAATAGCAGCAGGGTTGAGGACCCTTGTACGCCAGCTAACCCTCGTGAAGTATCAGTAGAAGATATGGAAAAGCTTTACGCCGCTGCATTTAACGGCGAAAAAATAGTAATCTTCTAATCCCTTACCTTACCTTACCGCTTTGCTCAGGTGTAAAACGAGATTTTGCACTTGAGCTTTTTTAGCTTTAAAAAAGCTACCCCCCCCTTTTCATGTGTACCATAAAGGGGGGGAGCCTTTTTATAATGTATTATTTTTTCTCTACCGCATGGCCACCAAATTCATTCCGCAGCGCTGCAACTACTTTCCCTGTGAATGTATCATCTTCTAACGAGCGATAACGCATGAGTAGAGACATAGCGATGACTGGCGTTG
>NZ_ANNK01000046.1 GCF_000334155.1 Halalkalibacterium ligniniphilum | reverse complement strand
TGGTGCTGACATTATCACGATTCTTGGCGCAGCGGAGGATCAGTCGATCAAAGGTGCTGTTGAAGAAGCGAAAAAACAAGGCAAGCAAATTCTTGTTGATATGATCGCAGTCAAAGACATTGCTACACGTGCCAAAGAGCTGGACGAGTTTGGTGTTGACTACATTTGTGTCCACACAGGCTATGACCTTCAAGCAGTTGGTCAAAACTCGTTTGAAGACCTTCAAACGATTAAAAGTGTTGTTAAAAATGCAAAAACAGCGATCGCTGGTGGAATTAAATTAGAAACGTTGCCAGAAGTGATTAAAGCACAACCAGATCTTGTCATCGTTGGTGGTGGAATCACAGGTCAAGAGGATAAAAAAGCGGCGGCTGCAGAAATGCAAAAATGGATCCAACAAGGGTAATGAGCATGCAAACGACAGATTATCTAGCGGAAATCATTGCTGAGTTAAAGCGGACTGCTGACCTGCTCAAGCACGCCAACCTTGAATAGGCATATGCATAAAGAGACCGCAAAGCAGTTTATTCAACAGGCTTTGCGGTTTTATTTTTTTATTACCGTAGGGAGGAGCAATCTTTAATATTCCACATGGCTTAGCAAGTGCCCTTTTTCTTCCGTATGTCATTGACTTTAATAAAAAAGCGAATAGCTCCGTTTCGCTGATATAGCAAGAATGCTTGGACTTTCTGGAAACACGGACAATGAGCTCATCGACTCTTTTACAGAGCTACTTCGCCATTTAAATAGAGCGTTTGACATCGCATTAACCTTAAAAGAATTCGGTGTCAACAACAAAGAGTTCGAAAAGCATTTAGATAAAATAGCAGCAGGGTTGAGGACCCTTGTACGCCAGCTAACCCTCGTGAAGTATCAGTAGAAGATATGGAAAAGCTTTACGCCGCTGCATTTAACGGCGAAAAAATAGTAATCTTCTAATCCCTTACCTTACCTTACCGCTTTGCTCAGGTGTAAAACGAGATTTTGCACTTGAGCTTTTTTAGCTTTAAAAAAGCTACCCCCCCCTTTTCATGTGTACCATAAAGGGGGGGAGCCTTTTTATAATGTATTATTTTTTCTCTACCGCATGGCCACCAAATTCATTCCGCAGCGCTGCAACTACTTTCCCTGTGAATGTATCATCTTCTAACGAGCGATAACGCATGAGTAGAGACATAGCGATGACTGGCGTTGCCGTTTGTAAGTCTAAAGCTGTTTCAACTGTCCATTTTCCTTCTCCTGAAGAATGCATGACTCCTTTAATTCCCTCTAATTTTGCATCTTTGGAGAAAGAACGTTCGGTTAATTCCATCAACCATGAACGAATCACCGAACCATTATTCCATACGCCAGCAACTTTTTCATAGTCATAATCAAACTCACTTTTCTCTAGCACTTCAAATCCTTCACCAATGGCAGCCATCATTGCATATTCAATTCCATTGTGAACCATTTTTAAAAAGTGACCGCTTCCTGCTGGACCTGCGTATAAATAGCCTTTTTCGACAGCCGTGTCCCGGAAAAGAGGCTCCACAATGCTCCATGCTTCAGGATCGCCACCTACCATGTAGCATGCACCATGGCGAGCACCTTCCATCCCACCAGAGGTTCCAGCATCGAGAAAATGAACTCCCTGCTCCTTTAATTCATGATAGCGGCGAATCGATTCCTTATAGTGAGAGTTTCCTGCTTCAATGACAATATCCCCACTGCTTAATAAAGGGGTAAGATCGCGAAGAACTGTATCAACAACTCCATGGGGAACCATTACCCAAAAAACTCTTGGCTTCTCTAAGCACTCAACGAGTTCCTGTAAAGCGGTAACGCCTTTTGCCCCATATTGACTCATTTCTTTCACTGCACTTGGGTTGACGTCAAAGGCGACAACTTCATGCTTTTGATCAAGTAAATTCTGACCTAAGTTTAATCCCATTTTTCCTAAACCAATTAATCCAACTTTCATGTTTATTGCCTCCATTAATTATCTCCACAAAAGGAGACATGTTGTTATTGTTGCCATATCTCTACCTTTGTTCTCTAGCTTGTCCAATCAAGCTGCATTCTAAAGAGGAAGAATACGTTATACGAGCTGCCATTACCACCATTTAAACCCTTCTTCTGCAAGCAGCTGTTTAGAAGCAGCTGGTCCCATTGATCCAGCTCGATACGGATGAAGAGGAAGAAGATCTTCTTCAAAGGCCTCTAATACAGGTTGTACCCACTTCCAAGACAATTCTACTTCATTCCAATGAGCGAAAAATGTTGAGTCTCCTCGTAAAGCATCAAATAGCAAGCTTTCATAAGCTTCTGGTACATTTTCTGTGTTCGCTGAAAAATCAACGGTAACAGGTTCAATCCTGCCATTTTTTAATGGGTTTCGGCTGTTTAACCGGAACGAAATGCCCTCATTTGGGGTGATGCTAATCACAAGTAGGTTTGGTTCTGTTTTATGATTGTCACTTCCATACAAATCCTCTGTTGAAGATTTGAATTCTATGACAATTTTTGTACTCTTTTCTGCCATTCTCTTTCCTGTACGAATGTAAAACGGGACACCACGCCAAAAATCATTATCAATCCAAAGGCGAGCTGCAACAAATGTGTCGTTTGTAGAAGACGCTGAAATTCCAGGCTCTTCTTTATATCCCACAACAGGTTCTCCACCAATTTCTCCTGCTTCGTATTGACCACGAACGATGTGTGAGGCTACTTCTTCTTTCTTAATAAAGCGCAGTGATTCCATAATGCTCTTCTTCTCATGACGAATATTTCTCGCATTGAGCTGTTTTGGCATGTTCATTGCTGTCATCATAAGCATTTGCAGCATATGATTTTGTACCATGTCTCGAATGGCTCCGGCCTGGTCATAATATCCAGCTCTCTCTTCGACTCCAACTGTTTCACTTGCTGTAATTTGTACATTCGCAATGTATTGGTTGTTCCACACCGCCTGCAGGATAGGATTTGCAAATTCGAGCGCTTCTAGATTTTGAACCATAGGCTTCCCAAGATAATGGTCGATCCGATAAATTTCATCCTCTTCGAACGCTTTGCTTAGCTTGTCGTTCAGCTCGTTCGCTGACTTTACGTCATGCCCAAACGGCTTCTCAATAATAAGACGCTTCCACCCATTTGCAGAGCCGAGCCCACTTTCTTTAATATGTGAAGCAATTCCCTCAAAAAACTCAGGTGCAACCGACAAGTAAAACATTCGATTTTCTGCAATCCCTCGCTCTTCTTCTCGCTGCTGTACAAAATCACGTAGCCTCTCAAAATCTTCTTTTTTCGTTACATCTACGATCTGGTAGCAAAAGGCCTTTAAAAACCCTTCAATGTTCGAACGCTCTTCTGCGTAGCGTCTAGAAAACATCGTTAATGAATTTTTAACATGTCCTTTAAATTCGTCTTGTGCCCATTCTCGTCTGCCTACTCCAATCACTGAAAAAGAGGTTGGCATTTTATGATCTAAAAATAAATTGTAAAGGGCTGGGTAAATTTTTCGTTTAGCTAAATCCCCTGTTGCCCCAAACAAAATAAAGGACATTGACTCCACTGATATTCCTCCCCTATCATTCTCACATTCCAAGAAAAAATTCAGATTGTATGTGTCATGAACTCATTTCATGCTTCCGCCAATAATCATCCTCGCTGTGCAAATGTCTTGTACAAACGCTAGTATAATTCATATAGTTCTTATTTGTAAGTACGCACTTTATATTTACATAGTATAAAAAAGTATACTATGTAAACTCACTTATCTTCTTACATGTAAAAAAACCACGTGAAACACCCTTCTATACAGGTTGTTTCACGTGGTTTTTTACGAATGGTCACTCAAGTACTTAAGGCTCAATCAACCGTTCGCCCTTGCTATTTGGTTGAGAAATCACTAAAAAGATGAAGTATTTTTTTCTCTAATGTACAGTCAATGATCAAAAAACCCCTTCAAGCCTAGATACAAACTTGAAGGGGGTACAGATGGATGAACATAAGCTTACACCAACAACAGAATGCGATTCCCGGCTGGATCCGTCGTCCGTACATCGCCCTCTTCTTCACTCACTGGCGCATTGATTTTTTTGAGCTGCTCAAGGACTCGGGTTCTCTCTGCTTCCGTCGGATAAATAATAGAGTACTCTTTCATGCCAAGGCTATTCGCAGCTGGAGCTGGAGCACCTTCACCTTGCCATGTATTTAATCCAATGTGATGATGGTATTTGTTCGAGGCAACAAAGAGCGCCTGATGACGAAAAGGAACGGTTACCTCAAAGCCAAGCCCATCACAATAAAATTCTTTTGCTTTTTGCAAATTTGATACGTGCAAATGAATATGCCCCATGACCGTGTCAGAAGGAAATCCTGTCCACGGCTCATTTTCACTTTCTTTTAAAAGACTGTCTGTGTCTAATGGATCACTGACAAAAGGAAGCTCTCCATTTTGCCAAGCCCAAATCTCTGGTGAACGATCCGCATAAAGTTCGATTCCATTTCCCTCTGGATCTGCAAGGTAGACTGCTTCACTAAACTGATGATCAGACGCTCCTTGCAATGGATAACCAGATTGAACGAGATGAATCAGTACTTTTGCTAGCTCACGTCTGTTCGGTAGCAGTAACGCAAAGTGGTACAAGCCAGTTGTTCGAGGTCGTTTCGGTTGCGCATTTTCTTCATGCTCAATGATAACAAGCGGAGTGTTCCCGTCTGCTGTAAATGCAACAACGTTTTCTTTTTTATTTAATACTTGAAGACCAAGCTTTTTTTCGTAAAATTGCTGCGACCTCTCTAAATCAGAAACGAGTAAATGGACATGCCCGACATACGTCGCTGGCTCTTTGTGAAAGTTCATTTGATTGGCCTCCTGTATTTAAGAAGATTTAACATGCTTACGTGACACAACATTCTTTTTGATACCTTTCAACCTCGTTCTGTGTATCTGAGAACTGAATGTAATTTTTCCAAAAAGAGGCTTCTTGCTCAATTTGTTGCTTTTGTTGCCTTTCAACCTCTTCACGTCTGCTATTTTCAAACACTTTTAAGCGCATCGCACTCGTATTGCTTTCCGCAATTGCATCTATTAATACTTGAGCCAACACATCAGCATCCTTCATTGCACTATTAATGCCGATCGCCCCAGTTGGTGTCATCGTATGGGCCGCATCTCCTATCAAGACCAAGCCATCTTTTACCCATGTCTCACAGCGACAGCTTTCTACCTTTAAATAGACAAAATCTTTCCATGATTGAAGATGCTGCCTCACACTTTCCGTTAGTTCGGGAAAATTCTCAAGTAACGGTTGAATAAATGACTCAATGGGCTGTTTTCGCAAGGCAGACAACGATCCAGCTTCAATGTTCCAGCCAATTTGAATATAGCCACCTGTTTGTGTAAATAACGCAAGCTGCTGACGATTCACCATAAGCATTCGCGTCGACGGTTCCCACTCTGGAGGGGCAGGTATTTTCGCCCACAGCACATCATAACCATGATTCATCATCTTCACCGGAATTTGTGCATCGTTCCTAATTGTCGAAAAGCGACCGTCAGCACCTACGATCACGGCGCTATGAATCTTAATTTCCTCGCCATCTCTTTTTGCCTTCACACCAACATAAGCCCCTGTATCATCCTGAATCAACTCTGTTACGGTTGTATTCATGAGAAGTTGATAATGATCGTGTTTAGTCGATTCTTGAAAGATGGCCCGAAGCAAATGGTTTTGAGGAATATGGATGCCCACATGTCCATTTTTTTCAGGCAGAATCGTCTTCACCACTTGTTTTCGATCAAAAAATTCTACTTTTTTCATTTCTAGCATTCCGTAAGAGCGAATCGTTTCAAACAGGCCATGCTTTTTTAGCAATTGCTCTCCTTGAGCATCAATATGTTCCCCTCTAAACTGCCGCTCAATGAACCGATTCCGTTCAAGTACGACAGTGGAAATGCCATTTTCCGCAAGAATATAACCTAGTAATGCACCAGCAGGGCCTCCGCCAACGATGCAAACCTCTGATTGAATATTCATTGTTAGCACCTGATTTCTTTTGAAAATAACGACTACGCAAACAAGCTCAATATTTTTTAAAAACTTATTCACATACTCCTTCAGCTTCCTTCAAAATCATTGTTGTAAAATCATAGATATGACCAGACTTTTTAATTTTTGTTTGTAAATATTTTTGATTATGACTAGAAACGTCTCCCCATAACGGGACATGCGTATCAACAAGCATTCCATATTCTCTCAAGGAAGCAAGCTTTCGCGGATTATTGGTAATCAGACTCACTGGCTTCGTCCGTAACGATTGAAGCACTCGAATCGCTTCTTCATATGAACGCTCGTCATCTTCAAAGCCTAACTGATGATTGGCCTCGACCGTATCAAGACCTTCTTGCTGTAAAAGATACGCTAATGACTTCGTGAACAGACCTATTCCACGGCCTTCATGGTCAGCTAAATAAAAAATTGCACCACTACCCTTCTCCACAATCATCTTCATTGATTGTCGGAGCTGAAAACCACAATCACAGCGCTTGCTTCCAAAAATATCTCCCGTATGACAAATACTGTGCATACGAATGAACGCTTCATCAGTGTTAGAAAAATCCCCATAAACAAGGACAGAGGATTGCTGATAAAGAGCGAGATCCGCTTGTGGTAAGGCTTCTAATAATTCATCCTTCGTAGATGGCAAGTTCGTTAAATTTAACCATGTATACCACTTGAATGTCACTTCTTTGTCTCCAAGCTGAACCGGGAGATTTATTGGACCGACACGTGCAATGTCTGGTTTTCCTTCATGTTTGATAATCTCAATTTTTTCATCGAGCATTGATTTAATGTGTTCAGATATCATTTCTTCTCTCCCTCTTTATGGCATGCCATAAAATGATTGCTGGATTGAATATCAATTTTTCTACGGAGCATCCAAGGTAAGAAAGCGAAGATATCCTCTCGCTTACCTTCTCTTCATTCATTACTGACAACCAAGTTTCTATTCAATGTCAATAGGGTCGTCATTTGCTAAAATCTCTTTACTCCACTCTCACTTACTATAGTAAAGTCCTATCCAAAAAACAACTATTTTGTTTTCTAATAAAATAATAAGTTGTTTATAGATTAACAACTTTAGCATTGAACGTCAATAAAAGTTTTGTTAATATGAAAATAAGTTTTCTATAACAAATATATTTTGAGGTGTATGTATGGAAATCGGAACGACGATTCGGACAATAAGAAAAAGAAAAAAAATAACTATCTCCCAAATGAGTGAAGGTACAGGTCTTTCTAAAGGGTTTATTAGCAACATGGAGAACAACAACACCTCCCCTTCCATTAGCACCTTAGAAACGATTGCGAATTACCTCAACATTCCACTGCCGTATCTTCTATTAAAAAAAGATGAACGAATGCGCGTCGTTCGAAAGGGTGAACGGACCTACTCTACCCATAAATGTGGGGATTTAAAAGTAGAAAACCTCACATCGAAAGGTGGTTTGCGGTTAATGAATGTTGAACTAGCTCCTGGTGCGTCAACAGGAGAGGAGCCGCATGCTCATGAAGGGGAAGAATGTCATGTGGTCGTTAAAGGAACACTTTTGGCACAGCAAGGCGAGGATTCGGTCATTTTAGAGGCGGGCGATTCATTTAGCTGGAATGCGAGCGTCCCTCACCTCGTCAAAAATATTGGAGAAGAACCTGCAGTCGTCCTCATTGCTGTCTACTCAGAATCAGCTCTTGATTAAGTGAAATATTCGTTATCCTTAGAAAAAAGACTTTTATATGATCGAACCTCTAAGCATAAAAGTCTATAAAGTGACGATTCAATCGATTTAATGCCTTAGCAAATAATCCCGAGGAATGGTTCAACCTCGGGACAACTGTTAAGCTTTTCTCTTTTCATTTTCTCTCAAGATACTTCTCAAGCATTCCGACTGGTGTTAGAGCTATCAATGCCTCTCCGAACTGCAAATTCAATGACGAGAGAAATAAAAATTGTAAATCCGATCGCTGCTTCTATGGAAAACCCTCCTTTTAACCTGTAACTAGCCTAGCTGCCGTTAACACAACTCTGTTTTATCCTATTTAAGACGATACCCTCCATAAAAAAAGAAAAACCACCGCTCGCAGCGATGGCTTTCAACAAACAATGCTTATCTCCCTGTACGGAATCTTTCTAAGAAGGCTTTTAAGCGAGGACTTTCCGGATTTTCAAATACATCTTGCGGTGTCCCTTGTTCAACAAGCTGACCGTCGGCAAAGAAAACGATTCGATCCGAAACGTCCCAAGCAAAATCCATTTCGTGCGTAATTAGAATCATCGTCATATCCCCTTGCTCTGCCAAATCTTTTATAACGGCAAGAACTTCTCCTACTAGCTCAGGATCAAGGGCAGAGGTTACCTCATCAAAAAGCATCACTTTTGGCTCCATCACTAACGCACGGGCAATCGCTACACGCTGCTTCTGTCCACCGGATAATTGCTCGGGGTAATTGTCCACTTTGTCAGCTAACCCGACTTTTTCAAGCATAGCAACCGCTCGACTTTCTGCTTCTTGCTTGGATAAGCCCAAAACACTCATTGGCGCTTCCATACAATTTTTTAACACCGTCATATGTGGAAACAAATTAAAATGCTGAAAAACCATCCCTACGTTTCCCCGGATTTTCCGCAAATGCTTTTCATCGGCATCGACGAGATTTCCATTTACTTCCTTATGCCACAGGTTTTCACCATCGACAATAATTTCACCACCTGTGGGCTTTTCAAGGGTCATTAACATCCGGATAATTGTCGTTTTTCCAGAACCACTCGGACCAATGATCGAAACTTTTTCTCCTGGTGCAATATCAAGATCAAAGCCTTTAAGCACTTCTAAGTCATCAAACGATTTTTTTACATTTTTAAATTGAACAATAGGCTGTTGAGTCACGCTGCCACCTTCTTCTTTTCAATTTTTTTCGCTTTACGACTGTAGCGGTTATTCATTCGTCGCTCAAGATACCCAACAAAAAGAGAAGCAGGATAACTCAAGACAAGGAACAGTAAACCGACAATCGTATACACTTCAACAAATGAAAAGACTTGAGAGCCAAGCGTTCGTGCTTGCATTAGCATTTCATTCACTGAAATGGCCATTAATAGAGGTGTTTCCTTGAATAAAACGATTAAATAATTTCCCATCATTGGGATAACCGGAGGCACCGCTTGTGGCAAAATGATTTTAAACCATGTCTGAATGCCACTAAAATTTAAGGCTCTGCTTGCTTCCCATTGCCCCTTTGGTACGGCATTAATTCCTGAACGGTAAATTTCAGAAAGGTATGTACTATAATGAATGCCAAGGGTCAATATCCCTGCTGTAATGGCATTCAGATTCACACCAATGACTGGGATCATCGGCCATGCGTAATAGACAAAAAACAATTGAACAAGTGGTGGTGTACTGCGCACAAATTCAATGAATCCATAGGTTACTAAGGCGACGGGGCGATACGTTGACCTTCTCAGAAAGGTTAAAACGAGCCCGAATACGAGTGCTACCAAATATGCAGCAATCGTTATCCCGAGCGTAACAAACATGGCACGAAACAAAATTGGAAAAACTTCTGCGGCATACGTCCAATTAAAGATACCCATTATACACTCGCCACCCCCTTAGATGCTCTTCTTTCTAAGTACCGTGCTAATACAATAAGCGGCAATGCAATTAAAAAGTACATGACGAGGAGCGTACTAAAGACTGGGAGAGTCAAGCTATAATTGGCATCCATTAAATTTTGTGCAAGATACATCATGTCTTGAAGTGTAATTAAAGATACAAGCGCCGTCCCTTTCAAGAGCTCAATTGCATTATTACCAAATCCTGGGAGCATCGTACGGAGAGCCTGCGGCAAAATAATTTTGAGCATTCTCTGTATCCTTGACATATTTAAAGCAATCGCAGCTTCTGTTTGTCCTTTTGGCACTGCGTTAATCGAACTTCGTACAATTTCTGATGCATAGGCCCCATAATTTAATCCCAGTGTAATAACACCTGCTACAAAAGGATCGAGTCGGATGCCAAATAACTGTGGCAATACGAAAAAAATCCAAAACAATTGAACAAGCAGTGAGGTTCCTCTAAAGAATTCTACGTAAATGACCGTAATGACTCGTACAATTTTAAAGCGAGATACGCGGGATAAGCCAGCAATAAAGCCAACCAGATAAGCTAGAGCAGCCGAGGCTAATAAAAGAGAGACGGTAACGGAAGCTCCTCGACCTAATACACTGATGATATCAAGTATCCCCAAAAGCTCTCACTCCTTCTCCATTTTTATGTATGCTACATTTCGATTAAATTTGCTAGAAGGTAAATCAGGCACTCAGATTGAGTGCCTGAAATCATCATCACTTTTTAGCTTATGAATCGTAAACTGCTCATAAGCATTGCTTTGAATCTTCTTTTTTTACTCTATATTCTTATTCATCACTTGCTCCACAAAGCTCAGCAGCTGTTACATCACCTGGTAAGTTATCTTCTGTGAAACCAAATGGCTCCATAATTTCAAGCAATCGTCCAGACTCTTTTAATTCTGCTAACTTTTCGTTGTATTGATTGAGAAGCTCTTCATCGTCATGGCGGAAAACTGCAGCACCGTAACCATATACTTCCTGACCATCAATGACAGGCTGTGTGAAATCCTCTACAATCTCAATATTTGACGTGTCTTGATCCTGTAGAGCCGTTCGCAATGTTAAGTCCGTCATTGTAATAGCATCCGTTCTACCCGTTTCTAGAGCTGTAATATTCGAAGAAATGTTATTCACTTGTTCAATTTGATCCTCTGACACGCCAACTGCTAAAAGATATTCTCGCTCAATCGCCCCAGACATGACCGTTACCGTTACATCGGGATTGTTGGCAATGTCTTCATAGCTTTTCAGATTGTGAGGGTTTCCAGCTTGAACTGCCAACCCTTCGCCAATTCGATATTCCGGTTCAGCAAATGCTGCATTTTCACACCGTTCTGGCGTTATGTACATTCCTGCGGTAATCGCATCAAAATTTCCTGCGTTCAGCCCACTAATTAAGGCGTCAAAATCAACAACAGTCCCTTCAACTTCCTCAACACCTAACTCATTAAAAACCGCTCGGGCAATTTCGACAGCTTGGCCTGTAATCGTCCCATCACTTTCCTGGTAAGCATATGGTCGTTCATTCGCAAAACCTACTTGTACAACGCCTTCATCTTGAATTGATCCTAACGTGTCTTCGCTACTTGTGGAGCAAGCTGAGACGATCATCACTGCTGCCATTACGAAAAGTAAATACATCGTTCTTTTCATCAATCATTGACCTCCCTTGACGAGCTTCATAGCACCCATCATGTCTGTTTTTTTAAAATATTCAATTTTTAAGATCCACTTTAATCGTATCAATTATCGGATAATTCTTCAAAGTAGTTCATCATTCGTATAACGTGAAAAATACCCTTTTCAATGATTGATACGTCTTCAAGTGACTTATACGCAGAAATGATGTTAAAAACAAACAGATGGTCACAAATGCTCAATTTTTTCCCGAATTATCTAAATTTGTATGATAAAAAACTACCCCCTTCCTATTCATTAAATCATCATTTCCCTTACTCGCCTGTCCAACAGCTTCAACTCCTAATTTATTTAGGCATGTTATAAAAAGAGTAAAGGTCTATACGAGCAGGCAAGGGTTTCTTTTGTCATGTTTTTAAATCAGTTTTTCTTCAACATGGATCTTTCTTACTTATGTACTGATCTTAGTCGTTTTTAACAAAAAAATATATTGTCAAAACTGTATAAAGTTTTTTTCGTTTTTTGATCAATTTATCTAAAAATTCCGTCAGATAATATCGCTACAAGCGCCATTTTACCTTTCGGATGGCGTTTAAGCTTATTACTTAGCTATCCTTTCACAAAAGTATAACTTGGCTTTTCACCAAGTCCTTCACAACGAAAGCCTTAAGCCCAGGTTACTTGGCCTTCAAATTTTTAACTACGTCGATAAACCTCTCTGTTAAAAAAATGATCCTTTCTAAAAAAACATACCTCCCTGCAAGCAAGGAAGTATGCTTATTATTGTGTATGATGATTGTTCTCTTTTACTCTTACGATAAGCGCAGCTTGATAAGCTGCTCCAAAGCCATTATCAATATTAACAACGGACACTCCAGATGAGCATGAATTCAGCATTGTTAGCAGTGCTGACACACCTTGAAAGTTCGTTCCATAGCCAACGCTTGTAGGGACAGCTAATATTGGCTGTTGGACAAGTCCACCAACCACACTAACAAGCGCTCCTTCCATTCCTGCTACAACGATTAATACGTCACACGTTCGAATGCTTTCTAGCTGATCAAAAAGGCGATGAATCCCCGCGACTCCTACATCATAAAAGCGTTGAACCTCTAGACCCATGGCATGGGCCGTAACTGCAGCTTCTTCGGCTACAGGTAAATCGCTTGTTCCTGCACAAAGAATACCGACTTTTCCGAGTCCCTGGTGACTAGAACGTTCGTCAAATAACAGTGTACGCGCACATTCATCGTACTGAACATCTGAAAGGTGAGGAAGTAGCTTATCTGCTTTTTCTTTTGACACCCGTGTTGCTAAAACGGTTTCATTGGTAGCTTTTAAGCGAGTGAAAATAGACAGAATTTGCTCAACCGTTTTTCCTTCGCTATAAATGACTTCAGGAAATCCTTGCCGCTTCTCGCGATGAAGGTCGATTTTTGCAAAACCAATGTCTTCATAGCCTTTCAATTTATCATAAGCCTCTTCCGCTTTTAGCTCGCCTCTTTCGATCATTGACAACCATTGCTTTATCTCATTGCTCATCCTTAAACTCCTTTAGCCGTTTCAAGAACCTCATTCATGCTTCCTGTCCGATATCCTTGTAAATCTAATGTTACGTATTGAAAGCCGAGCTCTTTAAATTTTTTATGAATCGTTTCATTGTAGGCAACGACTTTTTGAAGCTCTTCTGGCATCACTTCAATTCGTGCTAGCTTATCATGATGGCGAACCCGTACTTGGTAAAAGCCTAGTCTTAGTAAAAAGTCTTCTGCTTCATCAAGCTGGTCAATGGCAGTTTGCGTAATTCTCGTTCCGTACGGAATCCGCGATGAAAGGCATGCAAAGGATGGCTTATTCCACGTTGATAAGCCCATTTCTTTTGAGAGATTACGAATTTCTTGTTTCGTCAAACCTGCCTCCAAGAGCGGACTCCGTACTCCTTGCTCTCGTGCCGCCTTCATGCCTGGACGATAATCACCTACATCGTCACGGTTCGCACCATCTAAAATATAAGGATAGCCTTTTTCTTTTGCCACCTCATTTAAATGCTCATACAACCCATCCTTGCAATGAAAGCAGCGATTGGAATCATTACGGACAAAATTCTCATTTACCAATTCACTAACGGTCGTTTCAATGTACCTGACACCGATTTGCTTGGCAAGCTCAATTGCAGCCTTATACTCACGAGTAGGGAATGTCTCAGAAGCAGCTGTAACCGCTACCACCTGATCCCCTAATACGTCTTTCGCACGAGCCAATAAAAAGGTACTGTCCACACCACCTGAAAAAGCAACAAGAACACGTCCCATTGAACGTAAAATTTCATCTAACTGCTGACATTTTTCTTCTGTCGTTAGTTCCATTCTGTAACGCCCCTTTCAAGATGCAATCCTTACTAAAAATATAAACAGAACTCGGCTTTTCGCCAAGTCTTTTATAGCGAAAGCCTTAGTTGCAGTTAATCTTAGCCCTTTTAATTTTTAAACTACGTCGAGAAACTCCGTTGTTAAAAAATTTATGCTTTCCTAACGTATAAACCAAGAGCCCCTTTTTTAAAGAGGCTCTCCGTGTCTTCTACCATTTTCTTCTTAGACACTTCGTCAAAACACGATAGACACATAGCTAAAATCTATTTATACAATTCTTCATTTACACAATGAATGAGTCGTTCCCCAGCAAGTCCCTTTTCAATATTTTGAATCGCCAAGCGACCCATTACCATTCTTGTCTCAATATCAGCACTGCCAATATGCGGAAGAGCGACAACATTGTCCAGCTGCAGTAGCGGATGATCGGCTGTAATTGGCTCTGTTTCAAATACGTCCAGTCCCGCCGCAAAAATTTCATTGCTCTTTAACGCCTCATATAACGCCTGCTCATCAACATTGGTTCCCCGAGACGTATTGATAAAAATGCTCGACTTTTTCATTAAAGCAAATTGCTCTCTCCCGATCATTCTTCGCGTTTCAGGCGTAGATGGGGCAAGTAAAACGACATAGTCTGCTTGCTGCAAAAGCTCTTCAAGGGAGCAATAGGTTGCACCGAGCTCTTCTTCCGCTACAGGATTGCGGCTGCGGTTATGATAAAGAATGTTCATATTGAAACCCTTTGCCCGTCTTGCAACACCTTGACCGATTCGTCCCATCCCAATAATACCGATCGTCGCCCCATAGACGCTTTGACCAGTAAGAAGAAACGGTCCCCAGCTCTTCCACTCGTTGCGACGAATGACATCCATGCCTTCGGTGATTCGTCTTCCTGTCGCCATTAATAATGCGAAGGTTAAGTCAGCCGTTGCTTCCGATAAAACACCTGGCGTATGTCCAACAGGAATCCTCCGTTTTGTCGCCTCATCAATATCGATGTTATCATAGCCGACCGCCATCGTGCTTATTACCTTCAGCGACTTTGCTTGTTCAATGAGTTCTTTATCAATTTGGTCTGCTACATTGGTGAAAATTGCATCTGCATCAGCTACCTCTTTAAGCAATAGCTCTCGTGGCATTGGATCATTTTCCTCTGTCCACATTGAAATCGTATATCGCTCTTTCAGAGGCTCGATCAATTTTTCTGGAAGCTTTCTTGTGAATAAGATTTTCAATGGAATCCCTCCTACGGGACGGTTTATTGTCGCTTAGGCGCAAGATCAATCGCTTGAAGGATTGCCTCCTTTAAGCTTAGCTCACTTGCAATTCCTTTTCCAGCAATATCAAAAGCCGTACCATGATCAACGCTTGTGCGAATAATAGGCAAGCCTACGGTGATGTTCACTCCTGCTTCAAGACCAAGCACCTTAATCGGCCCATGTCCCTGATCATGATACATGGCAACGACAATATCAAAATCTCCACGATTTGCACGGAAGAACAGCGTGTCTGCAGGCAGTGGTCCAACGACATCGATTCCTTCCTGCTGTGCTTTTTCAACAGCAGGTACAACCTTTTCATCTTCTTCACCATACCCAAACAAACCATTCTCACCTGCATGTGGATTGATTCCACATACAGCAATCCTAGGTGCTTCAATCCTAGCCCGTTTTAGCGTTTCATCTGCAAGCTGAATGACTTTGTATGTTCTCTCAGGCGTGATTTGCTTCACCGCATCAAGAATCCCTACATGGGTTGTTACATGAATGACACGTAAGGTTGGCGCTTGTAGCATCATCGCAAAGTCCTTTGTGCCCGTCAGCTCTGCTAAGATTTCCGTGTGACCAGGAAAAATATGTCCACCCTTGTGAAGTGCTTCCTTATTTAAAGGGGCCGTACAAATGCCTTCAATCTCCTTGTTGTTTGCAAGCTGAATCGCTTTTTCTAAATAACGAAACGCGGCATTTCCAGCTTCAGCCGTCACTTGACCAATCGGTAAATCCTCTGGTAGTAAGTCTAAATCCAAGCAATCAACCGTTCCATAGGTGAAAGTTGCTTCTTCCACTGATTGTATGGACCGAACCGTCAAATTGGTTTTAACGATTTCATTGGCACGCTCGAGAATTTTTGCATCACCGATCACAAACGGGGCACACTTTTCATAGATCGATTGATCGGCTAATGATTTCATTATGATTTCAGGGCCAACACCGCATCCATCACCCATTGTGATCGCAATTCTAGGTTCTCTGCTCATAGTTCCGCTCCCCTTCCCTCTTTCAATTAATACGCTTTTTTAAGAAGTTCTACTAAACTATCTTTTGTAGGGACACGAGGATTGTTTCGAATCAGGCGTTCAATCGGAAGTGCTTTTTCAGCAATTTCTTCTAAATCTTCTTCCTTAACACCAATGGCTGATAGCTTTGTAGGAAGCCCGATATCTTTCAGAAGCTCAAAAACTGCTTTTGATGCTTCCTTCGCATGCTCTGTTTTTGACTTGTCACCTTTCTCAATCCCGAAGGCTTCTGCAATTTTTATCATCTTTTCTTTTTCCGTTGCCGTATTGAATTCCATCACATATGGAAGAAGAAGTCCTGTTAATTCACCGTGAGGAGATTTTGCCTTCCCTCCAATTGGATACGCGAGAGCATGAGCTAAAGCTGTTCCAGCATTCGAGAACGCCATCCCTGCAAGCAAGCTACCAAGAAGCATATTGCTACGTGCTTCGATATTGCTTCCTTGTTGAACAGCAATTGCCAGGTTGTTTGCGATTAACTCAATCGCTTGAATCGCAAGGGCATCAGTAATTGGTAACGCCCCTTGGAATAAGATGTTTCCTTCAGCTTGAATGTAACGAAAATCTTTAGCTGTATAAGCTTCGACCGCATGAGATAATGCATCAATTCCTGAGCAAGCTGTCACATATGCCGGCAGACCAACGGTGAGTTCAGGATCAAGCAGTGCAACAGCCGGGCGTAAAAAGTTATCAGAAATTCCTACTTTCATATCGTTTTCCGTATCCGTTACAACAGCAACAGATGTAACCTCTGAACCTGTACCAGCTGTTGTTGGGATGGCAATCAGTGGCGCAATTGGACCTGGAACTAAGTTTTCGCCACCGAAGTAGTCTCTTGGATGACCACTATATTCCATCAATAGGGCAACGACTTTCGCTAAGTCGATGCTACTACCGCCACCAAGACCAATAATCACATCTGTTTTCATTTGTGATTTTGCGAATTCATACGCTTCAACGACACTATCGATTGGAGGCTCTGGAACTGCTTTATCATACACGATGCTTTGATAGCCGTGACGGTCAAGCTGCTCCGTAATTTTAGCTAAAATTCCCGCTTGAGCTACACCTCTATCTGTGATGACAAAAACGTTTTTCGCCTTAAGACGCTTCAATACTTTATCTAAACGATCGATCGATCCATTTCCAAAAATAATATTCTCTGTTGAAAAATACTCCCAGCTGTTTCTCATTCATTCTTCATCCTCTCAATTATATGTGAATCGTGATAAGCTTTTCGTCTGTCATTTCTTCCACAGTACTACGCGGCCCTTCTTTCCCAACACCACTATCTTTTACACCGCCATACGGTAAAATGTCGACACGGAACGTTGAAACATCATTAATGTTTACACCACCAAACTCAAGCTCTTGTGCTGCTCGCATCGCAAGCTGGAGGTTTGAGGTAAAGAACCCTGCTTGGAGTCCAAATTTTGATGCGTTCGCTGCTGCAAATGCTTCTTCAATGTCGTCATAAGGAATAATGCTGACGATCGGAGCGAACACTTCTTCACACATAACTTTCATCTCTTCTGTCACATCTGATAATACGGTTGGTCTAAATAATGCACCTTCTCGGGTACCACCAGCAACAATTTTTGCTCCTGCGTTAATCGCTTCCTGCACCCATTTTTCTGCGCGCTCTGCTTCTTGCACACTGATCATCGGACCAATATTTGTTGACTCCTCTTCTGGGTTACCAACAACAAACGAATCAGCGACTTGTTTCGCTTTCTCAAGGACTTCTTCATAAATATCACGGTGAACATAAATCCGTTGCACAGAAATACACGCTTGTCCAGAGTTCACATAGCCTCTTGATACACACAGCTGGACAGCACGATCCAAGTCTGCCACATCATGATGGATAATATTTGGTGAATTATTCCCTAGCTCAAGCGTTACCTTACGAATGCCCGTTTGGCTTTTAATCATTTTCCCAACGGTTGGGCTTCCTGTAAATGTATACATGGCGATGCGCTCATCTTTTAAAAGCACAGGGCCAACTTCATGTCCAAAGCCATTGACGACATTCAAAAATCCTTTTGGTAATCCAGCATCTAATAAAGCCTGTGCCATTAAAATCGCAGAGACAGGTGTTTTTTCAGCCGGCTTTAAAACAACCGTATTTCCAGCTGCGATCGCAGGCGCGATTTTATGAGCCGTTAAGTTAAACGGAAAGTTAAAAGGTGTAATCGCACAAACGACACCAACAGGAACCCGAACGGTAAAGGCCATTTTTTCTTCATTCCCTGGCTGTCCATGAATCGGCATGCCTTGTCCCGTAATGCGCTTTGCTTCTTCTGCTGAAGCAATAAATGTCTGAATGCCACGGTCTACCTCACCACGAGCATCTGTAATCGTCTTTCCTACTTCGCGGCAAATCGCCAAAGCAATTTCTTCTTTTCTTTCTCCAAAAAGCTTTGCTGCCTTCAGTAAAATTTCATATCGCTTCGTCGCTGGGATTTTAACTGTTTTAAAGGTTTCTTGTGCATTAGCAATCGCTTGATCCACCAATGCTTCATCGGCCTTTGAAATATAAGCATAAGGTTCATGGGTATACTTATTCTCTACAACAAACGTATCAGACCCTTTGATCCATTCTCCATTGATTAAGTTCCCGTATGTGTTTGCTACCCCATTTTGTTCTCCCATTATCGTTCCTCCTATCAATTGAACAGTTTAAAAGCTTAGAAAATAGCCGCTGTCATCAAACGCCATCGGTGCCATTTCACCGATGATTTCCACATTGCCCTGTTTCTCTATTTCGGGCAATAATGCTTCTGACACATAAAGCTCTTCTAAATGAAGGGTATTCGGAATTCGCATAAAACGAATCTCCCCTGGTGCCTTCCCCCAGCTACAACGTATAGCAGCTGAGATTGCTTCCCGATCATTTGCCAGTTTAATTGGGACACTTGCCCGCTTCAAAAATGAACTGGTGATGACATTTTCATTCATCTTTTGGTAATCGATTTTTTGAAACAATCGCTCGGTTGTTAAATCAGCTAATCCGATCCCAAGAGCGTTTCCGTGTGATTCCTCACTGAGATCACTTGCGATGATGTAATGAATTGAAGGAGTTTCAGGCTCAGCCGTTCCTAAAATTCGCAAACGGCCAATAATATTCGTATCCATTCCTGTGCCGCTGTAGTTTTTCCCTATTTTGTCAACATGTAAAATATCTAGGTTGTCAACTGGCAATTTGGGCATCAGCGATTTTGAGAAACGTAGGAGCTCTTGCTCACGCTCTTTAATTGACTGAACAGGGATGACCTCAATTTCAGCCGTATCTTCAAACGCATTTTCTACAATTCCAATTCCCATCAAAATTTTTCCACTTTGAAAAATATGTTCAGCGACAATCGGCATATGATCGCGAATCCCTAGAACACCAAACGTATGAATCGCCTGTGCCTGCTTGTGATTTCCAAGTCCAATGGAAGCAATTTTCATCAAACCACTTTCAATCGAAGCCGAAAAATCAGTATGGGCTTTAATCCGGTTCACAAGAATAACTCCATCTGATTCATAGGCAATCTTATCCATATAGACCGATATGCCCGCTTCTGTCTTACCGAGATCAACGACCTCCATTGAAGAACGAATCGGCGCACCGCAATATCCCTCTGTCACACCTAAGCTCTCAAGAACCTCGATCTGACCTTCAGCAGTAGCTCCACCATGACTTCCCATTGCCGGGACGATAAATGGGTTTGCTCCA
>NZ_ANNK01000045.1 GCF_000334155.1 Halalkalibacterium ligniniphilum | reverse complement strand
TCAGACCCTTTGATCCATTCTCCATTGATTAAGTTCCCGTATGTGTTTGCTACCCCATTTTGTTCTCCCATTATCGTTCCTCCTATCAATTGAACAGTTTAAAAGCTTAGAAAATAGCCGCTGTCATCAAACGCCATCGGTGCCATTTCACCGATGATTTCCACATTGCCCTGTTTCTCTATTTCGGGCAATAATGCTTCTGACACATAAAGCTCTTCTAAATGAAGGGTATTCGGAATTCGCATAAAACGAATCTCCCCTGGTGCCTTCCCCCAGCTACAACGTATAGCAGCTGAGATTGCTTCCCGATCATTTGCCAGTTTAATTGGGACACTTGCCCGCTTCAAAAATGAACTGGTGATGACATTTTCATTCATCTTTTGGTAATCGATTTTTTGAAACAATCGCTCGGTTGTTAAATCAGCTAATCCGATCCCAAGAGCGTTTCCGTGTGATTCCTCACTGAGATCACTTGCGATGATGTAATGAATTGAAGGAGTTTCAGGCTCAGCCGTTCCTAAAATTCGCAAACGGCCAATAATATTCGTATCCATTCCTGTGCCGCTGTAGTTTTTCCCTATTTTGTCAACATGTAAAATATCTAGGTTGTCAACTGGCAATTTGGGCATCAGCGATTTTGAGAAACGTAGGAGCTCTTGCTCACGCTCTTTAATTGACTGAACAGGGATGACCTCAATTTCAGCCGTATCTTCAAACGCATTTTCTACAATTCCAATTCCCATCAAAATTTTTCCACTTTGAAAAATATGTTCAGCGACAATCGGCATATGATCGCGAATCCCTAGAACACCAAACGTATGAATCGCCTGTGCCTGCTTGTGATTTCCAAGTCCAATGGAAGCAATTTTCATCAAACCACTTTCAATCGAAGCCGAAAAATCAGTATGGGCTTTAATCCGGTTCACAAGAATAACTCCATCTGATTCATAGGCAATCTTATCCATATAGACCGATATGCCCGCTTCTGTCTTACCGAGATCAACGACCTCCATTGAAGAACGAATCGGCGCACCGCAATATCCCTCTGTCACACCTAAGCTCTCAAGAACCTCGATCTGACCTTCAGCAGTAGCTCCACCATGACTTCCCATTGCCGGGACGATAAATGGGTTTGCTCCACGTTTTTTCACTTCTGTGGCCGCTGCTCGAATAATGGTTGCGATGTTGGCTATGCCTCGGCTTCCAGCCGTAATCGCAATATTCATCCCAGCTTGTACTTTTTCTTCAATCTCAGCCTTTGCAAATTCAAGGGCTACCTTTTCATCAATGTTTGAGACGGTAGGACCTGTAAAATGCTGCTTGATCTTAACCACCTTTGGAAAATTCATCTTTATCATCTCCACAATGTCTTTACGTATTATTTTATCAAACTAGGATGACAAGAATGTTAATCACACTTCAACCTAAGTTCCTCTTCACCCTTATTCGTAGAAGAGGGCGGATAAGAAATTCTTATCCGCCTGTGTTCCTTCTAGTAATTGCGAATGGCATCAATTAGTTCTTGGCCAAACACTTCACTATATTTTTCATATACAGGCTGTACAGCATCAATAAATGGTTGAAGATCCGGATCACGGCTGATTTCCATCCCGGCTGCCTCAAGCTCATCCAGGTATTCCTGCTCCATACGTTGAACAACTTGACGCTCATAGTCCCCAGCTTCTTTTGCAGCTTCTAAAAGCGCTTCTTGGTGCTCAGGAGATAATCCATCAAAGAAAGTAGGTGATGTTAATAGAATAGAAGGATTATAGAAATGACCAGTTAATGTAAGATAGTCTTGTACTTCGTTGAAAGCAGATGTATAAATAACTGGAATTGGGTTTTCGTTTCCATCAATAACACCTTGCTGTAACGCCGAGAACAATTCCGTAAAGGCCATTGGTGTTGGAGAAGCTCCAAACGCACTGAACGTTGCCATATGAATTTCATTCTCCATTGTACGCAACTTCAATCCTTGTAAATCTTCAGGCTTTTCAATTGGACGAACATTGTTTGTCACATGACGGAAGCCATTCTCCCACCAAGCAAGCCCTTTTAATGAAATCGGTTCAAGCTTTGCAAGCAATTCGTCACCAATCTCACCATCTAATACAGCATGAGCATGCTCTGCATCACGGAACAAGAATGGTAAGTCAACAACTGTAATATCTTCTACAAATCCACTCATTGGTCCAGTCGAAGTTAACACTAAATCAACCGTACCAATTTGAAGACCTTCTACCATGTCACGTTCGCCACCAAGTGACCCAGCGGCATAGATTTCAACATTGATTTCTCCATTTGTCTTTTCTGCTAGAATTTCTTTAAAATACAATAAACCTTCTTGGTAGTGAGAGGTGTCTGCTAATGTGTGCCCGACTCTAATCGTAATGGCTTCCCCACTTCCACTATCAGCGTCTGCATCATCAGCGCCGCTCGTTGAATCGGTTGATTCAGAGCCACCGCAAGCTGCTAAGACTGCGATGACCATTGTTAAAGCTAACAACATTAGAAATTTCTTCACTTTACTTCCCCCTTAAAGCTATGTTTGTTTTATAACATTCATTGCATGATGCAATGAAGATCGATGACCAAATGCTCCCGCCTTCGTAACAATAGCGGTATTTCTAAATGTTCCTGTCATAACTCTGCAAAGCGGAATTCCTTCTTCAATCTCTTCCACAACTTCAAGAGAATCGATTCCGAGTTGAAGGCAGGTTTGATAAGCAATATCCCCACCTGTAAGAATAAGTCCAGAAACCTCAACCTCTTTTATCAGCTGGCTTGCGAATTGACCGAACATTGAGGCAATGCGATTGCCTAATTCCAGCTTTTCCATTGATGATTCTCGCGCAAACTGCTCAACTGCATCTTTAGCCTCTTTTGTAAGAAGCGTTGTGACAACAAGGTCTTTTCCAACCGAAAGAATCTCTTTTGCTTTCTCTAGCGCTTCCAGCAGTGCTGCTTCATGATTTTTTAGCAACTGAATTGGGTGAATCGACAGAACGTATGCCCCTTGTTCTTCTTGATAAGCAATTTGTTCTCTCGTCACCTCACTCACGCTACCTGCAATCGTCAAGGTCGGTTGTGCACTTTGCTTGTTAATGATTGGCTTATTCTTAGTAACCACTTTT
>NZ_ANNK01000044.1 GCF_000334155.1 Halalkalibacterium ligniniphilum | reverse complement strand
GTGTGCCCGACTCTAATCGTAATGGCTTCCCCACTTCCACTATCAGCGTCTGCATCATCAGCGCCGCTCGTTGAATCGGTTGATTCAGAGCCACCGCAAGCTGCTAAGACTGCGATGACCATTGTTAAAGCTAACAACATTAGAAATTTCTTCACTTTACTTCCCCCTTAAAGCTATGTTTGTTTTATAACATTCATTGCATGATGCAATGAAGATCGATGACCAAATGCTCCCGCCTTCGTAACAATAGCGGTATTTCTAAATGTTCCTGTCATAACTCTGCAAAGCGGAATTCCTTCTTCAATCTCTTCCACAACTTCAAGAGAATCGATTCCGAGTTGAAGGCAGGTTTGATAAGCAATATCCCCACCTGTAAGAATAAGTCCAGAAACCTCAACCTCTTTTATCAGCTGGCTTGCGAATTGACCGAACATTGAGGCAATGCGATTGCCTAATTCCAGCTTTTCCATTGATGATTCTCGCGCAAACTGCTCAACTGCATCTTTAGCCTCTTTTGTAAGAAGCGTTGTGACAACAAGGTCTTTTCCAACCGAAAGAATCTCTTTTGCTTTCTCTAGCGCTTCCAGCAGTGCTGCTTCATGATTTTTTAGCAACTGAATTGGGTGAATCGACAGAACGTATGCCCCTTGTTCTTCTTGATAAGCAATTTGTTCTCTCGTCACCTCACTCACGCTACCTGCAATCGTCAAGGTCGGTTGTGCACTTTGCTTGTTAATGATTGGCTTATTCTTAGTAACCACTTTTGGATATCCTGTTGAAAGATGCTGAGCCAGACCAGCTGAGCCCACCCAAAGAACGTTTTCTTGCGATTGAAGAAATTGTGTGACCGTTTTCAAATCTGAATCTGTTTCACTATCAAAAATAATCATTTCTACACCGTTTGCCCGAAGCCTCTCAACTTCCTGCCCGATATTACCTTCCCTTAATGCCTTGATGCTAATAAAATCAACCTTTCGAGTTGTCTGCTCCCCCAATAAAGCAGGAATGAACGATTGTGTCATCGGGAATTTTACATCTTTAGAAAGCTCGCTTTCCTCAAGCAACACGCCATGAATATAATGGTATCCTTCAACGGTTGTTCTTCCATTGCTCGGATAAGCAGGGGCAACAGCACAATAGGAAAAGGATAGTTCATCCATCAAGGCGTCAATTTCTCGGCCAATGTTGCCTCTCAATGTAGAGTCCACTTTTTTATAAAGGAACGATTGACGATCAAAAGGAATCGTTCTTGCAATTCGGCGACTGCGTTCGTAAGCATCTGCAGCAGACAATGCACGAGAATCAGAGTTGATAACGCTTACTTTATCTTTATAAAAAGAAGCTTCTTCAGCTAGCTTTAAGTGAACAACGGTTTGTTGGCCTTTTTTTGCAAATTGAACCCCCGTATCAGTTGCTCCTGTTAAATCATCTGCAATGACGATCATCATGTTTCTCCCTCGCAAAATTTTGAAAATAAAATAAAATTGCTATAAGTCGATTATAGACTAACAGTGTTTAATAATACAATACTACCAAAAACACAAAACGTTGCATTACGCAACGTTTTGTGTTCACTCAATCGACAAATTTTTAATTTTTCGCCAGAGTGTTGAGCGATTAATCCCCAAACGTCTCGCTGCCTTAGACTGGTTAAAGTCCTCCTGCTTCAAAACAGATAAAATAACTTCCTGTTCGATTTCCTCTAACGTTTTATTTTGAAATTGATACAAATTAGACTCTTTCATCTTCTCTTCTTCTTTTATTTTTTTCAGCAAACCCTGTACCTCTTTCCCTTCAACAAAAGGACCGTCACTGATTAAGCACATTTGTTCAACCACATGCTTTAATTGTTGAGCATTACCAGACCACGGAAGCTTCTTCAACTCCTCGATAACATCTGGTCGCAAGCCAGAGATTTGTTTTCCCATTGTTGTATTAGCAGAAGCAATAAAAAGACGAATCAAATCATCAAGATCATCCATCCGTTCACGTAATGGAGGAATTTTAAGGGTAAATCCATTCAAGGCATAATAGAGATCCTCACGAAAAAGTCCATCTTGTATATAAGCTTCTAACGGCTCGGAATTTGCGCCGATAAAACGAATATTTACCGAGATCTTCTCCGTTCCATGCAAACGAGTCATCTGTTTAGACGAAAGAACATGCAACAGCTTACCTTGTATACTTAACGGCATTTTACCGATGGCATCAATAAAAAGCGTTCCTCCATTGGCTAACTCCAAAACCCCTCGGCTCAGCTTACCCTCTTCACTTCCAAATAATTCTCGCTCTAGCTGCGCTTCCGAGTAGGCTTCACAATTTACAAACACGTACGGACCTGTCTGACGTTCACTTTCATTATGAATCGCTTGAGCTAAGCTGTCTTTCCCTACACCAATTTCTCCGTAAATGAGCACCGGCAATTGAGAACGACTGATTTTTTTAGCCGTTTCAATCAGCTGAACCGTTTTTTCTGAGCAAGCGACTAACGAATTAAAGCGGTAGTAAGCACGGTATTCTTTACCTACTTCAAGCTTTTTATTCTCTCCCCTTTTCAAGAGTAGCGCAAAGTCTCCCTTTCGACCATCTTCCGCAAATGGAATGATCGTGCATTGATAACTGACTCCTTTAATCTTCAAGCTTATCGTTGTATCAAAACATTTGTGCTCATCTCTAAAAAGCTGCTCTAAAGTAGGCACAGCTTCCAAAAGCGCATCTACTGTAAATCGCTCAGCTTGTGAAATAAAATCAAAATGAACGTTTGCCTGCTCGTTAGCATACGTGCAAAGATGATTTTGATCAAAAATCAATACCGCATCATCCACATACGAAAAGATCCGTTGTACCTTGTCAAGCGCTTTTTTCTGTCTCTTCATATAATAAACCATTTGTTCAACGTGAGAAATCGTCTCTACAATTGCTTCTTTCCCTGACGTAATTAGAATCCCCTGTATCCCAAAATTCGCCGCTGCGGTTGTTGAAATCACATCACCAATAATTACTTGCACACCATCATTTGAAGCCAACTCAATTTTTTCTTCAATTTCTTTTTCTTCATGAATCGGATAAAAGGTGATATCCATATTAAGAAGCTTTCCAATCATATCGGCCCCTTGGATCGTGTTTAAGTAGCTCATCATACCAATTTTCCCAGAATGCCCATTCAACAAGGTAAGCGTCCGCAAAATGTCATAGCCCGTCAATTGCACCTCCATCACAGGGATCGAAAAATGCTTACGTAGCAGCTTTGCCGTCGCCCCGCGACTAACAATAACATCATAATTCCGGTGCTCCAAAGACTTTGCAACAGCTAAGCCTTCGTCTAAATTCCCAACATATACTTCAAGATCTTTTTTCAATTCTTTATTTACTTCTAGGACAAGATCCTTTAACCCGACATAAGGTGCAATAAATAGAATTTTACACACTGACTTCACCTACAATCTACTGTTGCAATTTTAATCAAATTGTACTGGGAATATGTTTATTTTGCAACTGAACAAAAGCAAAATGAGCGATAAACGTCTCTTTTACAGAATGAGGGTTCAGTTTTAAAACAATCATTTCCCTGTATTATCAAATAAAGACCTTTAGCTTTAATGAATCATTGCTTTCCAACGATTCAGCATTTCTTCTTTTTACTTTCTATTTCTAATAAAATCGACCATCTTTTTTAACTTCCGCTAATATCTTCTACACTTTTTCTCCTCAATACATAAGATGAAGTAGTTCTGAGGAAAGGTGGGTATGTTCATGGATGGCTTTGGTCATGGCTTTGCGTTACTTGTCGTTCTTTTCATCTTGTTAATTATCATTGGAGCTACTTGGTGCTGCTAATGATTTTCAACATTTTGGAGTAACAAATGTTTCATCGAGCACCTCAATTCAGGTGCTCACACATTTATTATTTTTTTAACAACGTGATACACACAAAAGACACACGTTAGATTACAGTAAGTGTAATCTTCTACGTGTGTCTTTCTGTAGAAAAGGGGCTTCAGTTCAAGTTGATGAAACAATGAAGCGCTTCCGCTCACACCCCTTCATTGAAAGGTTGCTCAGTGTTACGTGACAAACTCGTTTCCCTCTCAGTGGAAAGAGCGCTCCGCTCATGCAGATTTCTGTAAACATGTTGACACAACAGAATTGTCTTTTATTTTATTTTATCTCCCACACTTCTTTATTAAGTAAGCACGGGGGACGATTCCCTTGCATGCCCGCTATGATATTTTTAGCTCCTAGCAATGCCATCTTCAATCGTGTCTCAGCTGTGGCAGAGCCAATATGTGGAAGTGTGACAACATTTTTCATCGTTAAAAATGGATGATCGGGTTGAATCGGCTCTTGAACAAAGACATCCAAGCCAGCAGCCAAAATTTCCCCATTTTGCAATGCACGTATTAACGCTGCTTCATCTACCGTCTTACCTCGAGAACCATTAATAAAAATCGCTTCCTTTTTCATGAGCTTAAATTCTTTTTCTCCCATGAGTTTTTCTGTCTCAGGTGTAAGAGGGGTCATTAAGCAAACAAAATCTGATGTTTGCAATAGCTCTTCCAAATCACTATACTTCGCATGATACGAAGCTTCCGCTTGCGCGTTACGGGAGCGGTTATGATAAAGAATGTTCATATCAAATCCAAGATGGGCTCTTTTGGCAATAGCGGCGCCAATTTTACCCATACCAATAATTCCGAGTGTTTTATGATGTACATCTACACCAAACAGATCTTCTCCGATTGTTCGATCCCATTGCCCTGATTTTACATAGCGATCCAGTTCTGGCATACGACGAGCAGTCGCCAGCAGCAACCCAAAAATCGTATCGGCTGTCGTATCATTGAGCACTTCAGGTGTATTGGTCGCCATAATTTTTCGTTTCGTTAACTCGATTATATCAAGGTTGTCATAACCAACCGATGCATTCGAGACCACCTTTAACTGGGGCGCTTGCTCCAACAGCTCCTTGTCTACTCGTAAGCCTGATCCGAATATGGCGTCGGCATCCTTTAGTTCTGTTAGAAAAGAAGGGTATGTATTTTCATCAATGTTCTCAAAATAAACAATTTCGCAATGCTTTTGAATCAAATCCAGAACTTCTTTAGGCATTTTTTTATATACGATTACTTTTTGCTTCATACGTACCACTCCTTCTTCAAACAGGTAATTTTCCACTTTTCATAATTATCTCTTATTTTACTAAATTTCTTAATCATTAGATATTTTTTCTTTCAGTATTCACCCTTCTCTCTTGACAAAAAACATTTCTCAACTTCGTTCGACAAGCGCTGGACCTCTTACTAAAGAGACCTCGAGTGGCGGGGTACTTGCGCTAGGCATCATCGCATTTATCCTTTCTTATCTTCACACAAAAAGGAGTTAACATTTTAACCATGTTAACCCTCTTTTGCTCATCTAGATTTCCTTTATAAAGACCTTTCCTAATAACCTCCATAACCTCCATAACCGCCCCATCCACCATAGCCACCACCGTAGCCACCACCGTAGCCGTAAAATGGGTAGAAATAAGGGTGATGATAAAACGGAAACGGGTAGAATGTCGGATAATAAGGATACGGACGCGGACGTGGACGAGGTCTTGGTCCATACCCATATTGTCCTGAAGGCTGATATCGCATATCTAAACGCTCGTCAGAAAAATCATCATTCATGTATCCATTCTCATGCATCATGTTTTGATTCTCCATCATTTTCCTCCTTAAAATGTCTTGGTACACTTTAGGTATATGCACTAGGAGAAAGAATGAGCATGTACATTTTTTAGACTAATGCAGATAATACAGACACACGGGAAATAATTCCTTCTAGTTTATTTTCATCATCTATTACAGCAATCGGGTATTTTGAATCGGTCGCTTTTGGAATTAAGTCCTGTAAATAAGCTTCTTTATCCGTCGTATAGTAATTTTCAATTAATATATCTTTCAACGTTTTATTTTCTTTAATCGCTTCAATCGTGTCATCGATGGTCACAATTCCTTGTAGCTTCCGTCCCGTGTCAACGACAAACACACTTGAAATCCCATTCGAACGCATTTCATTGATGGCTGATTTCAACCCTTCCTTTAAATAAACGATTGGATTTGGGTTAAGCATAACATGATAGGCTTGTAATACTTTTGAGCGGTCACTGAAAATAGCAGGCTCGCCTTGTAACCTAGATACAACTCCCTTCGTTTCATTCTTAGGAAATGAAAAGGGGGTTATATATTATGGCTAATAAGCATTGGCTACAAATTGGAGGAATTGCTTTAGCGCTTGTAGCGCTGTTTCTCGTCTTTCAACCGACCGTTAACCCGTCAACACAACAAGCTAGTAACGCGGAGACTATTAATGGTGCAAAAACAGGAACCTTAGTCGTAAGTGGAGAGGGCGAGGTGAACATGAAACCAGATATGGCCTACCTAAATTTAGGAGCTCAAGCGATTGCTTCATCTGCAGAAGAAGCTCAGAGTCAGGTTAATGAACAAATGAATGCAGTTCGCCAAGTATTAGAAGAATACAGCATTGCCGAGGAACAGATTCAAACCGCATACTTTCACGTATATCCTCAGTATCAACCAAGCTCTGAAGGAGGTTCGAATGCTGAGGAACAGTATCGTGCAGAGCATGTTTTAGAGGTGGCGTATCACGACATCGATAACCTTGGTAAGCTGATCGATGCCGCATCACAAGCAGGAGCAAACCGTGTCGACCATATTCGATTTGGCTTACAAAACCCTGAAGAAGCAGAAAATGAAGCGTTACAACTAGCCATCGAAAATACGGTGTCGAAAGCAAGTGTTATGGCAGAAAGTGCAGGCAAACAACGGGGAGAAGTCATTCAAATCACCGATCAAGCAGCACAAATGAACTTTCCAATGCAGGAATACGCACTGGCTGAATCAACCGAAGCTAACTCTGATTCAACATCGATTGAATCTGGTGAAATTCAAGTGACAAAACGTGTGGACGTCATCTATCGCTTGCAATAAATGTAGCTAAGCAACGCGTTCATTTCTGGCCCAAATAAAAAGCGGCTGCACATTAGAGAGTTCGACTTTTCCTAAATCGCTCTTCTATCAACCTCTTTGCTTATGCAAAGGGGCTTTTCTTATTGGATGAGTACAGGAATTCACCGTAATGTTGGGGATTTGCATCGATTGATTGGTCCAAGCTAATTATAAAAATTTAACATATTGATCCAATTTCGAAAGGAGTGAATCATTTTTGTCCAAAACGACATTGCATTTAAATTTAAGAGTTGACCCTACCCAATATATTTCACAAATACGAGAAGTTCCAGGCTATTGCTAATTTATTTGGATCTTGAGCTCTTAGATTTTTTAAATACTTTTCTAGAACATGTAAAGAAGATGGACGTTAAAACTTATAATGAATGGACAAAACCTCTCATTTTGCATGAGGATGCTTCATACTGAAAAAGAATAACAGTAGGCTCGTCGAAAACTAGAGGCCTACTGTTATTTTGTTCTTTCTAAACAATTAATGAACGTCTCTTTTTTTGAGCGTTTCGGTTTCAGAAACTGTATCGTTATTGGTATCTGCTTCTGCATTTGTATTAGCATCAATATTTGCATTTTCTTCAGTATCTACATCTGCATTAGTATCTGTATCTGCATTAGTATCTGTATCTACACTACTGCTCTCTAGCTGAAATTTATTTACCTCTTGGAGCAACGATTGCGACAAGCGCAAGAGCTCAGTAGCAGATTGATTCACTTCTTCAATCGCCTGAATTTGGCTCTCACTTGAAGCTGATACTTCTTCACTAGATGCTGCAGATTCCTCAGACACAGCGCTAATATCCTGCATAGCAGAGACCAGTTGCTGTGATGATTCATTTACTGCCGCCAGCGCTCTACGAATTTCCTCCGTACTTTTTTCAATAACACCGACTTGATTTACGATATCATGAAAGGATGTGAGCGTTTGTTGAACAGTCCCTTCCTGCTTTGTATTATAGATTTTTAATTTCTGAGCTTCTTTCGTTGAGATTGAAATCTTTTCGTTAATGTTGGTAATGACTTCTTGAATATTATTTGTTTCGTCTTTCGTTTTCTCGGCGAGCTTGCCAACTTCATCAGCTACCACTGCAAACCCTCTACCAGCTTCTCCAGCACGTGCAGCTTCAATGGCTGCATTGAGTGCAAGTAATCCCGTGCTATCTGAGATCTCTCCGATCGTCTCAAGAATCGTAGAAATTTGCTGGGACTGATTGGCGACTTCCTGAACACTCTCAATCAACGTTTGCGCCAGCTCTGTATATTCTTTTGAGGTTTGATCTAATTCATTCACCACTTCAATGCCAGCTTTTCCTTTTTCGCTTGTCGTTTTTGCCTGAGCTGCAATCTGTTTTGCATGGTCATTTACATTATTGATTTGCGATGACATTCCTTCAATTAAGCGGGAGCCATGTTCAATATCGCTTGATTGCTTTTGAGCACCAGCAGCTACTTGTTCAATCGCCTGATTGACTTCATGTGTTTGTGCAGTGGTCTGTTCAGATACCGCTGACAGTGTTTCAGATGAGACGGACAGCTGATTGGCAGCTTGTTTTACGTTGAGTAGAGAGCTTTGCACATGACCTGCCATCTCGTTAAACGTGAGCGCAACCTTCCCCATTTCATCTTTAGATGTGTTGTTGATGCGATGTGCCAAATTTCCGCTTCCAATAATCTCTGCTCCATTTTGAAGCTGCTTCACTGAAGTGGAAATCGATCGGAAGGAAACAAAACCAATCAAAAGAAGCAGCAAGAGAATCCCTCCACTGACAATGCTCATAATAAGCATGAGTAGACTCATCAGCTGTTCTTTCTCCTGGATAATCGCATGGTTTTCCTCTTCTAGTACTTGATTGATATTCTGTACCTCAAAATCTATCGTTTCAATAATCGTTGTAAAAATTTGCGATGTTGAAATTTGACTAATGATAAGTTGTTGTACACTCAAAAAAGTATCAACATAAGAGCGAAACGCCTCCAGTAGCGATTCTTGCTCCCCTCCTGAGTAGCCCGCTCCAATATATGCCTCCACTTCTTGTGTTAGTGTAGAAAACCCATTGACAGGTATGTGATCGGCAATAAAATCTTTTTCCATCATCAGGATCTGCTGAAATAACTGTAACGCTCCTGTATCACCTTGATCCCTGAGCATCGACTCAAATTGGCTCGCCGCCTCATTTAACTCCCCTCTCATACCAGATGATGGATTATATCCCAGTTGTTCTTGGCTCGTAACGAGATCCTGAAAATGATTATCATACATCGTCGAATATTGGAGCAGTACACGACTACTTTCATTGATCGTTTCGTCATCGATTAACTGGTCAAGCTCTTGAATACTCGATTGAAGCAGCACAAGCTCTTGTTCCACCTGATTTAAGTTTTCATCCCTAAAGCTTTGTAAAAACTCTGACTCGTTCACTCGCGCCTGATTAGCATGGATTAAAATATCCTGTCCTAACTGCACTGCTTGAACAACACGCTCCATCTCTTCGTCCATCGCCTGTAGCTCATTATAAGCGTAATAGACGCACCCCAGTAATAACACAAACCCAATAATTGCAGTAATAATAATTCCTAAAATTTTATTACGTATGCTCATCTTGTCCTCCTACTATCGAATAAATCTTCCCCCTGTTATTTTTAAATGATGCATAAAACAATCTAAACAAACAGCGTAAACGCATTCAAAAAAAAAAGAAATCTCTACTACGTTTCGTAGTAGTTATTAAAGTCTTGAAAAAAGTTTGAGTAGTTAAAATGTTAAAAAAATTTAATTCCTAAGAATATTTAATTATGTAGTCACAACAACCCTTGCATCCAAATTTACTAAGTCTTTAATACCATACCATAATAAAAACGATTGGATAAAGTGAATTTTTTAAATTTTAAGGATTTTTATATTGGATTTTTGTAGTAAGGCTTGTATTTGGGGGACAAATCGTTGAATTTGGTCCCCATTGGTTTGAATTCTAACTACATTTCTTAGTCATTTCTTTTTCTGACTTTGTTGCTGTAAATCATAAATATTTGCAATCCACATCATAATAGTAATACCTAATGCCCAAAAACCCCCGCCATCAAGCTCACAAACAAAGAGGTTATCCCAAAGGTCAAAAAACTTTGGGATAACCTGTCTCCCTTAGATTTTAAACTGTTGAACAAGACGTTTCAGTTTATCTGCCATCTCAAAAAGATTCGTAGCAGAGGATAATATGTCATCGATTGTTGCTAATTGTTCCTCTGAAGCTGCAGCAACTTGTTGAGAATGATAGGCTGAATCTTTAGCAGTTTGCTCAAGTTCATTAAATGTTCCAGCAACTTGTGTAGAGCTTGCTGACATGATTTCTGAAGTATGAGACATTGTTGAAATTTGTTCCAAGACAGAATTGATGGAAGATGTAAGTCGATAGAATAGCTGACCGACTTCACGGATTCCCTCCATTCCTTCCTCTACTTTCTCCTTACCAGAATTCATGGAATGCACAGCTTGTTCTGTGTTTGTTTGAATATTATTAATTAAGCCTTTGATCTTTGAAGCAGACTGTCCTGTTTGGTCAGAGAGCTTGCGAATTTCGTCAGCAACAACAGCAAAGCCTTTACCTGCTTCTCCTGCACGAGCTGCTTCAATCGCTGCATTAAGAGAAAGTAAGTTGGTTTGTTCAGAAATATCTGTAATCATTTGGATAATTTTGCCAATCTCAATTGAGTCTTGTTGTAAAAGATGAATCGCAGAATTCGTTTGTTGCGTTTTTTCATTAATATCATTCATTTTTTGGATCGATTTTTCTACGGACTCCTGCCCATTTTGTGAGATGTCGCTTACTTCACTAGCATCATTTGCAATGGCTGCAGAGGTTTCGGCGACTTGTTGAATCCCTTTTGTTAATTCTTTCATTGCTTTTCCACTTTCTTCTGATTTATTCACTTGTACTTCTGCTCCATGCGCCACATCTGAAATTGAAGCTGCGATTTGATTAGTTGCCTCAGTTGCTTGCTTCGTGCTGAGAGTTAACTGTTCAGCAGAGCTTGCTACTTTTTCAGCACCGTTCATAATTCCCGTCGTAACTTGGTGGAGGACATGGCTTAGTTTACTAGACATCGTATTAATTGCCTTTGATAAAACTGCAATTTCGTCTTTTCCTTTTTCCTCTAGCTTTGAGGACGTAAAATTACCTCTAGCAATTTCTTCTGTAACTGCCATAATAGGAGGCAATCTTTTAATAAGACGAAAATATAAAAGTGTAAAAATTGATATAATTGCTAATACGAGTAAAATGACCATCGTTAATGTGAGGATAATCATTGTATTTGCTTGCTTTTCAGCGCTCTGTGACTCTAGTTCGGATCGAACATTCATTTTTTGTTGAAATTCTTCAATTGGCTGCATAATCATCGCTTTGTCTTCATCATATTGATTGTTAAACATTAGCTCACGCGCCAACTCTAAATTATTTTGTTCAACGGCAGCCATCGCTGCTTCTTCTGTTGCAATTAACGCATCTGAATTATTTTTTGCTGCTTCGATAAGTTGAATTTCTTCATCCGGAGCACCCATTTCGATTAAACGTTCGACAATATGATCTCGAGTCTTTGTTTCATTTACTTCTCGCCAATAATTGTCATAATGAACGGAATCACCTGTTACTGCATATCTTCGTGCCTCGTCTGTTAAATAATCTGAAGCATCTGCTAAATTAATGCCAAGCTGCCTATACTCAATTTGTTGTGCGATCGATGCCCTGTACTCCTCAAAGCTCTTTAAAAGTAAGTGAATGCTTATAAACGAAACGACTGATAAAACGAGACAAATTAAACCCATTACTTTAAATAATGTTGCAAATTTCATTACATTTTCTCCTCATCTATTGTAGTGATTTCTTGTCGAATCGACATTTTTAAATTTTAACAAGAAATCAGTACTTTTTTCTTAAATTTGTTAGAAAATGTAACAAGAAAACAATAGCAAGAGCCTCTATTCTTTTCTTCTATTTTGATTTTTCACAGACATGACTCTGTTTTGCCATTAAAAAAATAAAAAACTGTAAAAATCATCCTCTCTACAGCCTTTATGAAATTGGATTTTTATGTACAGTACACATTGGCCTAGCTCGATGGACGATATGTGCTGCCTACAAAGATCGAAATGCATTCATTTACTTAAACTACCTCTTTTTTTGTATCTTAATAACCAAAAAGAAACACATCGGATTCGAATGTCTTTGCGTCCGTAAGTTTCAGTAGAGTGGAGAACTCTCTCACTATGGATTTGCCCTTCCAAAACTATCGTTTGAAGCCGATTTGACCCCATATTTCGCCTTCATTTCATTCAGCACTTATTTTCAAGCCTCAACGAATTCATTATTTTTAAATGAGATCGTCTTTTATTCTAAATTAGGCAGTGCGAATGGTTACTTATCCAATCTCTTCATTTTTAATTTCATAAACTAAAATAGAATACGAAAGGAGTTGACAAAACTTGGGTAAAAAGAAAAAATGTTCAAAATGCAAGCATAAGCATAAAAAATGCAAATGCAAAGTGAAACAAAAGGTTAAAGTTTATGTTCCACGAGGGCCTCGAGGAGAACAAGGACCTCAAGGCGAACAAGGGCCTCAGGGCGAACAAGGGCCTCAGGGCGAACAAGGGCCTCAAGGAGAGCAAGGGCCTCAAGGGGAGCAAGGGCCTCAAGGAGAGCAAGGACCTCAAGGCGAACAAGGACCTCAAGGAGAGCAAGGGCCTCAAGGAGAGCAAGGGCCTCAAGGAGAACAAGGACCTCAAGGAGAGCAAGGGCCTCAAGGGGAGCAAGGGCCTCAAGGGGAGCAAGGGCCTCAAGGGGAGCAAGGGCCTCAAGGAGAACAAGGGCCTCAAGGCGAGCAAGGGCCTCAAGGAGAACAAGGGCCTCAAGGCGAGCAAGGGCCTCAAGGAGAACAAGGGCCTCAAGGCGAGCAAGGGCCTCAAGGAGAACAAGGGCCTCAAGGCGAGCAAGGGCCTCAAGGAGAACAAGGGCCTCAAGGCGAGCAAGGGCCTCAAGGAGAACAAGGGCCTCAAGGCGAGCAAGGGCCTCAAGGAGAACAAGGGCCTCAAGGCGAGCAAGGGCCTCAAGGAGAACAAGGGCCTCAAGGCGAGCAAGGGCCTCAAGGAGAACAAGGGCCTCAAGGCGAGCAAGGGCCTCAAGGAGAACAAGGGCCTCAAGGCGAGCAAGGGCCTCAAGGAGAACAAGGGCCTCAAGGCGAGCAAGGGCCTCAAGGAGAACAAGGGCCTCAAGGCGAGCAAGGGCCTCAAGGAGAACAAGGGCCTCAAGGCGAGCAAGGGCCTCAAGGAGAACAAGGGCCTCAAGGCGAGCAAGGGCCTCAAGGAGAACAAGGGCCTCAAGGCGAGCAAGGGCCTCAAGGAGAACAAGGGCCTCAAGGCGAGCAAGGGCCTCAAGGAGAACAAGGGCCTCAAGGCGAGCAAGGGCCTCAAGGAGAACAAGGGCCTCAAGGCGAGCAAGGGCCTCAAGGAGAACAAGGGCCTCAAGGCGAGCAAGGGCCTCAAGGAGAACAAGGGCCTCAAGGCGAGCAAGGGCCTCAAGGAGAACAAGGGCCTCAAGGCGAGCAAGGGCCTCAAGGAGAACAAGGGCCTCAAGGCGAGCAAGGGCCTCAAGGAGAACAAGGGCCTCAAGGCGAGCAAGGGCCTCAAGGAGAACAAGGGCCTCAAGGCGAGCAAGGGCCTCAAGGAGAACAAGGGCCTCAAGGCGAGCAAGGGCCTCAAGGAGAACAAGGGCCTCAAGGCGAGCAAGGGCCTCAAGGAGAACAAGGGCCTCAAGGCGAGCAAGGGCCTCAAGGGGAGCAAGGGCCTCAAGGGGAGCAAGGGCCTCAAGGGGAGCAAGGGCCTCAAGGAGAACAAGGACCTCAGGGCGATACGGGACCTCAAGGAGAACAAGGACCTCAAGGCGAACAAGGGCCTCAAGGAGAACAAGGGCCTCAAGGAGAACAAGGGCCTCAAGGAGAACAAGGACCTCAAGGCGAACAAGGGCCTCAAGGAGAACAAGGACCTCAGGGCGAACAAGGGCCTCAAGGAGAACAAGGGCCTCAAGGGGAGCAAGGGCCTCAAGGAGAGCAGGGACCTCAGGGCGATACAGGACCTCAAGGAGAGCAGGGACCTCAAGGGGAGCAAGGGCCTCAAGGCGAACAAGGGCCTCAAGGAGAGCAAGGGCCTCAAGGAGAGCAGGGACCTCAAGGGGAGCAAGGACCTCAAGGAGAGCAGGGACCTCAAGGAGAGCAGGGACCTCAAGGGGAGCAAGGACCTCAAGGCGAACAAGGGCCTCAAGGAGAACAAGGACCTCAGGGCGATACGGGACCTCAAGGCGAACAAGGGCCTCAAGGGGAGCAAGGACCTCAAGGGGAGCAAGGGCCTCAAGGAGAGCAAGGACCTCAGGGCGAACAAGGACCTCAAGGCGAACAAGGGCCTCAAGGGGAGCAAGGGCCTCAAGGGGAGCAAGGACCTCAAGGAGAACAAGGACCTCAGGGCGAACAAGGGCCTCAAGGCGAACAAGGACCTCAAGGGGAACAAGGGCCTCAAGGGGAGCAAGGGCCTCAAGGGGAACAGGGGCCTCAAGGGGAACAAGGACCTCAAGGAGAGCAGGGACCTCAAGGGGAGCAAGGACCTCAAGGGGAACAAGGGCCTCAAGGGGAGCAAGGGCCTCAAGGGGAGCAAGGGCCTCAAGGAGAGCAAGGACCTCAAGGAGAGCAAGGACCTCAAGGAGAACAAGGGCCTCAAGGAGAACAAGGACCTCAGGGCGATACGGGACCTCAAGGAGAACAAGGGCCTCAAGGGGAGCAAGGGCCTCAAGGGGAACAGGGGCCTCAAGGGGAACAAGGACCTCAAGGAGAGCAGGGACCTCAAGGGGAGCAAGGACCTCAAGGGGAACAAGGGCCTCAAGGGGAGCAAGGGCCTCAAGGGGAGCAAGGGCCTCAAGGAGAGCAAGGGCCTCAAGGCGAACAAGGACCTCAAGGGGAGCAAGGGCCTCAAGGCGAACAAGGACCTCAAGGAGAGCAAGGGCCTCAGGGAGAGCAAGGGCCTCAAGGACCTCAAGGAGAACAAGGACCTCAGGGTGCTAGTGCGATCATTCCATTTGCATCAGGTACTCCAGTTGCACTAACCAATGTTTTACTTGGATTAACGGCTACGGGAGGACTTATTGGATTCGGAAGTTCTATTGACGGTGTTACGATTGGTGGAGGAACCATTACTCTATCTCCAGGTACAGGTGGCATTCTTGACTTCGCATTTGTAGTGCCTCGTGACGGAACTGTGTCATCAATCTCTGCATTCTTTAGTACAACGGTAGCAGCGACGATAGGGACACCTGTCACTATTAGGGCTGAATTATATCGTGCACCAGCAGCTAGCAATACCTTTTCTCCATCAGGAGCCTTTGTCCTGTTATCACCCGCTTTAGGACCTATCATTAATCTTTTGGACGTCTCCTCTGGTACGGCTTCAACAACACTACAGGTTGCTACCGGGGAAAAACTATTATTAGTTTTCTCTATCGATACGGATGTTTCTGTACTCACGACTGTTGTAGGGTTTGCAAGCGCAGGAATTGCAATTGACTAATTTCATTTTGTTACAATTCTTGGATTTAAGTCATTAAAAATAGCTAGAAACGTACACATCCCATGCCGCCCTTTATAAAAACGGGAAGGACTTTAAAAGTAACCTTCTCGTTTTTCTGTCTATAAACATTGCATCTAGATTTATATAATTCACTTACCATACATCTTCCTAAACATAGGATTCTCTCCTTTTGTAACTACTCACTCAAAATTAAACTACTTCTAATTTTCAGATGTACTCTATCTATTTAGACTACTCCCTCCTTTCCCGCTCATTGCTCATTTACGTTGATAGTGCAGGTGAACGACCCCGAATTAAACGTCCTTATTTGTTAAATTTAGGAGGACAAAAAAACGACATCTCTGCCGTTTTCAATAAGTTTAAAATTGGTTGAGCATAGCAGATTGCACCACTGACCTCCACATTGACAGGGTGGCGCTCTCTCGCTATGATTATTCACAATAACTAGTTAAAGATCATCATCTCTTGTTAGTGCTTCAGCATCTCTATTGCTTCTCAGTCAATCTATCTTTACTCCTTCCAAACTGGCACCTTTGACAAAGAATCGCTCGATGTTCTTCTCTACCGTTGGATCGGCGATTAGCGGCGGTGCGTGATGCGGTTTAATCCGTGCATCAATCATGATATTATCACATGCCCAATGCTTGTTTTCATAATAGCTATTTACACCATAGATATCATGTGAGGGATTACTTCGTGTAAATGTTACCCACATGAAATTTTTTAACGTCTTGCTAACAAAATGACTGTCATCGCATAGGATGATCATCGGGCAAGAAGACAGCGTGCCTTTCGATTGAACCGCTTTACTTAAAGCTTCCAATTCTAGTTGCGCTTTCTCGTAAGTTGAAAATGTCGGGCCTTGTATCGCAACAACGCCAGGCATTACTAAACGCGCATTTTCAAATCCTCGCAATTCATTCAATTCACTAGGTACTTCTTTGCACAGTTCCCTTTTTATATCCCCGTAAGCTGCAAAAACAACTTTGCTGCCGCTATTTAATCCAGTGCCAGAATAATCGAGCGTATCGATGGTCGTATTTGTATAAAAATGAATGTCTCGGCGAAGATCGATTCTTTCTAAAATATAGGTTAAAAAATCCACTTCTTTATGGGTATCTAATGGTTGGTTCTCTTCTGCCGTAATAAATAAATACTTCGCTAAACTAACCTGTCCAGTACCTAAAATTCGATTGGCAATGGTGAGCAATTCAGTCGGCTGCTTCACTTGTTGATAAGGTGTGTAACGTTCGCTGCCAATCGCGAAAAGCAATGGGTGCACACCGGCCGCATCAACCGCATGAACTTCCTTCACCCCAGGAATTTCCTGTGAAATCGCATCACCCGTTAGTTCATGAATGAGTGCACCAAAAGCAGTATCTTCCTGAGGCGGTCGTCCTACGACAGTAAATGGCCAAATCGCATTGGGCTTAGCATAGACTTTATGGACCTTCATTACGGGAAAAGGATGTATTAGACTGTAATAGCCTAGATGATCGCCAAATGGACCCTCTGGCTTCGTTTCTCCTGGATGAATTTCTCCTGTAATGACAAAATCAGCATCATTGCTAATACAAAAACCATCCTTATAGCTGTAACGAAAACGGCGTCCAGATAGCAAACCAGCAAATGTTATCTCACTTAACCCTTCTGGTAAGGGCATAACTGCCGCCAACGTATGGGCTGGAGGGCCGCCAATAAAAATACTGACTTTCAAGGGGGCTCCTTGGTTATTCGCCTTTTCCTGATGGACTCCGATACCTCGGTGAATTTGATAATGCAAACCGATTTCCTTGTCAACTTCATACTCGTTTCCAGTGAGTTGAATCCGGTACATGCCAAGGTTAGCATTCATAATGCCTGGTTTTTCTGGATCTTCCGAATATACTTGAGGAAGGGTGACAAAAGCACCGCCGTCATCAGGCCAATGATGGATGAGTGGGAGGTCAGAAATCTTTACCTCTTGAGCAGAAACCGGCAAACCATTTGCCTTTTTTAAAGGCAGCGCTTTATAAGCAGCTAAGCCAGTTCCAATGTGCTTAAATGGATTTTTTAAAGCTTTCATCGGATCATTGCGCAGATTGATGACATTTTGTACCGCTTCTAGTGTGCTACGAAAAAGAAACTTACTGCGTTCTACTGTACCAAAAAGGTTGGATACTGCGCGAAATTTTGTACCTTTTACATTTTCAAATAACAACGCAGGTCCTCCAGCCTCATGAACTTTCATGTGAATCGCAGCCATTTCAAGATATGGGTCAACTTCTTCGTGAACACGAATCAAATGTCCGTTCTTTTCCAAATCGAGGATAGACTCTTCTAAATTTTTATACATCATGTAATTGCTCCAATTTCTTAGTATAGTCTCTTAAATATAGTTAAAAAGAAATGTGGTTTGTTGTCAATGTAAACGGGTAGTGAGAATCACGGACGTTGGGTGTAATTTATTAGCATTATAGTAGTGTCTGCGACTTTTCTAACCCGACCTGTCATGGCTGGAAGCAGCGGTTGTACGTTTTGCACATCGTTTACTACGTCCAGTTACCCCACTTGAGATTGCGAACCACCTAAGGAAAAGCACTCGTCATGCCAGACGCATCTTACATAAACGAGTTGAGCTACAAATTCTAAGCGTAGCAAGCGGAAAAGAGAGGGCACGCGCTTATAAGCTGAAGCAATTAAGCAAACCTTTTCATAAAAGTGGAAAAAAATTAATGAATACTGCACTGTTATCGTACTTCTGATTGGGAATCCGTTACACACATCCCTGTCGTGTATTCGTTGAAAGTATGATCGCTCATCGGTCAAGTCAGTACCAAACGCCTCATCGCTTTTCATCGTTTGAATTTTCCATTTGAAATTTTTTGTTCCCCAAAAAATTCTCCTTGCTTTTTTAAACAGACATGGAATCCTCTATTTGCGAAAAAGCTCACTTGCCTTTAACCAATCTGGACTCAGGAGCGCTTATTTCGTCAACACGACTGTCCATGATCCATTTTTCTGCAAATAGCGACTCCTCCGTCCACTTCTACCCTACAAACGTATCTTTTTTCAAATATAAAGGAATCTGTGTCCGCTTCAAAAGCGACTAGCTCTCCAACTCCTGAAAGACAAAAAAACAACCGACTTCTGATCGGTTGTTTAATCGATGGAGCATAGCGGGATCGAACCGCTGACCTTTTGGCTGCCAGCCAAACGCTCTCCCAGCTGAGCTAATGCCCCTTGTATTTTGGCGACATGCTTATTATATGAAAATTTCTTGGTTTTTGCAATTCCTTTTTGTATTCAGTTTAGAAAATCAGGTCAAGCAGCAGCCAGCCAATTCCAGCAATGACAGCTACCACGAGAGCGCTCATAACAATCTCCAAAGATAGCCTTCGGTGTTTGACGGTGTCAAACACGACCCAGCCACAAAACATTGCAAAAGCAAACACAAGTGCATCGATCATCCAACAATATCCTCCCCGTCCCTTTTCCGTTTTAATCTTATCAGCCCTTGGTTGATTGGGCAAGGGCTTGGCTATACTGAAAGGTGTAATGAAAGGTGGAAACATTGGATGCAACATCTGCAACGCTCCGTTCGTTGGTTCGAAAAACCCCGTTTCTCGTTAAACTCTTCGTCATTATTATCTTTTTAAACGGCGCAATGTTGATAAACTGCTTGCAAATCATCATACTTGTTAAACCTGAGGATCAGTTGCTCCTCATTTTACGTCTTCAATAGAGCAATGTCATCTCTAGCTCTTGAATCAGGCTTTTAGCAATCGGCATGTATTTCTGGTCAATCGTTGCATCCTTATCCACAGGCTCAGAGAACTGATTGACAAAGCTCGCTGCATTCATATCCATTAGACCGTTAAACGGATTTACGTGATTATCTAAGCCTTGATTAATTTTATGATTGATTAAAAATGGCTTACCAAGCTGAACAACAACACCTCGCTCGCCAATTTCACCGTCCGTTGCTTTAAACGGTAGACGTAAAAATGTATAGCCTGCATCTTCATCAATCTTGTAATCAAAGTAGCCGTGATCATACTCCCAACCTCCTCCAATCGTATAGCCGAGAGGTTTGAGCTTATCTTCAAGATCCTTTAGCTTAAATTCTTTGTTTTCAACTGTAGACTGGAGTTCGATCATCACCGTCATCCTTTCTCCAATAAGGGATACGGTTAGTTTTGCCGAAGTTCATGTTCATTATGTGTAGCATGAAAACTACACTCCTGTCTTGAGAACATCCCTCCGTCTAACGTTAATGAAGGTCACTGCAAGTAAACGGGCAAAAAGGGCCTACTCCCTAAGATGAAGGAGTCAGACCCTTTTAATCAACGTTCTTTATTTTAAGCGTTTTTCTAATTCTGCTTTTTCTGCTTCAAAACCTGGCTTTCCGAGAAGGGCAAACATATTTTTCTTGTAAGCTTCAACCCCTTCTTGGTCAAACGGATTAACACCAAGCAAATAACCACTTAGGCCGCATGCTTTCTCAAAGAAATAAAGAAGATAACCAAAATGGTACTCATTTAATTCAGGAATGTTGACGATAAGGTTTGGTACGCCCCCATCCGTGTGAGCAAGCATTGTGCCTTCAAATGCTTTTTTGTTCACGAAATCCATCGTTTTACCGGTTAAGTAATTTAAACCGTCAAGATCTAGCTCATCTTTTTCAATCACTATTTCTTCGCGAACCTTTTCTACATTTAACACCGTCTCAAAAAGGTCACGACGCCCATCCTGAACATACTGTCCCATGGAATGAAGGTCTGTGGAGAAATTAACAGAGGCTGGGAACAATCCCTTTCCATCCTTTCCTTCACTTTCGCCAAAAAGCTGCTTCCACCATTCAGAAAAATACTGAAGAGCTGGCTCATAGTTAACAAGCAATTCAATGGACTTCCCTTTGCCATAAAACGCATTACGTACAGCTGCATATTGATACGCTTGGTTCTCCGCTAGGTTCGGATTGTTAAAATCGTCACTCGCATCTGCTGCACCTTTCATTAGGGCGTCAATGTCAAGCCCACTTACAGCAATCGGCAGCAATCCAACAGCCGTCAGAACGGAAAACCTGCCACCGACATCATCAGGAATAATGAACGTTTCATAGCCTTCTTCATTTGCAAGGGTTTTTAACGCGCCTTTTTCTTTATCCGTTGTCGCATAAATGCGCTTGCATGCTTCTTCTTTTCCATATTTCTTTTCGAGGAAGTCACGGAAAATTCGGAAGGCAATGGCAGGCTCTGTTGTTGTACCTGATTTTGAAATGACATTCAGCGATACATCCTTGCCCTCAAGCAGACCGAGGAGATCCTTCACATACGTTGAACTAATGTTATTCCCAACAAAAAAGACCTGTGGTGATTTCCGTTCCTTGTCATCAAGGATGTTATAAAAGGAATGATTCAGTGCTTCAAGCGCTGCTCTCGCTCCTAAATATGAGCCACCAATCCCGATGACGAGTAAAACGTCAGAGTCTCCTTTAATCTTTTCGGCTGCTTGCTTAATTCGAGCAAACTCTTCTCGGTCATAAGCTTTTGGTAGATCGATCCAGCCTAAAAAGTCATTTCCTGCACCTGTTCCATTATGTAAAGCTTCGTGTGCAGCTTTCACCGCACCTTGCAAATAATCCACTTCGTGTTGACTGAAGAAGCTCAGTGCTTTTGAGTAATCAAATGTTACCTTTTCACTCATCTCAAAGCCCTCCTTTTTCCTCATAAAATTTCAGTTCATTTACACTTTATAGAATTGTTTTTAAAGAATCAAGATCGCACAAACATTGTAAGCGTTTTACTGAAGAAAAGTTTAAAAAACCTTGATACTAAGCCCAAAAAAAGACCATTCTCACTCTTTTATGACATGCATTTTTTGAGCTAAAAAACCCTCTAACAATTTTTAATGCTAGAGGGGACAGTGCTTTATAGAGCAGCTGTTAAAATGTTCACCACATCTTCTTTGTTTAACCGTTTAAAGTTTCCAAATTCACCTCGAGAAGCAGCAATTTCTGCCATCCGCTCAATTTGACTGTCATCAATGTCATAATCCTTTAGGCGATTCGGTGCACCGATTTCTGTCCAAAATGCACTGAGTCTTTCGATGCCTTCAAGAGCAATTTCACGATCCGTTTTCCCTGTTGGATCAACATGAAAAACACGAGTCGCCAACTGGACATGGCGTTCAATTTTTTCATCAAGGCTATACCTTAACCAATGAGGGAAAATGATCGCAAGCCCCCCCGCATGAGGGATATCATACACGGCTGATACGGCATGCTCAATATTATGAGTCGCCCAGTCCCCTCTTGCTCCCATTGATAAGACACCGTTTAACGCCATCGTACCAGAAAGTAAAATCGTTTCCCGGTGGTCAAGGTTTTCAAGATCATCTAGTAGCTTTGGAGCCGTTTCAATGACGGTTGTAAGAACGGACTCGCACATCCGGTCCTGTAATGGTGTATTATCCACTTTGTGAAAATAGGTTTCAATCACGTGACTCATCATGTCAACCATGCCATACACCGTTTGATCTCGTGGAACGGTGATCGTATTTTTCGGGTCTAAAATCGAAAAGGCAGGGTAGACAAGGGGGCTGTTCCAGCCAAGCTTTTGATTGGTTTCCCAGTTCGTAATCACAGAATTAGGATTCATTTCAGTTCCGGTAGCCGCTAGTGTCAAAATCGTTCCAAACGGAAGGGCTGCTTCAGCGGTCGCTTTTTTCGTAATAATATCCCAAACGTCTCCTTCATATTTGGCACCGACTGCAATGGCTTTAACCGCATCGATGACACTCCCGCCACCGACCGCTAAAATAAAATCAATCTCATTTTCTTTGCATAGGTCAATCCCTTTATGTACCGTTGTTAAACGTGGGTTTGGCTCGACACCAGATAATTCAGTGACCGAGGCTCCTCCCTCATTCAGCTGATTTATGACTTGGTCATACAAGCCGTTACGCTTAATGCTACCACCGCCATAGACAAGCAAGACACGCTTCCCATATTTTTTAAACTCTTCAGCAAGAGCATCTGTTTGATCCGCACCAAAGATTAGTTTGGTTGGGTTTCTAAATTCAAATGGATTCATGCCCTTTCCTCCTTCGCTTTTCTTATTTATTATGACCAAAAGATGACGGAATGTAAACGAATCAGCCTCCCCTACCTTTTATGTATATTTGACCGCCACAAGCCTCATGCTAATACATGAAGCACACCTTCCTTTGGGTTGTGCCCATCCCTTTATAACGGAGGTGAATAACTATGAGCGGATTGCAACGTTTTGCCCTTGCTTTAACCATTATCGGTGCCATTAACTGGGGGTTAATTGGATTTTTCCGGTTTGACTTAGTGGCAGCCATTTTCGGTGGCCAAGCAGCAGCATTTTCACGCGTGATTTATGCACTTGTTGGTTTATCTGGTTTATATTGTATTTCATTATTGTTTAAGCCGGATGAAGAGTTGGAGCGAAGTCCTGAACCACAACGTTAACAATCATCGATAGATAAAACAAAGGGATGAGCCATTTCATCCCTTTGTTTTATTCAAGGTATTGTGAGCGGAAGCACTTCATTGTTTCATCAACTTGAACTGAAGCTCCGTCCCCTTTTCCATTGAATCCTGCATGAGCGGAGCCCTCTTCCCACTGAGATGGAAACGAGTTCGTCATGCAACGCTGTGCTACCTTTCAATGAAGGGGTGTGAGCGGAAGCACTTCATTGTTTCATCAACTTGAACTGAAGCTCCGTCCCCTTTTCCATAGAAAAAAAGAAGCACTCATAAAGATGAGCACTTCAACAATAATTACTTTTTCGCACGCTTGTTAAGATCAGCTTGAATTTCATTTGACTGCTTTAACCACTCTTTAAGCTTATCTTCAAGTGTGTTAAAGCCTTGTCCTTTTTGTTGCTGCGGCTTACTGTTACGCGGGCCAGCTGTGTTGTTGCTGCGTGGCTTACTTGGGCGTGCTGGACGTTCTGGAGCTGGTTGAGTCGCACGGATGGAAAGAGAGATTTTTCCAGACTCTTCGTCGATAGACATAACTTTCACTTGTACTTCATCTCCGACAGAAAGAACATCGTTAATATCTTTAACGAAGCCGTGAGCTACCTCAGAAATATGAACCAAGCCTTGCTTTTCACCGTCGATTGCAACGAATGCACCAAATGGCTTAATCCCTGTTACTTTTCCTTCTACTACGCTGCCTACTTCATAATTTGACATACAAAAACATCTCCTAACTATTTATTAACTTATTAATTTTAACACAGCTTGTTACTTTGCGCAAAAATGATTTTATGCTTTCTTAGGATAACAGAAACGAGCATGAGTGACTCGCTCTTCCTACTGGGATGAAAATGAGTTGTTCAATCATTCTGTATGCCATTTCAATTAAGGTGGCATCAGCGGAAGAACTCCATTGTTTTATTAACTTTCACTGAAGCTATGTCCCCTTTTCACATAAAAACAAACGATGAAGCGCTCATCGTTTGTTTTTATGGTTCGACGTATGCTGTTCAAATTGTTTGGTTTTTACTGGTTGATCAGAAAGCTTCCCATAAGCTAGGAACCTTCTTTCCAATTTTAAGCCAAGCTCCGTTTCATACTTTTTCAGCTTAAACATTTCCCTTGCTGACAAAAGGGTAATGACCTTGCCAGACTTACCCATGCGTCCCGTTCTTCCCGCACGATGCAAATACATGTCTCCTTGGCTTGGTGCTTCAAGCTGAATAATATGCGTGACATCTTCTACATCTAGCCCCCGTGCAGCCACATCAGAAGCGACTAAAATCTGAATCGTTCCTTGCCGAAATCCATTCAAGGCATGCTCACGTTCTTGCTTTGACTGATCAGATGAAAGGGCAGCTGCCTTGATCCCTCTATAATTGAGCTTTTCTGTCGTCTCTGCGACTTTTTCTAACCGATTCACAAAGACGATGCCTCGCTTGATATTCTCATGATGAATCACTTTTCGCGCCACATCGATCCGCTCACGCTCTTCGCACGTTACATAATAATGCTTCACTCGTTCAGTCTCTAACTTTGAACCCTCAGCTTCAAGCTGAACAGGAAATGAGACATAATCGGAAATTTGCTCGGTAAAATTTTCTGGTAGCGTTGCTGATACAAACAGATATTGACACTCACGGCCAACTCGCTTTGCTACCTGTTCAAACGCCTGCCATGCATGAGCATCTCCACGCATACGGTCAACTTCATCAACTGCAAGGACCGTCACATCTTGTACCTTTAACTTTTTTAATTCGATCAATTCAAGCAAACGGCCAGGAGTTCCGATGGCAACATGGGGCTTTTGCTTTTTCAGCTTTTCCACTTGCCTCTTAATGTTCGCCCCGCCGATAAAGGTTCCAACCGTGAGATTCGTTCCTGCTGTTAATGCCTTTGCTACCTCAAATATTTGCATGGCCAGCTCTTGGGTCGGCACAAGAACAAGGGCTTGTGTTTTATGCTCTTCTTCCTTAACCTTGGCGAGCATTGGTAGCAAATAGGCTAATGTTTTTCCTGTGCCTGTTTGTGATCGAGCAACGACCGTTTGACCAGCCAGTGCTTCTGGGATCATTTTTGCTTGAATGTCTGTCGGCGTATTGATGTTCATTGCTTGTAAAGCCGTCTGTAAAAATGACGGCAACGGTATTTCTGCAAACTCTTTACTCATGTTGTCGCCTCTTCCTTCTTAAATCTCCTATCGTTCTCTTCGGCGTAGTGCATGAACGTCTTCATCCGTTACGCGCCCAAGCTGATTGATAAACGCCTGTTGAAAGCTCCCTAAGCCTTTATCGCTTGTCTCTGCAAATGCTTTCTCAGCAGACACCCCGTAATAAGCCAATGAATAGGATGTTGCCTCAAGCAAATCACTTTTTGACACAGCAGCAAATGAAGCAACGACCGCACCTAGCAGGCAGCCTGTACCAACAACCTTTGTTAACCATGGATGTCCATTGTAGCCAGTAAGCGTTTGTTGCCCATCACTTACCACATCGACTTCTCCTGTAACCGAAACAATACAGTCTAGATTAGTGGCAGCTTTTTTAGCAAGGACAAGGGGGTCACTTTCAATAGTCCCATCCACCCCTTTCACCTTTCCCGCTTCACCAATTAATGCGGCAACCTCCCCGCCATTCCCACGTATAATTGAAATATCTACTTCTTCAAGGATACGCTTTGTCATCTCCGTACGAAAAGGTGTTGCTCCTGCCCCAACGGGATCTAGAACGACAGGTACACCTGCATGATTTGCTGCTTTTCCTGCAAGAATCATTGCATCAATTTGTTCAACTGACAGCGTTCCAATGTTTAACAAAAGGGCACCTGATACTTTTGCCATGTCCTCAACTTCCTCTTTAGCATAGGCCATAACAGGAGATGCACCTAGGGCGAGTAATCCATTCGCGGTGAAATTTGTGACCACTACATTGGTCATGCAATGAATTAATGGGTTTTCCTTTTTCACGCGTGCGAGGCTCATTGTTTCACATCCTCATCGTAAAGTATAAGTTGTTGAAAATTTTACCGTGTTTCAGCCAAGAACACAAACGCAACTTCCCTCTAAAGAAGTGTATACATTTAAATCGTAATGGGCATACCTATATGTAAGATGTATTCCCCCTTTAGAAGAGGTTGACTCATGAGGACCCACTTACTCGATCTTCATAAAGTTGAGTGAGAAACTCCCATTGAGTCAGTCTTTTTTTGTTACATGAAAAATAACCAACTTATGCTGTTGTTTCTAGCATGAAAAAACCACGCCGACAAAGAGCGTGGTTCTCAGCTTATTGGTATTGCTTAATAAAGCGACCAATTCGCTCAATGGAGGCTTCTAAATTTTCCATTGATGTAGCGTACGAACAGCGAATATGCCCTTCTCCTCCCTCTCCAAAAACGTTACCAGGTACGACCGCAACACGTTCTTGAAGGAGAAGCTTTTCAGCAAATTCCTCTGAAGTCAGCCCCGTATTTTTGACGGATGGGAATGCATAAAAAGCCCCGCCTGGCGTATGACATGTCAAGCCAATTTCCGCAAACGATTTCACAACAAAGTTCCGCCGTTGCTTGTAGGATTGCACCATTTTACGCATGTCTTCCATTCCGCTTTTTAAGGCTTCAAGGGCACCATGTTGAGCCATTGTTGGCGCACACATTAAACTATATTGATGGATTTTCAGCATCGCTCCTAATAAATCAGGGGGCGCAGCAACATAGCCAAGACGCCAGCCTGTCATCGCAAATGCTTTCGAAAAACCAGAAATTAAAATCGTCCGGTCTCGCATGCCTTCCAAGGTAGCAAAGGAAACATGCTCAGCATCATAGGTAAGCTCAGCATAAATTTCATCTGAAAAAACAATCAAGTCGTGCTTTTCAGCAACCTTAGCAATTTTTTCAAGCTCTTCTCTACCCATGATTGATCCCGTTGGATTGTTCGGGAAGCACAGCATAACTGCCTTCGTTCTTGGTGTAATGACTGCTTCAATTTGCGCAGCACTTACTTGAAAGTTGTCTTCAATTTTTGTACCGACTGGGACCGGGACACCACCAGCCATTGTCACTAATGGGGCGTATGAGACAAAGGTAGGCTCAACAATAATCACTTCATCCCCATCATCTAATATCGTACGCATGCCAATATCAATGGCTTCACTTGCGCCGACGGTAACAAGGATCTCTGTTTCTGGATCATAGCGAACATGAAATCGTTCATATAAGTAATGAGCAATCGCTTCACGGAGCTCGATAATGCCTGCATTTGCTGAATAGGCAGTAAAACCGCGTTCCATTGAAGAAATACTCGCTTCACGGACATTCCAAGGCGTTACAAAATCAGGCTCACCGACACCGAGAGAAATAATATTCTCCATCTTTGATGCCAGATCAAAAAAACGACGAATACCCGATGGTTTTATGGATGAAACACGCTTCGATAGACGTGTGCTTTGTTGTGTTGAAGATGTCATCATGGTGTCACCACAATTCGTTTATCATCTTCGTCTTCTTCAAATACAACGCCGTCATGCTTGTATTTCTTTAATTGAAAATGCGTCGTTGTTGAAAGAACAGAATCGATGGTTGATAATTTTTCTGAGACGAAACGAGCAATTTCTGACATCGTCTTTCCTTCAATGACGACCGATAGATCGTACGCTCCTGACATTAGATAAAGCGCTTTAACTTCAGGGAATCTGTAAATTCGCTCAGCCACTTCGTCAAAGCCAACGCCTCGTTGCGGTGTAACCTTCACATCGATCATCGCCGTCACGGTCTCTACTTCTTTGACCTTACTCCAATCAATAACCGCTGAATATGTTAAAATGACTTTCTCTTCTTCGAGCGTTTTCAAAATTTTCTCTGTTTCCTCTTCCGTTGCATCAATCATCTTTGCCAAGGTGGAAATCGACACCCGCCCGTTATCCTCTATTATTTGCAATACTTCAAGCGCTTTTCTCTCCATTCTTCTTTCCCCTTCCATTGAAAAACAGTTTGAATGATTTATTTGGAGATTCTTACACATAACTGTGTACTTACATTTTGTCTATCATATCATAATCAGCATAGGGACATAATCCTTATTTTATTCAAAAAGCCAACCATTGTGTCTACCTGACTCCTGTTGCAGCTCGGCTTGCGAACTTGCTACAATCTAAAGACACTAAAGACAAAAATTTAGCAACCATTCTCCTTTTCCTATGTTTCAATTGTTTTTAAGCCCGGGTATGTATATACCATCAGATTGCTTATTTCAAAACTAGTTTAACGGTAAAATAAGACCCTCTATCTTTAATAAAAGGAGAGATTTCATTGAAGCATGAGACAATAAAGCTTGAGGAAGCAAAAGCAAAGTCTGCATTGATTGTCATTGATATGATTAGTGATTTTGAATTTGAAGATGGCGAGAAACTGTTTCAACATGCACTTCCTGCAGCTAAAAAGATTGCAAAATTAAAAGAACGAGCAAAAAGCGTAAATGTTCCTGTCATTTATGTGAATGACAATTATGGAAAATGGCAATCTGATTTCCGTCAATTAATTGAACATTGTCTTAAGAATGATGTACGCGGGCGATCGATTGCAGAAATCCTCATGCCAAATGATGATGATTTTTTTATACTTAAGCCATCCTATTCCGGTTTTTTTCAAACACCTCTTGAACTATTGCTTCATCACTTAGGGATTAAGAACCTCATCATTACAGGGGTCGCAGGAAACATGTGTGTCCAATTTACCGCTAATGATGCGTACATGAGAGATTACACAATTGTCATACCAAAGGACACGATTGCTTCAAATTCAGAAGCGGCCAATCAGTGGGCACTTCATATTATGGAGGAAGTACTAAAAGCTGATATTAAAGACATAGAGGACATCAAACTCGGTTAGAAGCTAGATCATAATCCTTGCTTAAGCCTTTACTGCTCGCACTTGTAACTAAGACTTCGTTGACCGATAGTTCCAAACACTTAGGGGAAAAAATGTTACGTTTAATCTACAAAAAAACCACCCTCAATTTACGAGGGCGGACGAGTAAACTTGGGCTTTAAGCAAACACTTTTTTTAAAGATTGACGATCATGTTCAAGCCAATAGTTCATTAACTTTTTTGCTCCTTCTAAATCATGGAGCTTCGCTTGACCGCACTGCTTTTCATTTGCAGCCGGAACCTCTTCTAGCTCAATTGAATACGTCATTGTTTTTTCAAGTACATCGAGGATTTCTTCAACAGACGGAGAACCGCTGACGATTAAATAAAAGCCAGTTTGGCAACCCATTGGTGATAAATCAATGATGTCAAAATGATCATACTCCTCGGCAAAACGGCGAATATTGAGGGCAAGCAGATGCTCCAATGTATGAATGACATCTGGCTTCATGGCTTGCTTATTCGGTTGAAAAAAGCGAACATCAAACTTATTTACTTCTCCATCTGTACCAACCTTGTGTACCCCGCAAGGACGAACAAACGGAGCTTTTACAATCGTATGATCTAATTCAAAGCTTTCTACTGTTGGCATAACAAACTCTCCTTTTTGAGTATTATAAAGGGACAGAGCCCGAGGATCGTATCCCAAACCTAAAAGTTCTCTCGCTCACACTTTCATTAACCCTTTCAAAACTGTATTTTCGAACGAGTTCCCATTTATTACTGGTGAATGCAATTCTCTGCCGGTGGTTTCTCGTACCAGTGGTTTCTCGTACCAGCTTGCCTCTAGTATAGTAGATCAACGGACAACTGTCTAAGGTTTCGAGGTCATTTCAGATTCCCTTTCGTTTTCTTCATTAGGAGGCTCATAAAATCCTACAGAATGAATTGGAATCTCATGACGCTGAGCAAATCGATAGAGGTCCTCATGAAAGGAATCAGGTGAAAAGCGGGTAAGCTTTAAACGGATTCCCCTTTTCATTAGAAATAACACAGTGTGACCTCGTCCCATTTTCATAAAGTAGGCACTCTTTATTTTAGTTGCCTCAATGACTCGCTTTAACACATTCACCCCAAAGATATGAATTTCAAAGGTCACTGTGCGCGCAGAAACCGTTAAACGGTATTTCATAAACAACGCCACAAAAAATACGGCGAGAAGAACATAAGGGAGAAACTGAAAATCGGAATCAATCAACACCAGGTTTGCAATGGCAAGGCTGATTAAAATCACCCATATGGTTTTTCCTTCTTTCGCAGAATAAACGGTTTGCATACGTTCCCTCCTATTCTTTTTCTTTAATGACTCCACCAAACATATAGGTCATAACTGCAAAAAGGATAAAGCTAACGACTAATACCGTTCCACCGACGATATAAAAAATGAGATAAACTACGCTTGGTAAAATGGCTGGATCAAAATAATATAAATACATGCCAAACGTAAGTCCAAAAGTCCCAAAAAATGCAGTCCATACTTGAACGTTGGCCATTTTTGAATGCTTTGGAATGGCAAATACTCGATAAAAGATTGCAAAAGCAAACAGCGAGAGCCATCCCACAACGAGAATGTGTGCATGAATGGCCCGAAATAGCATTGAACCAGCCCCAGCCATATGAGATCCAATAAACGTGCCAATTAATGCATAGATGGCAGATGTTCGAAGCAATAATTTTGTCCGGTTCATTTTCATCCTCCTTATTTAGCGTTCTTGTTGTATGATATCCCTCATTATACACAAGTTTGATTTTTACTGGGGAAGGGGAAGACATAAATAAATCCCTGCAAGCATACATTATCCGTTTATTTTTCATATACCTTTATCATTCAACTGTCGTTACGAACGACCTGCCCCTTCATCTATCATTCTAAAAACCGCAGAGGAACAGGGAAGGAGGCGTTCAACGAAAGTGTTCTATCTTTGCTAACCATTTTAAAAGGAGTCCTTATGATGATCAAACGTCCCTTTTTTCAACAATTTTTTGAACAAGTAAAAAAAGATCCATTGCTAGATTGGGCTGCAACACTCGCTTATTATTTTATGCTCTCGATTTTTCCGCTGATGATTTTTATGCTGGCTCTTCTTCCTTACTTTCCATTGAATCCAGGCCAGCTTTACGAATTTGTCAATGACTACATTCCAGGTGAACTAGGAGAACTCTTTACCGCCACGGTCTTAGAAGTCGTTACTGAACCTCAAGGTGGACTGCTTTCCATCGGTATTTTAGCAACCGTTTGGTCAGCATCAAATGGTGTGAATGCTCTGATTCGCTCCATTAATCGTGCGTATAACATTGAAGAGACACGTCATTTTTTTCAGCTACGCATTTTATCGATTGTCATGACACTTGGTATGATTATCGTTATTGTCGCAACCCTTCTCATGCCTGTTTTTGGACATGTAATTATTGAGACACTTGAGACGTTTTTCCTTTTACCTTCTGATACCGCCTCCTTCTTACAAATCTTGCGCTGGGTAATTGGAATTGGCTTAATGACCATTGTCTTAATGGTGCTCTATGCCCTTGCTCCGAACGTTCATCTTCGTTTGCGAGATGTGATGGTTGGGGCTATATTTGCAACAACCGGATGGCAATTGATTTCGTATGGATTTTCTGTTTACATTAGCAATTTCGGAAATTATACAGCAACATATGGTAGTCTAGGCGGGGTTATTATCCTCATGCTTTGGTTTTTCCTAAGTGGTTTAATTCTCGTGTTAGGAGGTGAAGTGAACGCCACCTTGTACCGTCTTCACCTTAAATCCCAACCTATTAAAAAGTAAATCGTTAATATGCTTTTATGTATAAGTATCTAAAAAGTGGAAATGCTGTTAGCACTACGAATGCTAGTTCACTAAAAAATTGGGAGGAATCATTGGTATGAATAAAACGGAATTGATTCAGCAGGTTGCAGAACGAGCTCAGCTTTCTAAAAAGGATGCAGGTCAAGCACTTAATACCGCTTTTGAACTGATTACTGAAACACTATCAAAAGGGGAAACCGTGCAAATTATTGGCTTTGGTAACTTTGAAGTAAGAGAGCGCGCCGCTCGAAAAGGACGCAACCCACAAACTGGTGAAGAAATTGAGATTGCTGCAACAAAAACACCTGCCTTTAAAGCTGGCAAACAATTAAAAGACGCTGTCAAATAATCAATGTAAGCCACTGGTGAGTTCCAATGCCTTAGAAAAAGGAGCAGCTGCTCATTAGCAAGTGCTCCTTTTCATGTTTGGCGCTATTTTAATTTTGGTGATAAGGACTTGTTGCTTCCTCTGGTTTATTAAAGGTTACATACGTATTGGCGATCAAGTCGTGAACAGATCGTTTATCTTTGCGAAAGGCAACCATAAATGCACTTACTATGGCAGCAATCCCCAGCGTTATTACATAGACAAACCCCGCCACAATTACCCGCAGGAGCATCGTCCCAATCCCAACATTGGAACCATCAACCTTCACAATTCGAATCCCGCACACACGCTTACCAACTGTATACCCAGCCCAAATAACTGGAACAATAAGTGAATATAAAACATTTGTAAGCCCTTGGATTCCTTCAAGCACATCTTGAGACATTCCAATTATAAAACCGATAACAAAAATCGGAATCGAAATGACAAGCGAGTCTAAAATCGAGGCTCCCAGGCGAATCCAAAAACCAGCAGGCCGTTGTATTTCTTCCATGCTCATTCCTCCTTCTCTCGATCATATTGTAACGGTTTTTAAAGCAATGATCAGCTAATCATTGAAATGTCTTTGTAAACTGAATATTTCGATATGTTGACAAGATTAGAAACGTTTTTTATTCTTATGTTAACCATCATTCGTTAGAGGTGAACATATGTCAACATCAAGACGGAAGTTTCAAACGATTGACCTAGTCATGCTCCCAATGTTTGCTGCTTTAATGGCCATCGGTGCAAACTTAGCCCCTTATTTAGTCATTGGAGGGGTCCCTGTCACACTTCAAACCCTTTTTTCAATTTTAGCTGGGGCATTATTAGGGAGTAAACGCGGGGCATTAGCGATGGTTATTTACCTGCTCGTTGGCCTTGCTGGATTCCCCGTTTTTTCTCAATTTTCAGGCGGACTTCGTACATTTATTAGCCCAACATTCGGTTTTTTGCTATCATTTATTTTAGTGGCTTACGTTACGGGTAAAATCATTGAGCGAAGCAGTGAAAAATCGATTCAAACCTTTTTCGTTGCATGTTTTGCGGGGCTAATCATAAATTATGTTCTTGGAACAAATTATATGTACTTTGCCTTCATTACGATCGCCGACGCCCCTGAAGGGTTTTCCTATTACATGGCTTGGACTTGGATGGTGGCACCGCTGATTAAAGACATTATTGTAACCATTTTAGCAGCAGTTGTCGCCCATCGCGTCTATGGCACCGTACAAAAAAGACTCCCTGTTCAAAACAGAAACCAAGCCGTATAGAGCGTGGAGTAAAAGTGAAAAAGCAGCCGAATCGGCTGCTTTTTTTCTTGGGTTGGGACAAAAGAGTTTTTTTTGGTAAGAAATCCGAACGTCATGATCGTTGCTGCATCGCATTCGCTTCGGAAATATCCTTCGCTAAGGTTATGCATTGTTCGCATTTTCAATCATACACGTTCGTTAGGTCCCATCCCCTTTTTCTGTGAAGAGCTTCAGCACAAGTTGGTGAGGCAATGAAGCACTTCCGCTCGCACCACCTTCATTGGAATGGTGTGTATTTTCATCCCAGTGGGAAGAGCGAGCCGTTCATGAGGGTTTCTGTTAAAATGCAGTAATCTCATAGTCATTCATCTTTAATTTATCCCCTTTTTTTATGAAAGAAAATGAAAACGTCAAGTAATCTTGTGATGGGTAGCCAAGAAGGCCATAGTACTGAGATGAGTAAAGGTCATCTTCTTCATAAAAATAAACGGGGACATTCGATCCGTTTACGGTAATGGTACTCCCTCTTTGTTCAAGGGTAAGCTGGTCCATGTGCAGCATCCGTAAACCAGGGTTCACGATTGACTCCCTTACAGCTACATAAAAATCAGACATATCATTTTGCTCAATCGAGAAGAAATTAGCCTCCTCTAAGTAACCCGTAAAATGGTTATTATAGAACAAACGATTATCTTCACGGATAAAGATACTATTGATGAGCTGTTCAACCGCTTCATCGGTCATTATGTCCTCTAACAAAGAATAAACCTCGCCAACAGTTTGGTACTGTTCATTGTAATAGCTGTCCTCTTCCTTAACATGGTAACGAAACAATTCAGACGATGCGATTAAGATTTGATCATATTGTGCCATAATTTCCTGCTCATTCACTTCGGTAGAACAACCGACAAGAAGAAAAAAGCAACTAAACGCGATACTCCATTTCCACGCCTTTAACGTTTTCATTTGAAACACCCTTCTATCTTTTACCTCTTTTCTGTAAGACGAGTATTCCTTAGAAAAAGTTTCAATTTTTTCCTTCTTTTTTTAAAACCTTTTATAATTTTCAGCAACCCTTGCTAATGTTCGAGCCATCACGCCTGTTCCGCCTATAGGACCGAGATTTGTCGCTTTTGATTGCCAGGCCGTTCCAGCAATATCTAGATGGACCCATGGTGTATCTTCGGCAAATTCCCCAACAAATAACCCTGCCGTTATGCTTCCCGCTAATCTTCCAGGTGCATTATTTAAATCGGCAATATCAC
>NZ_ANNK01000043.1 GCF_000334155.1 Halalkalibacterium ligniniphilum | reverse complement strand
CACCGTACAAAAAAGACTCCCTGTTCAAAACAGAAACCAAGCCGTATAGAGCGTGGAGTAAAAGTGAAAAAGCAGCCGAATCGGCTGCTTTTTTTCTTGGGTTGGGACAAAAGAGTTTTTTTTGGTAAGAAATCCGAACGTCATGATCGTTGCTGCATCGCATTCGCTTCGGAAATATCCTTCGCTAAGGTTATGCATTGTTCGCATTTTCAATCATACACGTTCGTTAGGTCCCATCCCCTTTTTCTGTGAAGAGCTTCAGCACAAGTTGGTGAGGCAATGAAGCACTTCCGCTCGCACCACCTTCATTGGAATGGTGTGTATTTTCATCCCAGTGGGAAGAGCGAGCCGTTCATGAGGGTTTCTGTTAAAATGCAGTAATCTCATAGTCATTCATCTTTAATTTATCCCCTTTTTTTATGAAAGAAAATGAAAACGTCAAGTAATCTTGTGATGGGTAGCCAAGAAGGCCATAGTACTGAGATGAGTAAAGGTCATCTTCTTCATAAAAATAAACGGGGACATTCGATCCGTTTACGGTAATGGTACTCCCTCTTTGTTCAAGGGTAAGCTGGTCCATGTGCAGCATCCGTAAACCAGGGTTCACGATTGACTCCCTTACAGCTACATAAAAATCAGACATATCATTTTGCTCAATCGAGAAGAAATTAGCCTCCTCTAAGTAACCCGTAAAATGGTTATTATAGAACAAACGATTATCTTCACGGATAAAGATACTATTGATGAGCTGTTCAACCGCTTCATCGGTCATTATGTCCTCTAACAAAGAATAAACCTCGCCAACAGTTTGGTACTGTTCATTGTAATAGCTGTCCTCTTCCTTAACATGGTAACGAAACAATTCAGACGATGCGATTAAGATTTGATCATATTGTGCCATAATTTCCTGCTCATTCACTTCGGTAGAACAACCGACAAGAAGAAAAAAGCAACTAAACGCGATACTCCATTTCCACGCCTTTAACGTTTTCATTTGAAACACCCTTCTATCTTTTACCTCTTTTCTGTAAGACGAGTATTCCTTAGAAAAAGTTTCAATTTTTTCCTTCTTTTTTTAAAACCTTTTATAATTTTCAGCAACCCTTGCTAATGTTCGAGCCATCACGCCTGTTCCGCCTATAGGACCGAGATTTGTCGCTTTTGATTGCCAGGCCGTTCCAGCAATATCTAGATGGACCCATGGTGTATCTTCGGCAAATTCCCCAACAAATAACCCTGCCGTTATGCTTCCCGCTAATCTTCCAGGTGCATTATTTAAATCGGCAATATCACTTGTTTTTAGCATCTCCCGATAGGGTTCATAGGATGGTAAGCGCCAAGTCCATTCCCCTGTTTCAGCTGAAGCTTCAAGTACTTCCTCCATCCACTCCTCATTGTTCGTCACTGCACCTGTTGTGCAGTCTCCAAGAGCTACCATCACTGCTCCTGTCAGAGTTGCTACATCAATCAAATAGGTTGCTCCAAGCTGTTTTGCATACGTTACAGCGTCAGCTAAAATGAGGCGTCCCTCTGCATCAGTATTACGCACCTCAATCGTTTTTCCGGCAAGGGAACGAATGACATCACCTGGCTTTAAGGCTGATCCGTTGATCATATTTTCTGTCGATGGAATGACGGCGAGGATGTTCACTTCAGGTTTCAGCGTGCCGATAATCTCCATCGCTCCGAGCACCGCAGCTGCTCCTCCCATATCATATTTCATTTCATGCATGCTTTGCGATGGCTTGATTGAAATCCCGCCAGAATCAAAGGTTAAGCCTTTTCCAACAAACCCGAGAACATCCTTCTGCTCTTTTGCCCCTTCATAGGTAAGAACAATCATTTTGGGAGGCTGATCACTGCCACTGGCTACAGCAAGGAGCGCCCCCATCCCGAGCTTCTCCATCTCCGCTCGTTCAAGCACCTCCACCTTAAAGCCATGCCTTACTGCAAGCTTTCTCGCTTCGTCGGCTAGATCAGAAGGTGTGAGCATATTTCCAGGTGTATTAACAAGCCCTCGCGCAAGATTTGTACCTTCTCCATAGACTTTTCCCCGCTTTAAGGCATCTGATAATTGCGTGCTTTTACTGTAAACTGTAAATGACTGTAGTTCTTTCTCTACTTCATTTGTTTTTTCCTTATAATCTGCTAGTTGATAAAGACTTAATGCAATGGCTTCCGCTACTAAAAATCCAACCTGCTCCGCTAAAATTTTCTCGGTCACAAAGCTGTCTAATAAAACTGCACCGTTTGTTATACGATGCTCACGTATTTTTTTCCCAGCAGCAGCCAAGCTTTGCCGAAGCTTTTCTTCTGTCAGCTCTTCTTTTTTGCCGAGTCCTACAGCATAAAGAGCACGGCTCTTTAGTAATCCTAAGCTAAAAATTTCGGTTACGGTGCCAAGCTTTGTACGAAGCTGTTTCTCTTTTTTTAATGTGCTTAAATGCCCATTCATCCTTTTATCGAGCTCAGCAAGCGGCTCTTGAAGCGGCTTATTCCCTTCAAACATTCCGATGATTAACGCTTCATGTGTACCTTCAAACGGCGATGACTGACTGACGTAATACATCAAATTCCTCCTTCATGTCTTTGGATCCCTTTCCCCCATTATACCTTGCGAACCTTTTTATTTAGATACTCCAATTTTATTGGCGAACCGTTAAAATAAGCCGCGGTAATTCCGGTAATTCCTTCACATTTTCAAATGGTACGGAATCAATATCCTGTGGTATAATTGACAAACATCGAACGATAAATGCTAAAATGTGTTCCACATCTAATCCCCAATGCTGAGGACGGTAGCCATCTAAGTAATGGTAGCTGACCTTCATCATCGAGCGGGAACCTTTTACATTCCCATACCCATAATGATAAAGGGAGACAGATAACTGCAAAAGACCTTTAACAAAAAGGTTTTGACGGTCAGTTAACCAAATTTCTTCCAATAGATCGTGACATGTATAGTAATCACCCTCATTAAAGGTAATGACAAACGTCATAAATTCACAAGGTACATTCAATGCGCTCATGTTCGCCTCCTCATTTTACCCATTAAACATCAAGCTTTCTCTGTTTGCATGTTTGATGCGTAAAAACATTGGGTATTAAATCACCCATCACATAGAAAACATATGTATTTGCTTGCATAGAAAGGACGACAAACCTACATGGACTTTCTTCATAACTTCCCTTTATGGGCAGCTTTACTTGCGATTGGAATTGCTCAATTTGTAAAAATACCGTTGGCGTATATTGCGACTCGTACGTTCGACTGGACGCTTTTGACGAGTACTGGTGGTATGCCAAGCTCTCATTCAGCCGCTGTTACAGCTTTAGCAACAGCGATTGGCCTACAGGAAGGCTTCGAATCCCCATTATTTGCGATTTCAGCGATTTTTGGCATTATTGTCATGTTTGATGCAACAGGGGTACGCCGTCATGCTGGCTACCATGCCACTGTCCTTAATCAACTTGTTACGGATTTTAATAAGCTTGTTTCCGAAGTAAAATCATGGCCTGAAAAAGAAGAAACGGAAAAACGTAAAGAATTAAAAGAACTTCTAGGACATCAGCCAATTGAAGTGTTCTTTGGGGGACTGCTAGGCATTGTTCTATCGATTCTACTTCATATTATCATTTTTTAACTCTATTGCGGTTAGGAGGAACTGCCTTGTGAGACTCATCTCTCTTTGTCCGAGTAACACTGAAAAACTAGCCTACTTAGGCTTAACTGACTCCCTAGTAGCGGTAGATGACTACTCTGATTGGCCTGATTCGATTGGGAATCTCCCCCGTTTAGGTCCTGATTTGAACATTGATATGGACCGCGTGGAAGCGTTGAAGCCTGATTTAGTCGTGGCATCCCTAAGTGTACCAGGCATGGAGCGAAATGTAGCCGCTCTTGTGGAACGAAACATTCCTCATGTCGTCTACAACCCTCATTCTTTGGAGGAAATCGGGCAATGCTTACATGATTTAGCAAAGCGCACAGGTACAAGTACGGAGGCAATGAAGGTGGTGGATACCTATTACGCACTGCTTAATGACTACAAGGAGCGCGCACAAGGCCTTACACGAAAGCGGCTCTATTGGGAATGGTGGCCTAAGCCAGTTTTTACACCTGGAGGAACAAACTGGTTAACTGAGATTAGTGCGCTTGCCGGTGGTGAAAATGTTTATGCGGATGAAATGATTCCAAGTGTGAAAACGGATTGGGATGAAGTGCTCACGCGAGACCCTGACCATATTTGCCTCGCATGGGTTGGAATCGCCTCAGACAAGGTCAAGCCTGAGTTACTTCTAAAACGTCCAAATTGGTCTGAGCTTCGCGCAATGAAAGAAGGGAACCTTCACATTTTAGAAGAGCCGCTCTATTGTCGACCTTCTCCTCGTCTGCTCCTTGGATTAAAAAAGCTTGCAGCCCTGCTACATCCAACTGTATTTCCAGCCGATGACGGTTTAGATCCTCTTTTCGATCATCAATAACCTTTATACGACAATCGTACCATAAAATGCCATCTAGCAGATCGGCATAACCATATGTTTTGACTATTTAGCAGCATCATGCTTAAGTGTCTCTTCCCCAGCAAAGTCTTTTTGTACAACCTTTAATAAAAGTGGTGTCAGCTCTGTGCTTTCCCATCTCCTGTACTCAAGCTCGGCCCCATTCCTAATAAACAAAACTTGGCTTTTCGCCAAGTCCTTCATAGCGACAGCCTTCGTTGCAGCTATACTTAGGCCTTCAAATGTTTAACTATGTCGATAAACTCAGACATTAAAAATTTAATCTTTCTTAACGCACAAAAAAAAGACAGGAGCTGCAAGGCTTTCTGTCTTTCCTTTTGATTAAAAGCTCATTTGTTCTCGAAATACTTGAACCGATTCATCTTCGTTTAACGCTTTGAGTTCAGACTCTGTTAATCGACCGTTTCCTTTTTTTATGAGGTACACATTAACTTCTTTTCTCCCCCATTGCTCAAATACATCTTCTACGGTCTCATAATAAAGGTCAATTTTTTTTCCTTTTATCGCCGATCCAGTATCGGCAACAACGCCATAACCGTAACCAGGAATAAAGAGCACCGTTCCAATCGGATAAACATTGGGGTCAGCTGCAATCGTCGAATAGACATCTCGTCGAACATGAACGCCTGAATACGTAATGCCATATCCCGGATGCTTCTTATTTTTTCCTGTTGACTCCACGCCCGCTGTATATCCTGTAGCATGAACCGTCTGGGAAGGATATTGACTCCAATCAATAGCCTCCTCTAGCATGATAGGGCGCGATGCTACGATGTGATGAGACATGGATTTCTCATCTCTGTCTATGTTTGGTAGCTGTTTGTTTTGAATGTGAACTCGTTTGTATGAAACATTCCTTGCAATTTTCGGTTCGGCCTGTTTTCCAAGAATCGACTGTTCATACATCCATTGCTGAAATTCTTTGGCGCTGACACCTGAAAAGGTATGAAACGTTATGATAAAAGCAATGCACACTAAACTGGTCATCAATGTCCTTCGGCCAATACATTTCACCACTTCCATAATCTTTCACTCCTCTCAAATGTAAGCATCCCCAAACGGAAAAATAAATATACAAACAGATGAGAGAAAATTTTGACATTTAATGGAGGGTTTCATTGCTACTAACCGGTTTATAGCCACGAAAAAGAGACTGACGTGATCTAGTCAGCCTCTTAGTATGCCTGCATTTACAGCCTTAAAACATTTGGTAGCCTCTCACTCGTAGCATTCGAATGACAATTCCTGCCACGATAGCCCCGATAAACCCACTAGTTAAAACGAGCACATCCACAAATTTCAACGCAATCAAACCCTGCCATAATAAAGAAAAAGACGTGGCTGGTGCAGTAAAATATTGAAAAAATGAAACATTATCAACAATAAAAATGACGATAATTGGATAAGCAACGGCCATTATCCAGGTTGAACGTAGAACCATATTTAAGAGAAATCCAATGCCAAAGAAGAGAATCAAAAACAATAGCATGGAAATCAATAGTTGCGGCAAACTCAATTTGTGCACCCCCATATTCATTGTTAGTTTACTGAATGGGCTGGACACAGTCAACAATCGCTTCTTGACAGCTTTGTGGCAATTGTCTAATTCCAAAGTTTTAAGTTAGTGCTACAAAAAATTTAATGAAAGGGGATTCGCAAAATTTCATAGAAACTAGCATGTGGGCTCGCTCTTCCCACTCGGATGAAAATGAGTCCTTTGGACATGCTGGGCACCATTTAAATGAAGGCGCATGAGCGGAAGGACATCGTTACTTTCCCATCCAGTACTGAAGCTCTTCCCCGATTGCTCAGAAAAAAAGCACAGTTATGATACCGTGCTTTTTTCCTCCTTATGCTTTAACTGCCCTTCTCCTCGGCAATAATCACATGTCTCACTTCCACCTAATAAAAGCTGAAAATAGCCATTTCCATTGCAATACGGGCAACGGACCTTAAACACAAGCTGTCCTTTCTTCATCCATGCTCATCCCCCTCCTGCTGTTTTTACCTTTTATATTATCAGAATTTTTAGATTTATAAAACTGGCAATTTTACCTCCTACTCATTATGTAAGCGCAATCAAAAATGCCAACCGCTTTCGTTCTTCTTTTTTCAAACGATTTCTTTAACAAACAAAATAAATAAGTAGTTTGCATTCAAAATATACTCGCTTGCTTTTATACTACCTTTAGAGCAAATGGTGCAAGTGGAAGAGCTTCATTGTTTCATCAACTCGAACTGAAGCTCCGTCCCCGATTCCAAAAAAAGAAGCTGACATCGTTCATCAGCTTCTTACTTGCTTATTTTAGAATGGGCTCTTACCTTTTTTCATCACGAGTGAAGGACCGCCTAGTAGGAATAAGTAACGGTTATCAATCATCTTTTTCATAAAGCTGGCAGAAGAACCGAATAGTTTACGAGATCCTACGACACCAATCGCCTCTTTTCCTCCTAATGAGGCAACCGTACCTTTGATTTCTGGCTTAAAGCTTTGAAGCTCGCCACCTTTAATTAATGCCTTTAAGTTATGCGCACATGTAGCAGCCATTTGCATCGCAATTTGTGCAGTTGGTGGGTAAGGGCGATTGATTTCTTCATTAATAATCAATGCGCAGTCTCCAATGACAAACACATCATCATGGCCTGGAGCGCGAAGATCTGGTTCAACCTTAATACGACCACGCATTGCTTCAAAGCCTGATTTCTCAATGATAGAATTTCCACGCACACCTGTCGCCCATACGATTGTTTCTGCTTTGATTTCTTCACCATCAGCTAGATGAACAGCACCTTTTGTTACCTCTTTAATTGGGCAGTTGATTTTAAATTCAACACCACGGCTTTCAAGCAAGTTCATCGCATATTCCACAAGCTCTGGGTCAAACCCTGGAAGAGCTGTTGGTGCTGCCTCAATGACATACATTTTTACTTTTTCACGTGGGATGTCATAGTAGTCACAAAGCTCAGGAACACGCTCAGATAATTCACCAATAAACTCAATCCCAGTGAACCCTGCACCGGCAACAACAAACGTTAGAAGCTCGTCACGCTTCTCTGCCAAGTTATTATATTTTGCAAACATATATTCAATATGCTCTTTTACTTCACGGGCACCATTGACGGTCCACTTACTAAAGGCATATTCTTGAACACCTGGGACACCAAACGTTTCTGGCTCCGATCCTAGACCGATGACAAGATAATCGTAATCCAACTCACCGTTTTCAAGAATGACTTTTTTCTCATCCCTTTTAATTTCAACAACGACATCTTGTACGAAGTTGATTTTGTTCAAATCAAGTACGCTTTTAATTGGCATGCGCGTACGATTTGGATGCATGGTACCAGCAGCTGGCTCATGAAGCCAAGTTGTTTGGTAATGATAATCGTGCTTATTGACAAGTGTAATCGCTGCTTCATTGTGTCCTAATTCTTTTGTAAGACGAGAAGCTGTGATCATTCCACCGTAGCCAGCACCTAAAATAACAATATTAGGCTTATTCAACATCATCACTTCCATTTTCTTAGATTTTCATACTTAGATGAATAAACAGCAACAAGTTTGTGATTGATTTCACGTATGACTACAAAAAAAGGAAAAGAATTCATATGAAATTAATAATTACGTCGCAAAATAGTCACAAAATACAATTATTATCATATGGCTTTTCCACATTTTTTTCAAGCGTTTTCGATGAATTTCTCGCTAAATATTGAAAACGGTTTCTCTTTTTGGAAAAGAGGTGGCGTTCAATTACAATTTAAGTCGGCAATAAAAGGAGGCTAGATGAGACGATCCAAAAATGTTTCTGATTTTAGCCTTCACATTCTTTCGACAATATATTCTTTTGTGCTGATGCTGACTTTTCCTTTGTTTTTAAAATCAGATATGCTTATAATGTAAGAAGAATACAATTGTATGGGGGTGCAGCAATCATCATGACAGAGAACCGAGACGTGTATGACATTACGATAATTGGAGGAGGCCCCACAGGTCTTTTTGCCGCATTTTATGGGGGGATGAGACAAGCGAGAGTCAAAATCATTGAGAGTATGCCTCAACTAGGTGGTCAGCTTTCTGCCCTTTACCCTGAGAAATACATATATGATGTTGCTGGCTTTCCAAAAGTCAAAGCACAAGATTTAGTGAATGACCTCATAAAGCAAGCACAGCAATTTAACCCCGCTCTTGCCCTAGAGCAATCCGTCCAAAAGCTTGAAAAACAAGAGGACGACACATTTTTAATTAAAACAGACAAAGAATCTCATTATTCCAAAGCGGTCATTGTAACCGCTGGAGCAGGTGCGTTTCAACCTCGCCGTTTGGAGATGGAGGATGCTGCTCAATACGAAGGTAAAAACCTCCACTATTTTGTCAATGATTTAAGTATCTTTACAGGTAAAAGCGTTCTTGTGTGTGGTGGTGGTGATTCTGCTGTTGACTGGTCACTGATGCTTGAGCCGATCGCAAAAAATGTAACGTTGATTCACCGTCGTGATAAATTCCGCGCACATGAACATAGTGTTGAACTGCTCCACAAATCAAATGTGAACATTTTAACACCATATGAAATCGATCAGCTAAAAGGCAACGGAGAGCAAATTGAACAAGTGGTCATCAAGCAAATTAAAGGCGATGATACACAAACGCTTGACATCGATGCATTAATTGTCAATTTCGGGTTTGTTTCTTCCCTTGGACCGATAAAAGAATGGGGCCTTGAAATTGAACGTAATTCCATTGTTGTTAACACGAAAATGGAAACAAACATCCCTGGTATTTATGCCGCTGGTGATATATGCACGTACCCTGGAAAGGTGAAATTGATCGCAACAGGTTTCGGAGAAGCACCGACCGCAATCAATAACGCAAAAGCTTTCATCGATCCGAATGCCCGTCTCTTCCCAGGTCATAGTACAAGCTTATTTTAACGAATAACCCCTCCCTTAGCCATTGATTTTTGTTAAGGGGGGGTTTTTTTCAATTCGTATGATTAGCGATTTCCATTCGCCCTGGCATCCATTTATTACGTTATCTCGGAAAATAAAAAAGCCAAGCTCCTCAACAATGAGTGAACCTGACTTTACTCAATCGACTTAGCAATCTTCTGGTGTTCCCGCATTCGTTGCCGTGCGGAAAGAGGTTCCACAGCCACATGTAGCAATCGCATTCGGATTATCGATCGTGAACCCGCCACCCATCATGTTTTGCTTATAATCAATGACGAGACCTTTGATAATTGATGCACTCTCTTTATCAATTAATACTTGTAAGCCCTTTATCTCTACTTGTGTATCGTCTTCTTGAACGTCGGTATCAAAACCCATACCGTACGAGAGGCCACTACAACCGCCGCCTTTTACACCGACACGAAGCATAAGATTTTGCTCTTCTTCTTCTTTCATCATATCTTTAATGCGGTCTACCGCAGCATCTGTTAGAGTTATCATATTACCCCTCCTTATAACATCCTCATGCAAATGATTCTTATTGCATGTAAGTTTACCGCTAGTATACATGGATTATCCTTGAACCTCAAGGAACTTGCTCTGATTCTCCACTCAAAGAGCTAGCTGCTCCCAGCTACTTGTCTCATCAGGATGGGAATTTAAGATAATATTATGCGCACGATCCAGTTCTTGACTATACTTTAGTACAAGGGGATGACCCAATCCATATTGCTTTGCTGCCGCAATCATTTTTTCACGAAGAGATTCAATTCGATGAATGCATGCTTCGTAATTTATACTATTGGACATCCTTCTCACCCCACTTTTACTTATCTAGATCATGACGCATCGAGTTCTTTTATTCGGAACACAAAAATTGTATTTATATTACATTTTAACCAATTATGGTTGCCTGTGCAATGCTTTAACAGAAGAAAAGATTGATTTTCATATTTTTGTAACTTTTCCTAGCCATACTCTTTTACCACAGTTTTCCTTCTTTCTTTTAATCCCTATCGTCTGATAGTATAATAAGAGAATAAATGCAATTGGTCACCTTCCCTGCATAACGAGATACGTTTTCAAGCGTTCTCTAAACATTTGAATAATACTGGGGGTAAAAAAAGATGGGGACACTTATAACGGATACAAAGCTTCATGACATAGCCGAAAAAATTAAGCACGGGGAGCGCCTTACCATTGAGGATGGGCTCTTCCTTTATGAGACACCTGATTTACTTGGTGTGGCTCAGCTCGCCAATGAAGTAAATGCACAAAAAAATGGGGATAATGTTTATTTTATTGAGAATATGTACATTAATCCGACAAACGTTTGTGAAGCAAGCTGTTCATTCTGCGGCTTCAAACGAAAGCCTGGTGAAGAAGGCGCCTATACAATGGATAGCGATGCCTTATTACATTATGTACAGTCCCGTTGGAATGATAACATCCGTGAATTTCATATCGTTGGTGGACACAATACAGAGGTACCATTCGATTACTATTTAGATACCATTCGCACACTTAAAAAGCATTACCCACACGTAACGGTCAAAGCTTATACTGGGGCAGAAATTGAATTTTTCTCCCGCCTTGCGGGTATTTCCATGAAAGAAGTGCTTCAAGAGTTAATAAAAGCAGGCTTAGATACGATGCCTGGTGGCGGAGCGGAAATTTTAACAGAGCGCTACCGTGAAAAAATGAGCCCAGATAAAGCCTCCACTGACCAATGGCTAGAAGCACACGAAATTGCTCACGGTCTCGGCTTAAAGACCCATGCAACGATGCTGTATGGTTCGATTGAGTCAAAAGAAGAGCGCTTGATTCATATGGACAGAGTCCGTCAGCTGCAAGATAAAACAGGTGGCTATATGGTGTTCATTCCACTTGCAATGCAGCCACGTAGCGTTAACGCTAGCTTGAAACGACGTACATCAGCCTTCGATGACATGCGCACCCTTGCAATTAGTCGATTAATGCTCGACAATTTCGATCATATTAAAGCCTATTGGATCAACATTGGTGTTCAGCTAACACAAATGGCGCTAACCTTCGGATCTGACGACATCCATGGCACATTGATTGAAGAACGTATCTCTCATTCAGTTGGTGCCTTAACCTCACAAGGCATAACAAGAGATGAACTGATTTATTTAATTAAAAGCGCCAACAAAGTACCAGTCGAACGAGACACCTTCTACAACATCATAAAAACATATTAAGTAGAAAAACTTAACCCCCGGCAGATTCCTTGTGTAATGTGCTGTTCCTTGTAACATTTGACAAGCACGTTTCATTGACGGCATTTCGGCGGGGGTTTTTCGTTTTTTCTGACGCTCCTACCTCCCACCACTTTCATCCTTAATAAAGGATTATTCCCAAAAACATTTGCCCTAAAAAGCAACTTCTCTGCTGTCTTTTTTTGAACGTATGATGATCACTCATAGGTCGAGTCCGTATCGAACGTCTGATCGTATTTTGAACAGACATGTAACCCTCTATTCGCGAAAAAACTCTCTTGATTTTAACCGTTCCAGATTCAGGATCGCTTTCAGTCAACACTCCTGTCCATTATCGATTTTGTCTGCAAATAGCGAATCCTCCGTCCACTTCTACCATACAAACATATCTTTTTTTACAGATAAAGAAACCTGTGTCCACTTCAAAAGCAACAAGCTCACAGCTCCCTGAAGATCAAACAAAACTTTGCTTATCCCCAAGTCCTCCATAGTGAAAGCATTCGTTGCAGTGATACTTCGCCCTTTAAATTTTTAACGATATTGGTAAACTCCGTTGTTTGAAATTTCATACTTTGCTAACGTATAAAAAAACTGCACCTCCAATTGTTCATTGTGTCTAACAATTGGGGTGCAGTTCAATTTGATGATGACTATGAACGAAGGTAGGTCCCTTCACAGATGGTTTCAGCAGCACCTGTCATGAACACATCTCCACTTTCAAGCCATGTAATCTGCAAATCACCGCCAAGTAAATGAACAGTAACTTCTTCTCCGCGTTTGGCATGTCCATTTAATACACTGGCGACAACAGCAGCACAGGCACCAGTACCACATGCCTGGGTAATACCCGATCCCCTTTCCCAGACTCGGAAATGAAGCTCTGTTGGGCTCACCACTTCAACAAATTCAACGTTCACCCAATCAGGAAAACGCTCATCCTTTTCAAGGACAGGTCCCAATGTTTCAACAGGGGCCTCGTCAATTGCATCCACATAAATGACGGCATGGGGATTTCCCATCGACACTGCTGTTAATTCTACCGTCTCTCCATTGATTACGAACGGCTCTGCCTTTACGATCTCTTTGTCCTCTCCAAGCATCGGAATCTCCGATCGTCTTAAAATTGGCTGTCCCATGTTCACTGTAACCGTCTCAACGGTCCCTTTATCTCCAACATGAACCGTCGCTTCCACAAGGCCACCTAACGTCTCTACTTGAAATGTCTTTTCGTTCACATAACCATTTTCATAGGCGAATTTTGCGACACAGCGCACGCCATTTCCACAATTTTTTGCTTCAGAGCCATCATTGTTAAACACCCTCATTTTTACCGGCGCCACATCAGATGGACAAACAAGAATCATTCCGTCAGAGCCAATTCCTTTGTTTTTATCGGCAACGGCAACAGCAAGTGCCGGAAGCGCTTGTTCCTCTAATGTTTCCTTAAAGCAATCAACATAAATATAACTATTGCCTAGTCCATGCATTTTCGTGAATCTCATGACTGTTCCTCACTTTCGCAGCTGTTCATCCGCCCAAAAATAATCTTCATCCGCTTCTAAAATCGTGATTTTCCCATGACAGCACGGGAGAATCAAGGAAGTTTTGATTCCCTCTTTTGCTTGTTCTAGCACCTCGGGCTTCATATGGGTCAGCACCTGCTCTTCCCCGCAAAAAGGGCATTCATGAAGATAAATATCGTCAAATTGTTTTTCGTAAGGCCACGTATTTTCAAATGGGATGACATCCATCATCATCACCTACTACCTTCTATCATTTAATACTGTCATTATACACAGTGAGGGTTCATTTTGAAATTGAAAAACGCCCCGCTCCAAAATATTTTCATCTGCCTGCTTATTTATAAAAGCTTTGAGAAGAAACACATAATCAAAAGACCTCCATCTGAATGATAAGAGGCCTTTAAAATAACGGGTTTTCTTCTAAATATCGATAAATGTTTTCGAGCAGCTCTTCATTTGTCTCACCCGAAACATATTCACCATTCACTAAAGCAAACGGTTCAATGGCACAACTACCACAATGGTTAAGGCATCCATACTCAATAATATCGAGGTTCGGATCTTTCTCCAATTCTTCCATGACCTTTTGTGTGCCGCTTGCTAAATTACTCAAACAGAATTCAATAATTGGGCGCATTATCTTCACCTCTCACTCTCTGTTAATCCTACTTGCTCTCGTATGAGAAGTCAATCATAAGCAGCTTATCACCTAATAAAAAGACGGAATCAAGACATTTTCCATGAAATTGTTGTTAATTTGTCATAAATTCGCTATAATCAAACTGAATACTGACCAGGGTCATTTTTTAGGCTCACTTTTTATTTTGTTGTTATCGTAAGCGCTTAAGTTTTTACTTAAAAAAGGGAGCATCGCTATGAACGGACGAACGAAAAAAGAACAGACGAAAGAACGAATTGAACTAGCAGCTCTCGAACTGTTTCGGGATAAGGGTTTTGACCATACGACAGTTCAAGAAATTACGGCAAAAGCCAAGGTCGCAAAAGGGACTTTTTTCAACCATTTTCCGACAAAAGATTCGATTATGAAATCACTGGCTGAAGAACGTCTTTACTCTGTTTCCGTCTATATGCAGCAAAAAAGGATCCACAAACTACCCATTTTAAAGAAAATCCGTACCTACTTAAATTATCTCCTTGAGGAATACGACTCGCATCCGAAGCTAACCGTTCAAATTTGGCGTCATGTTGTCGAGTTTGAGGTATTGATTCTCGCCCAGTGGAAAACCTTTTTACAAGAAGGCATGAAGCGTGGAGAGATCGACGAAAACATTTCATTAGCTACCTGGAGTCATGTCATCCACAGCCACGTATGCTACGGTTTACAAGCGTTTGCAAATGTACCAACAAAAGCGCAATTATTAAGCAAGCTCATGTCGTTAATTGAAGCTAGCTTAACGGCCATTATGGAAAAAAGGGGAAATTCGTCTATGAAAAAACTTGTTCTCTTAGGTGGAGGCTACGGTGGAATGCGAATTCTGCAACGCCTACTCCCAAATGATTTGCCGAACGATTGGGAAATTACCTTAGTCGATCGCTTACCCTATCACTGTTTAAAGACTGAGTATTACGCCTTAGCGGCAGGAACGGCGTCTGACCATCATTTACGGGTGAGTTTTCCAGAGGATCCTCGTTTAACGGTCAAATACTCAAATGTCAAAGAAATCGATCTTGAAACAAAAACGGTTTTGTTTGATGAGGAGGATACCCTTTCTTACGATACACTCATTATTGGACTAGGCTGTGAGGATAAATATCATAATGTGCCAGGGGCAGAAGAATTTACGTATAGCATTCAAAGCATGGAAGCGACTCGTCGGACATATGAGGCGCTTAACAACGTCCGTCCTGAAGGGGTTGTCTCCATTGTTGGTGCAGGTCTAAGTGGCGTTGAGCTTGCCAGTGAGCTAAGGGAGAGCCGTCCAGACTTAACAATTAAGCTCTTTGACCGTGGAGACATCATCCTTTCCATGTTCCCACGCCGGTTAAGTAATTATGTACAAAATTGGTTTATCGATCATGGGGTCGATGTCATTAATAAGTCAAACATTACGAAGGTGGAAGACGGAATACTCTATAATCATGATGAACCGATTTACTCAGACGCGATTATTTGGACAGCAGGCATTCAGCCAAATAAAGTCGTTCGTGACCTAGATGTTGAAAAAGATCAACAAGGCCGTGTTGTCTTAACTGCCCATCATCATCTCCCAAATGATGATGATGTCTTTGTTGTCGGGGACTGTGCAAGCCTTCCTCACGCACCGAGTGCTCAGCTAGCTGAGGGCCAAGCTGAGCAAATCGTGACAATCTTAAAGAAACGCTGGAACAACGAGCCTCTCCCAGAGGAAATGCCTAAAATCAAACTAAAAGGTGTTCTTGGCTCTCTCGGTAAAAAACACGGCTTCGGTCTCATGGGTGAACGGACGTTGGTTGGTCGTGTACCTCGCGTTCTTAAAAGTGGCGTTCTTTGGATGTACAAATACCATTCAGGTTGATGTTAAACTGATCATCCATAGATAAGAAGCTGATTCGAAAAGTCAGCTTCTTTTTCTGTTTGGAAAAACTCATCGGTTATAATGATTCAATTTTATTATAGATGTCTTTTAATTTAGGGTTTCCTTCCGCAACCACATCATTTTCAATGACGACGAGAGGGTACATGTATTCTTCCTCCAAAATCGCTTTTGCAAAAGCCTCGTCTTTGTCTGTAGCCTGATGGATATCCACGTAGCGAAATTGTAGCTCTTTTTCTGGATACTTGCGTCCAACTGCAGCTTCTAGCCACTCCATCGTTTCAAGAGCACTTGGAAGATTAATACAGCTTGCGCATTTTACTTCTGCACCAAAAATAACAATCTCAATTGGTTTTTCCATCTTATGCCATCTCCTCTAGCGTTTGTTAATGCGATCATACAAGGAGCCATTGAAATGCGCAAGGGAGCAGCGGTTTTTCCTTCTCTCTAACAAAATCCATATGTATAGAGATAGGTTAAAAAGAAGGACTTGGAAAAGAGAAGGAAAAATCGAAGCACAATCATAGATTTTTTTTCATATGGATATTATAATAAAGGGAAAGAAAGGAGTTGTTACGTATGGCTACAAGCACTGAAATGGCAGAACAAGTCAAAGAAGTATTAGATAAGTTACGTCCATTCTTACTTCGCGATGGTGGAGACGTTGAATTCGTTGACGTTGAAGATGGCATTGTAAAAGTTCGTCTTCTTGGCGCATGCGGTTCTTGCCCGAGTTCTACGATTACTCTAAAAGCCGGAATTGAGCGTGCACTACTTGAGGAAGTTCCTGGCGTGAAAGAAATCGAACAAGTCTTTTAATGAAACGCTAACGATATGATAAACGCCCGTCGATTCGGGCGTTTTTTATTTGCTCTGCTTACTTAAAACGTTCATAAGATAAAGTTAGCGTACCTCTTAATGAAAGTCGAAAAAAGGGAAGTGGCTTTTTTTCTGTCCCTATAGCTTCCACCCATCTTCATAGAAAATAATCTTGATACACTGCTTCTGCCTCATCGTAAGAGGCAAAAATCGCGTCATCCGCTTCAATTGGATGATAAAAATCATATAACAGCATGGATAATTCCTCTGGGTTCATCGGGTCCCTGGCAATCGTCGCTTCTTGGATTGTCGCAACCGTCGGCGTATGTGGATTCCGAAAAATGACATAGACTTGCTGTCCTTCACGTAATTGATTCATGTCCATCTCTCTAAACAACTCCCTTTGTCGTTTTTCTTCTTATTCCCTACAAACCTAACATTATGCATCTAGATAAAGGAACCTGTGTCCACCTGAAAAACGACAAGCTCTCACCATGCTGACTAAGTAAATATCCGCCGGTAGAACCGGCGGTTTTAATTTCGCCCTATAAGGGCACTTTACCGACAACCCCCTAAAGGGGACTCGAAATTGACCGTCAACCGTTCACTTCTATTACTTATCTTTAAATGGATCGACGTACTCTCTCTTCGTCATTTGGTCGCGTAATCGATCCTCCGCTTCCTGATTACGTATATAATTCTCTATCGTTTTTTGATTCAATCCTACAGTACTCACATAATATC
>NZ_ANNK01000042.1 GCF_000334155.1 Halalkalibacterium ligniniphilum | reverse complement strand
AACATATGAATATGATCCTTCATCGCATGTGCTTCAATGATTTCGACATCTTTCATTTCACATAACCTTCTGAGAATAGCACCTATATCTTTTCTCAGTTTTCCATAAATGACTTTTCTTCTGTACTTTGGTATGAATACGATGTGATACTTACAATTCCATCTTGTGTGTGATAAACTATTGTCACTCGACATGAGTAGATCTCCTTTCGTTTTTTAGAAGTTGGTTTGACGGCCATCTTCTATTATAACGATTGGAGATTTTTTCTGTCACTTTACCACTCTAGAAGTTTTATTTTCACACGTGTAGAACACGTGGTTTTAAACCCATATAATTAGAAAAACTTGGCTTATCGCCAAGTCCTCCATTGCGAAAGCCGTTTCAGTTAATCTTAGGGCTTCAAATTTTTAAGTTGCGTCGCTGAACTCCGTTGTCTAAAAATTTTTCCTTGCCATTCAAAAAAGCTATGAACACGGAGCGTGTTCATAGCTTTCGATTAGGTCGTTTTTGAAACAGTGAGAAGGGGCTCTACACGAATTCCTTGATCATCCGGCTTCAACACATCGACCATAAATTCAGGATAACGCTCGTTCAGAACTTTTTTCACCGCTTCGCCTCGATCCTTTGGCGCAAAGCAAAGCATCGTAGGTCCGGCACCGCTAAGGGCAGCACCATAAGCCTCTGTCTCCTCTTTTACAAAGGACATGACTTCCTTCAGATGTCCCACTAAACCCATGCGGTATGGATGATGAAAGACATCCCTTTGCATCATATCTCCTACAAGCGGCCAATTTCCTTGGAGCAAGGCAGCCACAAGGACGTTTGCCACACTGCTTCCTCTGATCGCATCACGGAAGGCAATTTCTGTTGGTAAGACGCCGCGCGCTTTTTTTGTCATTAGCTCTTCTTTCGGAATCAGCAGGACAAGATCAACATCTGGTACACCACCACTTATGACATGGGTCTCTTCTTCAATATGCGTACCGATAATTAATCCTCCATAAATAGACGGGGCAACATTGTCTGGATGACCCTCCCAAAGGCTTCCAAACCGCACCTTTTCTTCAACCGTTAAATTGAGCTTTAACAGCTGATTGGCAAGCTCAATTCCAGCAACGATCGCTGCCGCACTGCTCCCTAAGCCTCTCGCTAGGGGAATGTTACTTGTCATCTCCACATCGCAAGGCACAAGCTCTTCTCCAAGCTCCTTCGCCACATGCTCGGCAACCTGAAAAATTAAGTTATCCTCACCAGACGGGACGCCTTCAAGATTAGGAGAGGTTGAATGGAAGAACCATTTTTCCGCCCTTTGAACAGATAGGGTTAAATAACGATTGACCGCAAGTCCAACCGAATCAAAGCCTGGACCAAGGTTAGCGGAGCTTCCCGGAATCGTCAGAACAAACCCCTTCTCTGTCATTGGTGCACACCGCCTTTAATATGAGCCAAAAATGCCTCTTCTTCATTAGGGAGAACGGTTGGCTTTACAGACACCGTATCCATTGCAATGTTTGGATCTTTTAAACCGTTTCCTGTTAGCACACAAACAACCTTTGCACCCTTTTTAATGGAACCATTTTCAATTTGCTTTTTCAGGCCGGCAATCGAAGCACAAGATGCAGGCTCAGCAAAAACACCTTCCTTTTGTGCAAGAAGTTGATATGCTTCTAAAATTTCTGCGTCCGTTACTTCATCAATTTGTCCATTAGACTCCTCTGCCGCTTGTACAGCCTGTGGCCAGCTTGCAGGATTCCCAATTCGAATCGCTGTGGCAATCGTCTCAGGATTCGGAATTACTTCATTACGAACGATAGCAGCGGCTCCTTCTGCTTCAAAACCACGCATTTGCGGAAGCCCTGTCCCTTTTTTCTCATGGTACTCCTTAAATCCTTTCCAATAGGCCGTAATATTTCCTGCATTCCCAACAGGAATCGCAAGCACGTCTGGCGCCTGTCCAAGTGCATCACACACTTCAAATGCCGCTGTCTTTTGTCCTTCAATCCGATATGGATTCACCGAATTTACAAGGGTAATCGGTTCTTTTTCACTAATTGAGCGGACAATATCTAAGGCGTTATCAAAGTTCCCTTTAATTTCAAGTACCTCTGCGCCGTACATGACTGCTTGTGCAAGCTTTCCGAGAGCAATCTTCCCTTCTGGAATGACGACAATGCAGCGTAGCCCTGCACGAGCACCATACGCTGCAGCAGCGGCTGACGTGTTGCCTGTTGAGGCACAGATAATCGTCTTGCTACCTTCTTCCTTCGCTTTCGCTACAGCCATCACCATTCCACGGTCTTTGAAGGATCCCGTTGGATTTGCTCCTTCATATTTCGCATAGGCTTCAACACCCCACTCTTCAGAAAGACGCTTGAGCGGGATTAATGGTGTATTGCCCTCCTGTAATGAAAGCATAGGTGTTTGTTCTGTTACTGGTAAAAACTCTTTATATTCATGTAATAGTCCGTTCCATTTACTCATCTCATTTTCCTCCCTCAACACGGTAGCTGCTCTCAACGGATTCAATAACGTCAAGCTTCACCAGCGCATTGTATAAAAAGTCGTATGTTTCTTTACTAGTTGTGTGTGTAATAATGATAACTTCTGCAACATCCTCGCCTTCAACAGGTAATTGAAGCAGCTTTTCAAAGCTAACATCACGTTCGGCAAACAGTGAAGTAATCGCTGAAAATGTTCCTGCACGGTCGATGACACGTAAGCGGAAGAAATATTTTGATTCAATTTCAACATCTGCTTTTAGCTTTTTCTCATGAAGAGGACGGGCTCCTGCATGGCCATTAACATGCAAACGCATGTTTTTTAACACTGTCACTAAGTCTGACACAACCGCAGTCGCCGTCGGCAGCGATCCAGCACCAGGACCATAAAACATCGTTTCTCCTACAGCTTCACCATGAACATACACTGCGTTGTACTCATCGTTAACCGATGCTAAAGGATGATCATTTGGGAGCAATGTCGGTTGTACACTTACTTCGACCCTCTCATCCTTTCGATCGGCAAGACCAATGAGCTTTAACGTATAACCAAGCTGTTCACAATATTCAAGGTCAGCTTTTGTTACAGAGGTAATGCCACGAACAACGACATCGTCAAGACGGACGTCCATTGAAAAACCAAGTGTAGCTAAAATTGCCATCTTTCGCGCTGCGTCCAATCCTTCCACATCTGCAGTTGGATCGCTTTCAGCAAATCCAAGTGCTTGAGCTTGGCTTAGCACTTCCTCATACGGAAGACCTTCCTTCGCCATTTTCGTTAAAATGTAGTTTGTTGTTCCGTTCACAATCCCCATCATTTTTGTAATACGGTCTGCCGCAAGACCTTCCGTTAAGCTACGGATAATTGGAATCCCACCTGCAACACTTGCTTCGTAAAAGAGATCACAGCGACTCTCAGCGGCTAATGCTAATAATTCCGCACCATGTAAAGCCATTAAATCTTTGTTGGCTGTCACAACATGCTTTTTATTTTTTAAGGCGCGGACGATATAATCTTTCGCCTCCGTCACTCCACCCATTACTTCAATGACGACATCAATCGCTTCATTGTCAACAACATCCTCTGCTTTTAGCGTGACACAATCATTTGAAAGATCAACATCACGAGCCTTTTGAAGGTCACGGACGAGTACCTTGCCTACTTCTACAGGCCGTCCTATTTGATGTTGAAGCTCATGCTGATGATTACGGATAATTTTGACGACTCCACTTCCAACTGTCCCTAACCCTAATAAACCAACAGTTAACGTCTTCTGCATTTCCTCCACTCCTAACCCCATACGATCTGGACCTGTTCTCATAAAACAAACAAATGTATTTATCTAATGGACATTATAGACCTGATACGGTCCGTTTACAAGGGGTCCTATAAAAATTTTCGAAATCTTTCTTATTTCTTCATTTTTTGTTTCTCTTTTCTACTTTACACAAAAACACCCCTTTTATCCACTTGGAAAAAAGGGGTGTGGTGAATCTTGGATGACAAGCCAATCAATCTTTGGAAGACGAAGCATCACAGCAGATGACTGCTCAAGCTCATGGGCCAGCTCTGTTAAAAATTGTTCGTTCTTATATTCTTCGTGGATGACATGATAAAACTGCTCTGCGTACTGTTCTCGTTCTTCATTGATTTGCGAGCGATAATACCCTTCAACAGCTTCAAAATAATGAAGGGGGAATAACAAACGGGCAAAGACAAGTTTCCATCCGTAGGCAGATAAAGGGTGATGTGTATGATAAGCCTGTAAAAACGAGCGGATCGTACGCCAATCTTCTTCAGACCTAGTTTGCCATCTTATCGAACGTATCCACTCGGCAAGATCACGACTTGGGTGATCATAAATGAATTCAGTTGGCGGTTTTATCATACTGTACCCTTCATCTCTTAGCCATGTATCATTTCGAAAGCGCCGATGACAGATTGACCCGAAATCATGCCCTTGTAACTGTTCGTCATAGACAGCATCTACTGCATATTGAATTGCATTTTCTGTTAATCCCATAAAATAAGGAAAGGTATAGAGAAAGGACTCATCTAAATAGCTGCTTGGTTGATCCTGAAAAACCTGTTGGTACCAGCCTTCCAGCTGTTCTAATCTCTTTTCCCAAAGCTTATGCCACTGACCAAAATACGATTGCTGCCCAGCAGAAAGGATGATTTGACTCCCCATTTGGTGAAAGTGGGCAAGATGCTCCCCCACCTCTCTTTCATCTCTGGGGACGGCCCGTACTGCCCTATCTGCAGAAAGTTTAAAAAGATAAACCTCCTGTCCATCAATTTGACTATGGTAATGTCCTCGATTCGTCCGGATCAGCTCAGGTACACTCAGATCCCCGAACGTTCGTAAATGCTCTGCCATTCCCACCATCTCTTCATCTGTTACTCCGACTCCTTCTTCTTTTGGAATCATGAGATAGCGGTGCCCTTCTGCAAAGAATCCGAGGTGTTGATCAACTTGAAAGCGCGATTCGCAGTAAAGTCCATACAAATCATAGATATTCCGTTCAAACACAGCCCTCACTCCTTCTTCCACTGCGTCATACAATAGTCTATGACCCAACTGTATAAAAAGTGTGCAGCGTTCGCAGACTAAAAGCACCTTTTTGTCTTAGATCATCTTTCAATACAATAAGCACGATATAAATTGAAAACACTACCATTAACGAAACAAATTCAAGAAATAATATTGAGGTGACAGAGATGACGGAGGAAAAAAAACTAGAGATTGTCGAGAAAACAGCCCGTGAATGGCTTAAGGATCGAGGTGTGACGATAGATGATATTGCAGAGCTCGTTTATTTTCTACAAGCAAAATATCATCCTGAATTAGACCTTGCTGAATGCAAAGAAAATGTGGAACGGGTTTTATCAAAACGGGAAGTACAAAATGCCATCTTGACTGGAATCCAGCTTGATGTGCTCACCGAACAAGGAAAGCTCGCTCAACCATTGCTTGATATTATTAAACGAGATGAAGGACTATACGGGGTCGATGAAATCATTGCCCTCTCCATTATTAACGTGTATGGTTCGATCGGTTTTACGAACTATGGCTACATTGATAAACAAAAACCTGGAATTTTAGAAAAGTTAAATGACAAATCAAGCGGTTTTTGTCATACGTTTTTAGATGATATTGTGGGAGCCATTGCTGCAGCTGCTTCAAGCCGACTCGCTCATTCCCTTGCGTACAAGGAATAGGAGATGACGAAACCTTCACTGCGAGAATGTGAAATGTGGCATAGCCGTGCATTGCGCTATTCTTGTGGGAAGCATGGCTTTTCGCCAAGTCCTGTATCGTAAAAGCCTTCGTTGCAGTGATACTTGGACTTGGACCTTCAAATTTTTGACTGCGTCAATAAGCGTCCCTGCTAAAAAACTTTTTCTTCCAACGAAGAGAAGCTGGACCAATGGTTGGGCCAGCTTCTTATTCGATCCTATTTGCTGTCTTTTGGCTTTTTGAACGTATAGACGCAATGGGGAACGTCTTCCTTCGCCGCGCAATTTTCGGCAATGACGCCTTCTGTCTTCAAGAGCTCACGAAACAGCTTTTGCTCACAGGAGCAAGCGACAGGATATGCTTTTGCCACTTGAGAAATTGGACAGTTGTACTCCGTAAAACGGTACGTTTCCTCATCAAGCTGTTCCCATTCAACCATATAACCATTATCATTTTGGATTGCTGCAAGTGTAGCGACTCGCTTCTCAAAGGAATCGTGCTCCATTTCAACCTCATACATTTTTTTCAAGCGCTCTTTTCGCCGCTCAAAAAGCTGGTCAATTAGCTCATTTCCATTTATTGCTTCAAGGTCTTCTAAAATGCCGAGACTTAACTGGTTATAGTTTCGGGGAAACTGTTCTTCCCCTTTGCTCGTAAGGGAATATTTTGTTGCTGGACGACCCATCGCTTGACGGACGAGGGTGGTTTTAATGAATCCATCCTTCTCAAGGCTATTGATATGACGGCGAACAGCCATTTCAGTAATTTCTAGTTCACGGGCAATTTCACCAACACTACGTTCTTTATGTTTTTTAAGCCCCTTCATTATCATATCGCGAGTGGAGGTGGTTTTATTACTCATTGCATGATCACCATCCTTCCCCTCTATTGTATGTGAAAAGAAGCAAGAAGTAAATTTAACGACCTTAAGAAAATGATAACTAATAAGCCGTGTTCTTCTATTTTTCAGATTCCTTTTCTTCTGGTAAAAAAGCAGAAACAGGTCCAAGCTCATGATTTAAATATCGGCGTACTGCAGAAGGAAAGGCCACAAGTGCCTCCATGCTTTGTTCAAACGTTTGTTTAAGCTTTTCATGGTTAAGCTCAATATAATCTTGCACAAGCGCTTTGCGACAATGAATCACCTGCTTTAACGCATTTGCTGAGGATTTGTCCACAACCTTTTCATCCTCTAAAATATCAATAATGTCTTCATAGCTTCCTGGGTCACGCATAATAAACCCATCGATCATACTATTGCCTACATCGATGATCGATTCAATGACAAGATGAACCATCCGCTCAAGGGCATACATTTCGATTGGTGTCGTCCAATTTTCCTTTGAACGGAAATGAGTTAACGTTTTTTCCATATGAAAAAGTGTATCTTCAATTTTTTTCCGATTAACAAAGTACATGCTCATCCCCTACTTTTTCTTATATTTTAAGTTACGTTTTATAAAAAAAATAAAGTAAATCTAATGGATTTAGCGCCTAATTTCAGCTACTCTACATATATTTAGCCATGAGAAAGTCTTTCCTTTTGTGGTAAGCTAGTAGCATATCTTTTTAGTTGTGAAGGGAGCCTTTTTTATGTCAGAACGCTTTTTCTTATATGATGATATAGAAGAAACAAAAACACGCTTTGTAAGCTTTATGGGTGAAAACCAGCGCTTTGATTTAGCCATCGTACACTCTGATCGCCATTATGGAAAGCAGCTTGTCCTCGATATGCAATCGAATCGATTTGCCATTATTGGACAAGATGACCTAGATGAGCCTGGCTATTTGGAGCATGTATACGGCTTAGAGGAAGAAGAAGCCGAGGAGCTCCGGTCTTTTCTATATGAGTTCGTTTGAGTACGACAATCATTTTTTAAAAACCCCCTCTTTCGGGCACTTTAACTGCAGGAGGTGGTTTTTTTATGGATGAACATCGAATATCAAAGGATAAAGAGGAGCAGGATTATACAGACTTTTCGAACGTAGAAACGATGCGAAATTTCTTAATTCCAGAGTCTTTACCAGAAGGTCCCTACGGCTCCCCACGCGGGAAAGACACACTGGTTTTTAATAAGTCTACGCCATGGAAACAAGGTCAGCGCTATTACAGCGCTTTCAACTATGAATTTAAATCGTTTCATCAAAATCTGCCAAGAAAAGATCCTGGCGCCCATCCGACCCATGATGACCCAATGAAAAATGAAGAGCCTCCATACACGTCGACGTAGGAAAAACATCCTCGGTTTTAGTCCGGGGATGTTCTTTTAACGGTCTTTTACTTTCTTTAAGACAAAGTACGCACAGCCAAAATTACAATATTCATAAAGGTAGTCAGGAAGGGTACTGATCTTTGTATCATAGGTCGATTTTTTATTCTTATCATCAAAAAAGCCGCGTAGGCGAAGCTGGTTATAGCCCCAGTCCCCAACAACGTAATCATATTTGTTCAGAACATCACTATAACGTTCTTTAAACGCCTCTTCATCCCAGCCGTCTTTCACTTCATCCAAAAGTTCAAATTGAACACCTTGTATGCGAACCACGTGGCTCACCTCTCTCCTTCTTATCGCTTTCATTGTACCATATCGCTAGGGCATTTCCACCCTCTTTTCCCTTTGGAAACCAGCATTTGCTATCAGTAAAAAGGCGTTTTTTCGGTCAATCTTAATAGTAAAGGAGGAGATTAGATGAAACCATTCATCATATTAAGCATGACTGTGTTATTTTTCATTACAGGCTGCCAGACGGCCAATGAGGACCAGACGACTGTACAAAGCCGCAACAATTATTATAACCTTCAAACAGACGCGAATAACAGAACCACAAACGGCGACAGGGCAAACAACATGTATGGTTATTCCCGTTATCAAAAGGCACAGGTTGATCAAGAGGGGATTCAAAAAGCAAATTCGCTCGTGAATCGTCAGCGGCTTTCAGACGGAGTTACACGTCTTACCTTATCAAATGATGATGTAGAAGAAGCAGCTACCCTTGTAACAGACGAACATGTTCTTGTTGCCTACACAACAAAAAGTGCCAACCGAGATTATGTAGCAGATAAAGTTAAACGCAGCGCCATATCCGTTGTTCCACGTTTTTATGATGTTTACATTAGCGATGATCATCGCATGTTTCAAGCGATTGAACGATTTCAAGGTCTACAAAGCACCAATGGGGCCATTGAAAACACAATGGAACAAACCATTGAAAGGTTCAAGCACTCGCCTCAAGGGGAATATAACGAGGACACAGATAGCAATATGAACATCATGAGACAAAAGCATCAAAAGCTGAAGCGGTTGAACGAATAGACACCATTTAAGCTCAAAGCATGAATAAACAAGGAGACGGAAATAAGTCCATCTCCTTGTTTCAGCCGTATAATGCCTAGCGCTTAAGGCGCTTTCGCTTTTGTTGAAAAGGGGACGGAGCCTCAGCTCTTGATGATAAAGCAACAGCCCTTCCGCTCACACCACCTTAATTGAAATGGTGCACAGCACGACCTGTACGGGAAGAGCGAACTGCTCATGCTGGTTTCTATTTACTAGCAGCTTTTTTTGCTTCTTCTCGCACTTGTGCTTCATTTACTTGTTCGTCTGCATGGTAAGATGAGCGCACGAGCGGACCTGCTTCGCAATGGCTGAATCCTTTGCTCAAAGCAATTTCCTTTAGCTCAGCAAACTCGTCTGGATGATAATATTTTTGAACCTTTAAATGCTTTTTCGTTGGCTGTAAATACTGACCAATCGTCATGATGTTTACATTGTTCGCCCGCAAATCATCCATCGTTTCCAAAATCTCTTCCCTCGTTTCACCAAGACCAATCATTAAGCTTGATTTTGTTGGGATGTCTGGGTGCATTTCCTTTGCACGACGCAAAAATTCAAGGGAGCGCTCATATGTAGCTCTGGCACGAACTCTTGGTGTTAAGCGACGAACCGTTTCAATATTATGATTTAAAATATTCGGGCGCGCATCCATTAACGTCTTTAAGTTTTCGTATTCACCCATCATGTCAGAAGGAAGAACTTCAATCGTACAAAATGGGTTTTTACGGCGCACAGCGCGAACCGTTTCAGCGAAGACAGCTGCTCCGCCATCCTTTAAATCGTCTCGGGCAACGGCCGTAATAACCGCATGCTTTAAGCCCATAACCTCAACTGATTCAGCTACACGTTCTGGCTCTTGCAAATCAAGTTCACTCGGCAGTCCTGTTTTTACTGCACAAAAACGGCAAGCACGTGTACAAACGTCCCCTAAAATCATAAATGTTGCAGTCTTTCGGACAGCCCAACACTCATGAATGTTCGGACAGCGGGCTTCTTCACAAACCGTATGAAGATTTTTTTCCCGCATCATTTTCTTTAATCCTGTATATGTCTCATTCGTGTTAAGCTTAATTTTTAACCAATCTGGTTTCCGAACATGTTCTTCTTTTTTTGCCATGACTTTTCACTCCATCCGCTTCCCAGTATTATCTAATGATTTTCTCAATTAGGATAAGGGAAAAGCTTTGCTACTCTCATCTTACTTTATCATGATTCCAATTGAAACACCAAATACACGCTCACAATTCCCATCAATTTACTCCCATGTTTTTAAAAAGATTTTGCACACTAAAGATATAAAAACTCGTGAGACGATGGTTCAACCTCCCTAACCTAGAAAGGAGCATAACATAAAGATGAGAAAAATCGCAATTGCCTTATCGTCCTTCATTATCCTTTCTCTCTTTTCGTCCCCTTTCATCCCTTATGGAAAAGGACAAGAGAAGCAAAGTGCCGAAGCAACGTATGAAAAACGAATGGATTTATATAAAAAAACAGAAGCCATTACAAACGTTCCTTGGTACTTTCTTGCAGCGGTTGATGCCTATGAACGGGGGGTGCGACGGACACAGAAAGACCGTCCAACAGAAGAAGGCGTCATCGGGATTTATTTCTCTCCCCAACAATGGGTTGGTCCCCTTAACCCAAATATGGAAGACACCGACCCCTTATCGATTAGTCTTTTTGATGGAATGGGGCTTGACGGGAACGGTGATGGAATCGCCGATCGAATGAACGACGAAGATGTGTTGTACTCCATTGCTCAATACCTCGAGAAATTTGGCTTTAAAGAAGAAGATTTTCGTATCGCTCTTTGGGAATATTACCAGCGCGAGCAAAGTGTTGCGATCATCTCAGGACACGCAAAGGTTTATAAAAAATTTAACAGGCTTGATTTATCAAAGCATACGTTCCCCATGCCTCTCCAATACGACTATAGTTACCGAGATACATGGGGAGACAGGCGCGGCTGGGGCGGCCGACGCATTCATGAAGGGACTGATATTTTTGCTGGCTACCACGTTCCTGTACTGGCGACCGCTTATGGGATCGTGGAAATTAAAGGCTGGAATAAATACGGAGGCTGGCGCGTCGGCATTCGTGATACCGACAACATTTATCATTACTACGCCCATTTGAGTGGATTTGAAAAGGGGATTGAGGAAGGGACCATTGTAGCTCCTGGTGATGTGATCGGCTATGTCGGTAGCTCTGGCTACGGGAAGCCTGGAACACAAGGAAAATTTCCTCCTCATCTTCATTACGGAATGTACCGGGATACTGGCTATACGGAGTGGTCCTTCGATCCGTACCCTGCCTTAAAAAGCTGGGAACGAAAAGCATACCAAGAGCGAAGAAAGAAAAAATAAGAAAGAAGTAAGACACTTGCTTATGGCACACCGTTCACTGAAACGCTGACAAACACCAAGCATTTTTTGTTTTGTGAAGGGGTGACAATGCTCTGAGCTGTTAGGAGCTCAAGCTTGATTATTTCATAGTACGTTTCTGCATACAAAAAAGAGGCTGAGCTCAACACATTTGCT
>NZ_ANNK01000041.1 GCF_000334155.1 Halalkalibacterium ligniniphilum | reverse complement strand
AAAAAAACAGAAGCCATTACAAACGTTCCTTGGTACTTTCTTGCAGCGGTTGATGCCTATGAACGGGGGGTGCGACGGACACAGAAAGACCGTCCAACAGAAGAAGGCGTCATCGGGATTTATTTCTCTCCCCAACAATGGGTTGGTCCCCTTAACCCAAATATGGAAGACACCGACCCCTTATCGATTAGTCTTTTTGATGGAATGGGGCTTGACGGGAACGGTGATGGAATCGCCGATCGAATGAACGACGAAGATGTGTTGTACTCCATTGCTCAATACCTCGAGAAATTTGGCTTTAAAGAAGAAGATTTTCGTATCGCTCTTTGGGAATATTACCAGCGCGAGCAAAGTGTTGCGATCATCTCAGGACACGCAAAGGTTTATAAAAAATTTAACAGGCTTGATTTATCAAAGCATACGTTCCCCATGCCTCTCCAATACGACTATAGTTACCGAGATACATGGGGAGACAGGCGCGGCTGGGGCGGCCGACGCATTCATGAAGGGACTGATATTTTTGCTGGCTACCACGTTCCTGTACTGGCGACCGCTTATGGGATCGTGGAAATTAAAGGCTGGAATAAATACGGAGGCTGGCGCGTCGGCATTCGTGATACCGACAACATTTATCATTACTACGCCCATTTGAGTGGATTTGAAAAGGGGATTGAGGAAGGGACCATTGTAGCTCCTGGTGATGTGATCGGCTATGTCGGTAGCTCTGGCTACGGGAAGCCTGGAACACAAGGAAAATTTCCTCCTCATCTTCATTACGGAATGTACCGGGATACTGGCTATACGGAGTGGTCCTTCGATCCGTACCCTGCCTTAAAAAGCTGGGAACGAAAAGCATACCAAGAGCGAAGAAAGAAAAAATAAGAAAGAAGTAAGACACTTGCTTATGGCACACCGTTCACTGAAACGCTGACAAACACCAAGCATTTTTTGTTTTGTGAAGGGGTGACAATGCTCTGAGCTGTTAGGAGCTCAAGCTTGATTATTTCATAGTACGTTTCTGCATACAAAAAAGAGGCTGAGCTCAACACATTTGCTGAGCCAGCCTCATTTAGTCGTTACGATTCATTGCTCGCTTTTTTCTGTTTCGATACCCTTACTGCATTGGCAATACTAAGAACCATGCCACCCCATATTAAGACAATACCGATAATCATCATAATAATCGCACTTCCACTCATGATTATTCAGCTCCTTTGCTTTGACTGTCCGTTGGCACACCAAGACTATTTTTATCCCACTTAAAGGCCGTAAAGATGAAGCCGATAACAACGACACCAATAGCAACACCCCAACCTGTGTATAAAAGGAAAGAAGAAGGATAGTCTCCATAATTCTCTCGAATATTATTGATTAAATTTTGAATACCCATAAACCCAAGCACAAGTGGTGTAACAACCCCTAGGCATACTTTCCACCATAAGCCAGTGCGGAAATCAGAAACATTATTTGCATGGCTTTGAAGGGATGGAAGCTTCTTTAAAAACCAAGCTACAATAATAACAGACACGAGACCCGCAACTGCGATCCCAAATTGGTTAATAAAGTAATCAGCTGCATCAAGAAGGTATAACCCACCTTGTGTTGCATAGAGCAAAGAAAGGATTGCTGATAGCCCACCACCAAAAGCAACTGCTTTTGCACGGGATATTTTAAATTTGTCTTGAAGTCCAGCTACATACGTTTCAACAATTGAAATCAAAGATGTTAATCCCGCTAAGACAAGGGACCCGAAAAATAACACACCGAACAGACCATTTAATCCTGGGAACGTGTTAATAATTTGCGGGAAGACAACAAAGGCAAGTCCAATCCCTGCAGCTGCCACTTCCTCTACACCAACTCCTGAAGCCGTCGCCATAAAACCAAGCGCTGCAAATACGCCAATACCCGCTAATAGCTCAAATCCAGAGTTACTGAAGCCCGTAATAAAAGCATTGTTGTTAATATCTGCTTTCTTCGGAAGGTAACTAGAGTACGTAATCATAATCGCAAAAGCAATTGATAAGCTAAAGAAAATTTGACCATAGGCAGCCACCCAAACGCCAGGAGACAGAATCTCTGTCCAATCTGGTCTGAAAAATGCATCGAGTCCAACAGCAGCTCCTTCAAGGGTAACAGCACGAATCACGAGCATTAAGAACATAATAACTAACAATGGGATAAAGATACGATTCGCAACCTCAATCCCTTTTTTAACACCTTTAAACAAAACACCTAGCGTAACAATCCAGACGAGAAGAAGCGGATAGAAAACACCTGGTACTAATGAACCCAAGCTTCCTACTTCCCCTAACTGAAGATAGTTTCCAAAAAGGAATCCTTCGGCGTCTTCTCCCCAGCTCTGGTTAAAGGAAAAATACGTGTACGAGATCGCCCATGCAATAATGACTGCGTAGTACGTAGAAATGACAAACGCTATCGCTACTTGCCACCAGCCAATCCACTCTGTCTTTCTATTAAGCCTTGCGTACGTTAGCGGTGCAGACCCCCGATATTTATGACCTAACGTGAATTCCATGATTAAGAGCGGAATACCCGCCGTTAAAAGTGCAAATAAATAAGGTAAAAAGAAAGCACCACCGCCATTTTCATAAGCGACGTAAGGAAATCGCCAAATGTTTCCCAACCCAACTGCAGAACCAATCGCTGCTAATACGAAGCCAGCCCGTGTTCCCCACTGTTCTCTTTGACTCATAGAATTAATCTCCTTTCTTAACGAATACATTTACAAAAATAGTTTATTCTGAAAATTACAAGTTTAGTATATATGCTAGGATAGTTTTTGTCAAAATTATTTGACAACTTTCCGCATAGCAAATAGCTAGTTAGATTTCCTATCATCCAGCTTATCCTAGTCTATAATGCCCCTTACAATTTATCAGACAATTCATTATCTCATTATAGTAATTAGGTTGAAGCATGTCAAAGATTTTTTGTCGAAAAAACTCGATTACTGTATTTTTTATAAAAATAAGCTTTTTTTAAATCGATAAAACTTAATTAACGATTAAACCGCCTCGAAATAAGAAGAGGCGGTTCTTATTAAATCATTTCATAACAGAGATTCGTTTCAAAACAAGGATTGTCACGACAAGTAAAGCAAAAGCCGCAAGCAACCCTACAATAATGCTGCCTGACAAACCTAATGCAATATATGAGAGGAAGCTAATTACAGCTGCTATGATGGCATAAGGTAGCTGTGTGAGCACGTGATCAATATGATGGCTCCCTGCCCCCGCTGAAGAGAGAATCGTCGTATCTGAAATCGGTGAACAATGGTCGCCAAAAATGGACCCCGCTAAACCAGCCGCTAGCATTGGCAGCATCATCGTAATGTCTACAACCGCTGCAATCTCTCCTGCAATGGGAAGCAGCACACCAAAAGTCCCCCCAAGATGTTCCTGTTGAAAAGGCCGTAAACGCAGCGATGAGAAACAAGATAGCAGGTAATAATACCGGGCTAACGTTTCCATCAACTAACGAGGCTAAATATTGTCCTGTCCCTAAATCTCCGATAATCTCAATAATGATCCAAGCTAAGATAAGGATATAGATTGCTGGAAGCATTGATTGAATTCCAGCCCAACTCGTACGGGTCACTTCTGTCCAAGTTACTTTTTTTCTAAGATTAAAAATCAGAGCTGTAATGAATCCGGCGATTCCTCCATACACAAGCGAACCAGAAACATCTGTATTTTCAAAAATGGAAAGTAAGCTCACTTCCCCATCCGTACCTTGAATACCCGTTAAGACCATAAAGAAAACCGTCACTACAACTAACGTAATAATCGGCCAAACCAAATCACCAATGGTTCCTTTTTTACTTGATTGGATTTCTTCCTGCACTCCAGCAAGTGGCTTTTTATCCGGGTCAACAAGCTGTCCCGTTTGAATTGCGCGCTTCTCATGTATTTTCATAGCACCAATATCTAAATTAAACCAAGCCACTGCCAAAATAAGTGCGAGGGCAATCAGTGCGTATAAATTCATAGGAATCATGAGGATAAATGCTTGCAATGAACCATACTCCGTTACTCCATGAGTTGTTAGGACCCCAGCAATGATTGTAATGATGTATGCTCCCCAGCTTGAAAGTGGAGCAATCACACACACGGGTGCGGAGGTAGAATCAACAAAATAGGCAAGCTTCGCACGAGATACACGATGCCTGTCAGTAAGAGGGCGGCTAACATTCCCAACTAGAATGCTGTTAAAATAATCATCAATAAATACTAAAAACCCTAAAAAGATTGGTAAAAGTTGAGCACCCCTTCTCGTTTTGACACGCTTGATCGCCCACTCTCCGAATGCTTGACTGCCACCAGAAAAAGCGATGAATGAAGCCATCATTCCTAGAAGTAGTAAGAAAAAGATAATATAAAGTTCCCAATCATTGATGGCTCCGTCCACGACAAAGATCCCAGCAAAAATAGTAAATATTTGCATGATGCTTTCTACTGGATTAAATCCATTAAGCATAAGTGAACCGACGATGATCCCAATCCCTAAGGATAATAGAACTTTTTTTGTCAAAATTACCAACAAAAGAGATAAAATTGGTGGAAGTAAGGACAAAATCGATGGTTCCATCGTAAAAACCCCCCTCAATAAAGTTTAATTTTCTCATGAATACTCGTGTATTCTTAAAGATTCATAAGCACCGCAGCGTAATCTCGCCAAAGCTACTGGATAGAAGTAGAATAAATCAAAATTTCTTACAGAAGAAAATCCATCCTAACGGTCAAACTGAGATCGTTTGGTAATGAAAAGGTAAGACCGTGCCTAGTAATCTCCACATCACTCACGGTCGCTTCCCCATTACAGGAATGCTGCTTTTTAATAGTTTATTGTTAAATCCTTACTCTCATGAGTAGTTACATCCCTCACAGCGTTAGAAAGTAGTTCCAAAGTTAAAGCAAACCTTCTTTGCTTTCTCACTGCCTTGAAGCTCCGTCGCTTTTTCCACAAAAATGAAAAAAGAGCAAAGATGGCGGTCTGATCCATCGTTGCTCTTCGTCGCAAGTTGTCTCCCCATCTCAACAGTAGTACTCCACAGATCATCTCATAATCACTGTGACAGTGCTGTACTTATTCAATACAGCCCCAGCAAAAGAGTGGTTGACACGCTCTTTCACTTCGGCAAATTCCCCTTTCAACCCCCATCACCGGTGTCATTCTCCGAGGATCTACTGATGAAATTCGCACCTCTACCTCACCTTTTTGATGAGGCAATATTTATTTAATTAAGCAGACTCATTTTATCACGGTTTCTTCCCCTCAGCAATCGGAAAAACGACACGTTTATCAAGGGTTTCACACTGTTCTCTCAACAAATACATACGTTCTCTTAACACTCACATTTTCGTTTTTTATGGAGACGCTGCTTCTTCTCGTTCAGACATTGGAACAGCAATCGGTGGAGGTGTTACACCTTCTCCATGCATATAAAATTCTGGAACCGGTCCACTGATAAAAAGAACACCAACAGGTACATTGGCAAAAACAAGCTGTTGTTCTGTTGCAAAAGGGATAATGACCCTTATATCCAATTCAATTTCCATGCTCAACGTAATATACGTATTATTAATCCCTACATGCTCAACCTTCTCTTTAAAATCCGTTCGGACATCACCGATCACCGTAAAATGAAAAGGAACACCTGGACCAAGCTGAGAGAGAAGGGCATTGTTTGTCACTCGTCCTAATGGAATCTCATATAAAATCCCATCATCGGTTCCATTTTGTTCTGCCACAAAGGATTCCCTTTCTACCTCCGCTAAGTATGATTGAATATGCCCTGTGGCAGAAGAAAGAATTTCATTATATAAATTGGTGTTAAATTGAACGGACGTAATCTCTCCGTTCTCATCTTTTTCAAATAAGTACAATTCATTTATGTCTATTTCCTTTGATACTTTGTCGTTTATCGCTCCATTTATGGCTGTTGTTGAAATTTTTTGTGTTTCTAAACTCGCAATCTCCATTAAGGTTGGCTTTACGCCTTTTTCAACAATCCATAAGCCTTGCAACGTTAACAGAACAAAAACAACGAAGGAAATTAAAAGGACATACCGAAATGGCAAAGGGCCTTTTCGCGCTCGTCTGATTGGTCTTCGTCGCCGCAAAACAAAAACCCCCTTTTGCTACATATGTATGCGTAAGGGGGATCAGTTTGACTATAAATTTTAGGCAAGCCTAATTCGTTTCAGTTAAACGCTCGTACACGCGAAATTCATGTGCATACCTGTTGTTCTCATCAATTTTTCCTTTTTCCACGGAAACCAATTTCCATTCGTTCTCATCGATTTCAGGGAAAAATGTATCACCTTCAAAGGTTTCATCAATATACGTTAAATAAATTCGCTCCACCTTATCCCACAAGCTTGTAAACAATTCTGCACCGCCGATAACAAAACACTCAGCTTCCTCCCGTCCAAGCTCTACAACCTCGGCAATCGAGTGAAGGACGTCCACTCCCTCAGCCTCAAAGCTCTTATTTCTCGTTACGACAATATTGCGACGGTTCGGCAGTGGTCTTCCGATAGACTCGAATGTTTTTCGGCCCATCACAATGGTATGACCTGTCGTTATTTTTTTAAAATAGGCAAGATCATTCGGTAAATGCCATGGTAACTGATTATCCTTCCCAATCGCTCGCTGCTTATCCATTGCTACAATGTACGAAATCATACTGAGACCTCTCCTTTAATGTGAGGATGAGGGTCATAGCCAACAAGCTGAAAATCTTCATAAGTAAAATCATCGATTGACTTCACTTCTGGGTTCAGCTTCATTTGCGGCAAGGTACGCGGCTCTCTCGTCAGTTGAAGCTTCACTTGCTCCACATGATTTTTGTAAATATGGGCATCGCCGAATGTATGGATAAATTCTCCAGGCTCTAAATCACAAACTTGAGCGATCATTAATGTTAACAATGCATAGGACGCAATGTTAAAAGGCACCCCTAAAAAGATATCTGCACTACGCTGGTACAGCTGGCACGACAGTTTACCGTCATTGACATAAAACTGAAACAGGCAGTGACACGGCGCTAGTGCCATCTCATCAATGTCAGCTGCATTCCAAGCACTGACAATTAAACGACGAGAATCAGGATTTTTACGAATATCATCGATGACCTGTTTAATTTGATCAACTGTTTTTCCGTTTGCCCCCTCCCAAGAGCGCCATTGCTTTCCGTAGACAGGACCGAGATCACCCTTTTCATCCGCCCATTCGTTCCAAATTCGCACACCATGCTCCTGTAAGTATTTAATATTCGTATCACCTTTCAAAAACCAAAGAAGCTCATGGATGATCGAGCGTAGATGAAGCTTCTTCGTCGTTACAACAGGAAACCCCTCCTGTAAGTCAAAACGCATTTGATAGCCAAATGTACTGAAGGTACCCGTTCCTGTTCGATCTGATTTTTCCTCACCATGCTCTAATACATGCTTACATAACGCTAAATATTGTTTCATTGCCTGATACGCTCCTTTTACTAAGTTCCTATTGCTTCCATCGCAACGCTCATTGTTTTTAAAAGAGTTTCATTGAAAATGCTCGTCCACAAAGTGAAGAGCTTTTCCTCTACTTTCACTAGCTCTATTATATCAACGAATGGTGACCCTTATCGCAAACATTTATTGATTTTTATGATTCATGCTCAAATAGTTAAAAGCCCCTACTCAATAGGAGCCAATCACACTAAACCATTTTCAGCAATGCCTCTCGACCATTCATCCCCTTCATGATGCCAAGCGCTTCAGCTTCTAGGGTCACGGATTCTAACGGGGCATCTAGCAGCTGTTCAATTGTGCGAACCCCAACTGCTCTTCCTGCTATGATTTTCCGTTCCTTCAGTTTTTCATTCAACAAAGCAATGTCCAGTGCCCCACACATAATGTATCCTTTTTCAGAAGTAACAGCTAAAAAATTGGTCTTTGGCAACACTAATGTAATGGCAACAAATGTCTGGTTTTCAATTTGAATTGGCGTCATGTTGAACAATGAACGCTCACCCCTTTTGCTCTCTTGTTTCATAATTAGAATATGTAAAGACAAAAGGGAGTGCGACTGTTTTTTCATAGAAACCTACATGAGCAGCTCGCTCTTCCGACTGGGATGAAAATGAGTTCGCCTGGTCATACTATACACCATTTTAATAAAGGCGGTGCGAGCGGAAGGGCTTCATTGTTTCACCAACTTGCACTGAAGCTCCGTCCCCTTTTCACAAAAAAGGGCGGAGCTTCTGTACAGGTCGAAAAAATGAAGTAGGACTTTCGTTCACATCTCTTTCACTTTCACCATTAACAGTGGTGTTGTTGTAGCTTCCATGTTAAGACATCGCGAAGCATTTCAGGCATAAAATAATTTTTCACCTTCGCTTCGGCAATTTTAGGAAATAGGTAGCCAAAGGTGTACATGTCTAATGTGGCAATCGTATAAAGGGCCTCTTTTTTCAATGGTTCCCCTTTTACAAAAACAGCTGTAATCTTTGCATCCCCATTTAAATTTTCCTCGATGGTTACATCCATTCCTGTAAATAGCATCCGCCCTAGCATTTTTCCACGGAAGCCAAATCCCTTCAATTCAAGGTTTCTGATTTCTTTTGTAAAAGCACGTTCAATTGTTTCTTGAAGCGCCTGGCCATTTAACTGAATGACACATGGATTAATCGGGTGAGGACAGATTCGGTGAATGTCTGCTTTTGTGACAATACCAGCTGGGATCGACTCTAGGAGAACTCCTGCATTCATCATTCCTAAATCTACACCACACCACTCTGTTAAGGCATCACAAAGAAGCTGACCTCCCTGTGAAACGTGCTCCCATGACACATCGATTCCTTGCGAGAGGACTGTAATTGGCTCTGCTAGCTTTCGCTTCGCTTTGTGCTTCAATATGTTTAACCTCGCCATTGTCTCAGGATCGGGCTGTAAGGCCTTCACTTCCCTTACCTCAGCTGAATCCTCTACAATCATACGAGATTCTGTATCAAATGAAACCTTCACCTTACCGACAAACTGGCCACCCTTACCTGCTTGAGCAATAAGGGTGCCAAACTGCCGTTTCCCATGCTCTAATACATGATGGGTATGGGCACCTAAAATGAGCTGAATATCAGGGAACTGCTCAGCTATTTCTTCATCACGAAACAAGCCAAGATGAGATAAGAGAACAATCATATCTACCTGAGGCTTCACTTCTTGCACCAATTCCTTAAGTATCTCTAAGGGCTGGCTTATTTTCCAACCAAGTTGTTCATAAAAACGGCTAAAGGGGGCCGTTAAGCCAATAAAGCCAACCTTCACCTTTTCCGAGATGGAGTGAATCACGTATGGCTTCACCCAAGATGGCCGACTCCCGTTTTTTTCAAACAAATTCCCCACAATGATTGGAAAATTGGCTTCATCATACAGATGCTCTAGCTGTTCTTTTGAAAACGTAATTCCTTCATTATTTCCAATCGTAGCATAGTCAATCTTTAAGGCATTGAGAAGCTCCACATTCCCTTTTCCCATTGTCGCTTCTGTGAAGGGATGACTTCGATCTGCATGATCGCCTAAATCAACGACCAATTGCCGCACGCCGTTTCTACGTTCCTCTTTAATGTAGGTTACAATTTGAGGCCAATATGTAAACGTACTGTGAATGTCATTCATATGATAAATGGTAAATTGCTCAATCGACAAAATTTCCCTCCTCCCTTATTACTGAACGGTATTAGCCGATCCAACCTTGGTAAATAAGCCGCACTCCAATAAATAATAAAAATAGCCGAAAAACGAAAACAAGGGTATCACTTTTTAATCGTGCATTGATCGCAGCTCCTAACTGAGCGCCTACCCATGCACCAGGTATAAGAATTGCGGCATATAGATAGTTAATATTTCCCAAAGCAATGTGAGAGGCAGAGCTTAAAATGGCGGAGAACAAAATCATAAACATGGACGTTGCAACAGCCACATGGGGTGGAAAAGCAAATAGCACAATCATTGCAGGAACCATTAAGGAACCACCACCAATCCCAAACAAGCCCGATGTCATTCCAACAACGAAAGCAATCAAGATTCCTACAATTGGCTGAAACCCATATTCAACCGTCTCCCCCAATTCATTTTTATACGTACGTACAAATCCTTTATTTTTAAACGGTAATGGCTTAAGACGATGCCGGATCATTAAAAGAAATGAAGTAAGAATCACAAAAAGACCGAAATAAATAAAGAACTGGTCCACGTCTAACCCTTGGTTAAGCCACACACCGAATAATGCTCCAGGACCACTGCCAATAAAGAAAAGAAACCCACTTTTGTAATCAATTTTCTTTTGCTTCATATAGGCCAAAGTCGAGGAAAGCCCAGTAAAAATCATAATTAACAAAGACGTGCCCACCGCAACCTGAGGACTTATTTCTGTAAAAACATTGGTCATTGTGCTAAAAAGTAGCAATGCAGGAACAATGATAATTCCCCCACCAAGTCCCATTAGACTGCCGATTGTCCCAGCGACAATACCGATAAGAACTAACATGATCCATTCCATTTACGTGTCACCTTTTTCATCGATTTCAAATCTTTAGAAAGACTTAGTCTTTTTTTCGGTCAGAAAGCTATCATGATTTTTATACTTCCTGATTAGTTAAAACAAATCTAACTGTCTTGGTGTTAATCCAGTGTATTCAATTTCCAACAGCTCTATAAGCTGCTTTGCATTTGCTGCTGCGTCTCCACCTGAATTATTATTAAAAATTAAGTAGACGTCTTTCGCATGCTGCTCTAATTCTCGAATCCATGCGACCCATTCTTGAAGCTCATCCAATGAATAGCGATAAAGATAGCGAACATCACGCCAGCTTCCATCACCAGGGTCCATCCAGCCCTTTACATTTCGACCGTGAAAACGAACAAGAGCCGCCTGAGGGTTTGTCACTTCTAAGACGGTTGGCACCGATCCTTCACCAGCTTGAGGCTCGTCGCAAATCCCATGAATCCAGCCTTCTTCTTTCATAAAATTGAGCGTTTGCTGTCGGTATGCCGTTGTAAACCAAGATTGATGACGGAACTCTAACGCAGCCGGAAGATCGCCTAATTGCTCTTTGCAAAACCGTAAATAGCACACATTTTCCTTTTTGCAATCAAACCACGGAGGAAACTGACAGAGGACAAACGCTAATTTTCCAGCGTCAACCAAAGGACGAATGGAGTCAACAAAAGCGCTAAACATTTCTTCTTTCGAGGCAAATGAGTCTTCTCCCCGTTGATGACCCGTTATCCCTTGATACGCTTTCACAATAAAGCGAAACGACGAAGGTGTGTCTTGAACCCTTTTCTCATAGTTACGTGTTGATTGAACCGCATAAAATGAAGAATCAACTTCAACGGTTGGAAAATGACTACCATATGTATACAGCTTTTCATGAGGGCGAACACCTCCTGTATATAGATCCTCATGATCACCCCAGCCTGTTAATCCTATGTAAATCATCTCATCTCACCACACATTATCTAGAGATTGTGGAAAAAGCGAACCTAACGGTTCGCTTTTTCAGCACAGTATCGAATTATCCAATTGAGCCTTCCATCTCGAATTTAATCAGACGGTTCATTTCAACGGCATATTCCATTGGAAGCTCTTTCGTAAATGGCTCAATGAAGCCCATCACAATCATTTCTGTTGCTTCTTCTTCAGAAAGACCACGGCTCATTAAGTAGAACAATTGATCTTCTGAAACTTTTGAAACCGTCGCTTCATGCTCAAGTGTAATATCATTGTTGAGGATTTCATTATACGGAATCGTATCAGAAGTTGACTGGTTATCCATAATTAATGTGTCACACTCAATTTTTGATTTCGAGCCTTGAGACTTGCGGCCAAAGTGAGCAATTCCACGATAAGATACTTTTCCACCTTGTTTGGAGATTGACTTGGACACAATGGTTGAAGAACAGTTTGGTGCAAGGTGCATAACCTTTGCTCCAGCATCTTGATGCTGACCTTTTCCAGCGATGGCGATGGAAAGAATCGTTCCTTTCGCACCTTCACCTTTCATGATGACAGCTGGGTATTTCATCGTAAGTTTTGAACCGATGTTGCCATCAATCCATTCCATTGTCGCATTTTCGTAAGCAACCGCACGTTTCGTTACAAGGTTGTAAATGTTTGGCGCCCAGTTTTGAATCGTTGTATAACGGCAATAGGCATCTTTATTTACGATGATTTCAACAACCGCACTGTGAAGTGAGTTTGTTGAATAAACAGGTGCTGTACAACCTTCAACATAGTGAACAGAGCTGTCTTCATCAGCGATGATTAACGTACGCTCGAACTGCCCCATGTTTTCTGAGTTAATCCGGAAGTATGCTTGAAGCGGTGTGTCCGTCTTCACGCCTTTCGGTACATAAATGAACGAACCACCTGACCAAACCGCAGAGTTCAATGCAGCAAACTTGTTATCAGAAGGTGGGATCACCGTACCGAAATACTTTCTAAAAATATCTTCATTTTCTTTTAACGCCGTGTCTGTATCTTTAAAAATAATTCCTTGCTCTTCAAGCTCTTCCTTCATGTTGTGATACACAACTTCAGACTCGTACTGCGCAGATACACCAGCAAGGTATTTTTGTTCAGCTTCTGGAATACCAAGCTTATCAAACGTATTTTTGATTTCTTCAGGAACTTCATCCCAAGACTTTTCTGACTTCTCAGAAGGCTTAACGTAATACGTAATGTCATCAAAATCAAGTTCAGATAAGTCGCCACCCCATTGAGGCATTGGCATTTTATAAAATTGTTCTAATGATTTAAGGCGGAATTCAAGCATCCATTCTGGTTCGTTTTTCATTCGCGAGATTTCTTCTACAATTTCACGAGTCAATCCGCGCTTTGAACGGAAAATAGAAACGTCTCGATCCGAAAACCCATACTTATATTCGCCGATTTCAGGCATTTTTTTAGCCATGGGAAAACCCTCCTTCAAAGATTATGGCATTACACCATCCATTAAATAACGTGACCTTAACAATAGCTCTTCTTTCTATTATAAAGCAAGGAAGCTTCTACGTGTAGGAAATAAGCCTTTCTCACACTTTTTTAAACTTGTATAGCGCTTAATTCTCCGCTGATTCGTTTAATCCCTTCTCCATTGCTTTCCAAGCCAATGTCGCACATTTTATACGAGCTGGGAATTTTGAAACACCCTGTAAGGCCTCGATATCACCCAAATCAAAGGCATTTTCATCATAGTCATTTCCCTGCATCATGTTGGAGAAAATATCGGACATTGCTAGCGCCTCATTCACATTTAAGCCTTTAACGGCTTGTGTCATCATTGAAGCAGAAGCAAGACTAATAGAGCAGCCTTCACCGACAAACTTAGCGTCAATGATTTTTCCATCCTCCACCTTCATCTGCAGCTGAATCCGATCTCCGCATGTGGGATTATTCATATTGACCTTTACTGAATCCCCGTCAAATTCACCGCGGTTACGGGGATTCTTATAGTGATCCATGATTACTTGACGGTAGAGTGTATCAAGGTTATTAGAAGACATTACCGAAATACTCCTTTGTTTTTACTAAGCCCTCTGCTAGCGCATCAACATCTTCCTTTGTATTGTACAAATAGAAGCTTGCTCGAGCCGTTGCAGTGACGTCTAACCACTTCATTAATGGTTGCGCACAATGGTGCCCTGCACGTACAGCAATTCCCTCCGCATCAAGAACCGTTGCCACATCATGTGGATGGACATCGTCAATATTAAACGTAACGAGACCCGCGCGTTTCTTCGGCCCATAAATCGTTAAGCCTTCCACAACGGACAATCGCTCCATTGCGTATTGAGCCAATTCATGCTCATGCTTTTCAATTTCGCCAAGCCCAATTTCCTCAAGGAAGTCAATCGCCGCACCAAGTCCGATCGCACCGGCAATAATCGGTGTTCCCCCTTCAAATTTCCAGGGAAGCTCTTTCCACGTTGACTCTTGAAGACCAACAAAATCAATCATTTCGCCGCCAAATTCAATTGGCTCCATCTTTTCAAGCAACGCTTTTTTTCCATAAAGCACACCAATTCCTGTTGGCCCTCCCATTTTATGACCAGAGAAAGCAAAAAAATCGCAATCAAGCTCTTGCACATCCACTCTCATATGTGGCGTGCTTTGAGCTCCGTCAACAAGCATGACTGCTCCGTTTTGATGAGCAATGGCTGCAATTTCTTTCACAGGGTTGATCGTCCCAAGAACATTGGACACCTGCATAACGGCAACGATTTTTGTGTTCGCTGTAACGGTTTTCTTCACATCTTCTAAGTCAATTGTTCCATCTTCTTGCAGTGGAATATATTTTAACGTTGCGCCGGTCGCTTTTGCCACTTGCTGCCAAGGAATGATATTGCTATGATGCTCCATCGGTGTAATGACAATTTCATCACCTTCAGCTAAATTGTCACGTCCATAGCTAGAGGCAACGAGGTTAATCGCTGTTGTCGTTCCTCTTGTGAAAATGATTTCTTCTGTAGAAGAAGCATTAATAAAACGACGAACCTTCCCGCGTGCTCCCTCGTAGCCGTCCGTTGCCAGGGTGCCTAGAGTATGCACCCCACGGTGGACGTTTGAATTGTATCGACGATAGTAATCCTCCACCTTTTCAATGACTTGAATCGGCTTTTGGGAAGTCGCGGCACTATCGAGATACACGAGCGGTTTTCCGTTTACCTTCTGATCAAGAATCGGAAATAGCTGTCTAATCTCTTTAGCATTCATTACTTAACTTTCCTTTCGATCGCTTCTCTTAAACGATCTTTTACTGATTCAATTGGCAACTGGTTCACGACAGGTGCTAAGAACCCGTGAATGACAAGTCTTTCCGCTTCTGAACGTGAAATCCCGCGACTCATCAAGTAATACATTTGGATTGGATCAATCTTCCCAACAGAAGCCGCATGTCCAGCAGTCACGTCGTCTTCATCAATTAATAAGATTGGGTTTGCATCCCCACGTGCTTTTTCGCTAAGCATAAGAACACGTTCAGTTTGCTCTCCATTTGATTTTGTTGCACCATGCTCAATCTTTGTAATTCCGTTGAAGATCGAGCTTGCTTCCTCACGCATGACACCATGCTTTAGGATATAGCCTTCAGAATGCTTTCCATGATGGTAAATCGTTGTCGTGAAGTTTTGCTTTTGGCTACCACGTCCAATGGTAACCGTCTTTGTGTCTGCCCAAGAACCGTCACCAATCAGATGAGTCGTGTTTTCTGATACGGTATTACCGTCGTTCATTTGACCGAGAGCCCAATCAACTCTTGCATCACGCTCCACATGTGCACGACGAACAACATAGGTCGTCACATTTTTTGCTAGGTTATCAACGGCGCCGAAAGCAACGCGAGCGCCAGCGCCAGCGAATACTTCAACCACAATGTTTGCTACAGCATCCTGTTCACCAAATGACGCATAGTTCTCTACATACGTAACAGAACTATTATCTTCAGCTACAATAATGACATGGTTGAATAGCCCAGCTCCCTCAGTGTCTAACCAATACACCGCTTGTAATGGTACCTCGACTTCAACATTGCGTGGAACATAGATAAATGTTCCACCGTTCACTAACGCCCCATGAAGAGCAAGAAGGCGGTTTTCATCAACCTTTGTCGCTTCAGTCATAAAGTATTTTTCCACAAGGTCTCCATGTTCTTTTACAGCTGTTGCAAAATCTGTAAAAATCACACCATTTGCTTTTAGCTCTTCACTAATTTTGTTGTAAACCGTTGTTCCGTCACGTTGAACAAGCAAATTTTGCGTATCGGATGCTTCACCAATGAGGCCTTTCACACCTTCATGAAGCTCATCAATGCTTGCAACAGGAGTTGCTACTGGCAATTCATGCGTAAACGCTGTGAAATTCCACGAATCAATTTTTGTTTTATCCGGCTTTGGTAGCGGCAATGTTTCCGCTAGCTCTATTCCTTTTAAACGGATGTTTTGCAACCATGCTGGTTCGCCACGGCCATCCGAGAATACCTTAATATATTCTTGATCGAACGCTAATTTCGTCTCGACTGACATACTAACCCACCCTTTTTTGTTGTTTGGTCTTACGTTGAACAAAAGCTTGTTCAAACAACATCACAAAACGTTTGTTGCTTATGCTTCTTGGTTCACACGCTCATCTTCAATTCCAAGCTCTTCTTTTATCCAGTCATATCCTTCAGCTTCAAGGCGCTCAGCAAGCTCTGGTCCACCAGATTTCACAATGCGGCCTTGCATCATGACATGGACCTTATCTGGCTTGATGTAATTTAAGAGGCGTTGATAGTGGGTGATAATAAGGCAGCCAAACTCAGAACCGCGCATTGCATTAACACCTTTAGAGACAACTTTTAATGCATCGATATCAAGACCTGAGTCAATTTCATCAAGAATCGCAATCTTTGGCTCAAGCATCATTAATTGAAGAATCTCATTACGCTTTTTCTCACCGCCAGAGAAGCCTTCATTTAAATAACGATGGGCAAATGACTCATCCATTTCAAGTGTTTCCATTTTTTCATCTAAGCCACGGATAAACTTCATCAATGAAATCTCGTCCCCTTCTTCACGTCTTGCATTAATCGCTGAACGTAAGAAGTCAGAGTTTGTAATACCACTGATTTCACTAGGATATTGCATTGCTAAAAACAAACCTGCTCGAGCACGCTCATCCACTTCCATCTCCAAGAGGTCTTTTCCATTAAATGTAACAGAACCACTCGTAATTTCATATTTTGGATGACCCATAATCGCTGAAGCTAGCGTTGATTTACCCGTTCCGTTCGGTCCCATAATCGCATGGATTTCTCCACCTTTAACTTCAAGGTTAAAATCCTTTAAAATTTCTTTTCCTTCAATAGATACATAAAGATTTTCGATTTTTAAGCTTGGTGCTGACATTCTAATTACCTCCGTTTAGAAACAAGATTTTATAGCATCACAACCCGCAGCATGCGAGTAGCTTCTTTGCTTTCATTCTCAATTTATTCTCATTACAATCTTATAATATATTTAAAATAAGTTCAAGGCAACACTCCTTATGGTGGAATTTACACATTCAAGCATCTGGCTGCCGGTAGGAGCAAAAGTCCTTTTTTTGATTTCTCATCCTTTACTGAAGCTGCGCCTTTTTCAACATTCATTCAAACGGCCGTTACTCTTACATGACCTCATGTACTTTCTCTATTCTAGCTCACCTAGAATAGGATTCCAAGTTTATGAACAAATTCACTACACAAAATTCGCCTAATTTATACAATTCGCTTCTTTTTTAAACCTTATTAAGAACTTCCTCAAAAATATGAAATATCCATTTGTCAAAAACCAGCGTAAAGGAATCGATTTTAACTACGACAACACAAAGAGCAGAGCGGCATCATCGCCTTACTCTGCTCCTCTTTTTTTATTTCATTATGATTGGTGATTTAATTCTCGAATCATTTCATTGCAACGATTGTAATCTTCTTCTCTTGCCTTTTCAACCTCAAGGCGCTTGTCAAGATTCCGTTCATATTCTGCATAGCCAACTCCGTGTGCTTGCTGCATCGCTTTTTCCATCTCACCTGTTGCCTTCATCCCTATCGAGTAAATAATCAATCAGTCCTTCCTCATTGTTCTTCTTTTTGCATCTTTAATGCTAGCACGAGCCTGCTGTTTACCCAATGGTGATATAAACGGATATGAATGGATAAGCGCAGCAGAAGCTTACTGACGCTTTGTTAGAAAACCTTATAATATTTTTTCGCAACTATTCTTACAAATGCTACATTCTTAGTGATTAGGGTGGATCACAAGAATAAAATGAGAAAGCAATGACGTTCTCTCGCTCAGCCCAACTCAATAAAGGGTTAAATGTAACGGACATCCTCACTTCCGTTTATAGAGGGACATTTCTCCCATCAATGTTTCTGTTGTCCGAATTCGTCTAACGCTTCTTGAACGAGGGTTACTACTTGACTCATTACAGCTCCTCCACCAAAGGCAGCTGCGACACCAATTGCCTCGAGAATTTCACCCTCTGTGCATTGTTGATCTAAGCAGCCTTTCGTATGATAGATCATGCAATATTCATCTTGCGCATAGACACTAACAGCAAGGGCAATTAATTGCTTTTCTTTTTGACTTAATTGACCTTCTTTAAAGCACTCTTCCGTAAACTCATTGTACTTTTTCGCAAGAGTAGGCATTTTTTTTGTAAAATTACCTAGCCCCTCTTTATAGTCCTGTATCGCCATTTCAAGTGTATTCATTTGCTCCTGCTGCTCCATATGTTCGCCCTCCTTCGTATGATAAACACCATTATTGTTTGTTGCTATACTTGATTTCATTCAAAAAAAGTCTTCTTGAAAGAAAAATGCAAGGCGTCACCTAGTGCGCTGGACTCTGACGAAAAAGCAGCTTTTTTCTATGGAAAAGGGGACGGAGCTTACAGGATGATAATAAAGCAGGTAGCGTGTCGCTCACACCTTGGTGCACAGCATGCTGAGGACTCGTTTCCATCCTAGTGGGAAGAGCGAGGGCTCATGAAGGCTTTTGTAGGAGGGGTTGAAGTAACCTCGAGTGGCTAGACGCTGAAGCTAGACAGCTTCAAAATTTTTTTCATATCTCCAAAAAAAGCAGCTAAGCCCGGAGGCTCAGCTGCTTACATGTAGCCATTATTCTGCTGGAATAACAGCACCGTCATATTGCTCTAAAATAAAGTCTTGGATTTCTTCCGATTTAAGAACTTCGACTAATGTTTGAATTTCTTCACGTGTTTCATCGCCACTGTTCACAACGATCAGATTTACATAAGGGTTGTCCACATCTGCAGATTCCATTGCAATCGCATCTTCAATTGGATTTAACCCTGCATCTAAGGCGTAGTTTGAGTTAATAAGCACCGCATCTCCCTCGCCATTTAAGTACGCCTGTGGCAACAATGCAGCTTCAACGCGATCATTGAAGACAAGATTTTTCGGATTTTCAACAATGTCATCAACAGTTGCGCCAATGCCAGCACCTTCAGCAAGGGTAATTAAACCCTTTTCTTCAAGCATTGCCAAAATACGGCCATGGTCTGCTACAGAGTTGCTCATGATAATTTCTGCTCCCTCTGGAAGCTCTTCTAAGCTACTGTACTCTTGAGAATACACACCGATTGGCTCAATGTGAATACCGCCAGCCACTGCAAAATCATACTCCTCATTTTCTTCCATTTGTGCTTCAAGGTATGGTTGGTGCTGGAAGTAGTTTGCATCAAGCTCTTTATCTGCTAATGTCCGGTTTGGAAGGATATAGTCTTGGAACACTTGAATATCAAGCTCGATTCCTCGCTCAAGAAGCATGTCTCTTGCTTCTTCTAAAATTTCAGCATGTGGCACATTTGAAGCACCAATCGTTAATGTTACAGGCTCACCTGCTTCTGTTGCTTCCTCTGCTTCCGGTGTTTCGTCACCCGCTTGCTCTTCAGCAGGTTCTTCCTCTGACGTTCCGCAAGCAGCAAGTGATAAAGAAAGAGCTGCTGCGCCAATGATACTTAAAAACTTTTTCATAAATAATCCCCCTTAAAATTAGCGTTTGTCGGTTATATTTGTGAAAAAATCACCAATCCATTGAATCACAAAGACGATCAAAAGAATGGTAATTGTTGCCACCACCATAACATCCGTGTTCGTGCGTTGAAATCCTTCTAAATAAGCAAGGTCCCCTAAACCACCTGCACCTACTACTCCTGCCATTGCCGTATAGCTCACAAGGGCAATCGCAGTAACGGTAATTCCAGAAATAAGAGCAGGCTTTGCTTCTGGTAACAGTACTTTAAATATAATGGTAGCGTTTGAAGCCCCCATCGCTTGTGACGCTTCTATAACACCCTTATCTACTTCTCGTAATGCGATCTCAACCAATCGTGCATAAAAAGGTGCGGCCCCGATAATGAGTGCAGGCAGTGCTGCACTAGCTCCAAGCATTGTACCAACTATGAACTTCGTTAAAGGTATGAGTAATATAATAAGGATAATAAACGGAATCGATCGGAATATATTGACATAAGCAGCGGTGATGGAATAAATCAATCGATTTTCCCACATATTCCCCTTTGCTGTCAAGTAAAGAAGCAGACCTAAAAAGATTCCGATGACCGCTGTTAATACAACCGAGATGGAACTCATGTACAAGGTTTCTTGCGTCGCTTCCCAAAGGCGGTCCCAGCGGACATTAGGAAAAATCTCATTCACCAGCAACCACCTCCACTTCTACTCCCTTTTCACGAATAAACGCAATCGCTTGTTCTATAAGCGCCTTGTTTCCAGTAAGGTTCACAAACAATGCACCATATGAACCTTCTTGCGTTTTCGTAATTTTTCCTTGCAGAATGTTAACTTCAATGTCAAATGTACGAATTAAATCAGTAATAAGCGGCCGTTCTGCTTCATCACCAACAAAGGTTAGCTGTACTACCTTTCCATTTGGATTTTCGGTAATTAGATGTTGAATTGTTTCTTTCGTTTCCTCTGGCTCTGTCACTTGCTTCACAAATTCCTTTGTCATCTGCTCCTTAGGCTTACGGAACACGTTAAGAACAGGCCCTTGTTCTACGACTTTCCCTGCTTCCATGACAGCCACCTGGTGACATATTTTTCGAATCACATGCATTTCATGAGTAATAAGAATAATGGTTAAGCCTAATTTCTTATTAATATCCACAAGCAGATCTAAAATGGAATCAGTTGTTTTTGGGTCTAGTGCCGATGTCGCTTCATCGCAGAGTAACACTTTTGGATTGTTGGCTAGTGCTCGAGCAATCCCAACTCGCTGCTTTTGCCCCCCACTCAATTGAGATGGATAGGACTCGCCTCGTCCCTCTAAACCAACAAGCTCGATTAACTCATTCACTCTTTTTTCTCTTTCTTTTTTCGGAATGCCCGCAATCTCTAACGGAAACGAGATATTTTCCCGAACCGTGCGAGACCATAATAAATTAAAATGCTGAAAAATCATCCCTATATTTTGCCGTGCCTTCCGCAAATCCTTTTTTGAAAGGGTGGAAAGGTCCTCACCAGCTACGATCACTTTTCCTTCCGTTGGCCGTTCAAGCATATTCAGCATTCGAATAAGCGTACTTTTTCCAGCCCCACTATAACCAATGATCCCGAAGATTTCACCTTGCTTAATTTCGAGGTCGACACCATCCACAGCCGAAACAGGTCCATCTTTTGTGGAAAATATTTTGCGGATGCCTTGTAACGAAATCATCGCCATACTCCTTTCTTTCTATCATAGACTTTCAAAGCGAGCCTGAAAAGAATCAGATCCTTTTTGCAACGACTCGCCCATTTTGATCTTGATAGAGAATGAATAAACACTTTTTTTACGTCCGCTGTGCAAAACCATTTATAAACGGTTGACTCTTCCCGCATGGAAGGAAAGGGCTTATAGACGTAAGAGAGTATGAGCCAAAGCGCTTTTTTCCTCTTCCTAGCTCCGTCCCTTTCCCTCTACTAAAAAACCTTTCTGCCCAAATGAGCAGAAAGGTTGGTTGCGTGTCCTCTCTCTCATCTTCCAAAGCAAATTGCTCTGCTGGAATTAGCACCTTTTCTAAGTAGTAGAAAACCACTTAACGGTTGCTGGGCTTCATTGGGCCAGTCCCTCCGCCACTCTCGATAAGAGTATTAATTTATTACGATAACATTTTGCATGAAAGCATCATAGCATGCAAGAAAATTTATTGTCAACTATTTTATTTTTCTATGTGCAACAGCCTAATCCCCTTAAACAAACATTCATTTACGGGAAGGCGTTTCATCTATGATGATGGATACGCTGTCATAAAATAGCATAGCTTAGAAAGAAAATTCTGGACTCAGCATTGGAAAAACATTTTTAATAAGCCTAAGACGTTAAGTCAAACGCTTTATGATTTCACACATAAAAAACAGCTCATAGATCGAGCCCGTAGCGAAAGGGTAAATTGCAGTTATACCTAGGACTTTAATTTTTAACACGTCGATAAACTCCATAGTTCAAAAAGGAAAAAAGGGACAACCTTAAAGGCTGCCCCTTTTCATTAATCTTCGCTAATCATTTCTTGGTATTGCTCAGCTGTCATAAGGTTGTCCACTTCTGAAGGATCAGAAGGCTCAACAACGATCATCCATGCTTTTTCATAGGGTGATTCATTGACAAATTCAGGAGAATCATCCAGCTCTTCATTTACTTCAACAACCTTACCAGATACAGGTGCATAGAGCTCAGAAACCGTTTTTACTGATTCAACGCTACCAAATGGCTCGTCAGCTTCCACTTCATCGCCTACTTCCGGAAGTTCAACAAAAACGATATCCCCAAGTTCAGATTGGGCGAAATCTGTAATTCCGATTCGTACTTTGTCTCCTTCTATTTTTACCCATTCATGTTCTTCTGAATACTTTAGTTCTTTTGGTAAATTTGCGCTCATTTTTCTATCCCTCCAAAAATAAATGCGTTGCTTTTCCTATTATACCTACTTTTTCTTCACAGCAAAACTCACTTTTTCCAAGTTTGCTCATACTCATCCTCTTTAAAGCCGACTGTCACCCGTTCACCATCTGTTAAAATCGGGCGTTTGATCAGCATTCCATCTGAAGCAAGTAGATCAAGAAGCTCTTCTTCAGAAGCTTCCTTCACCTTATCCTTCAAGCCAAGCTCACGGTATTTCATGCCACTTGTATTAAAAAATTTCTTAAGCTCTAGCCCGCTCCGTTTATACAAGCGTTCAAGCTCTTCCTTTGAAGGTGGCTGCTCCACAATATGTACGCTTTCTACTTCAATCCCATTTTCATCAAGCCATTTTTTTGCTTTGCGGCACGTACCGCATTTCGGATAGTGATAAAATGTCAAGCTCATGTTCTTCCCTCCTTTTTCACTACTTTACCCTCTATTTGTTCATAATAACAACAATTTTAGCACTTGTCTTGTACAGCCTCGACAATTTTCTATCTTGTATGACTGATTTGAAAATAAGAGGCTTTGAACGGCAAAGAAGCCCTGAAAATCAGGGCTCCTTTGCACATAGAGAGGAGAATGCTTCATAAGAAAGGAGATCTATTAATTTTGAGGACAAGTGCCCTCAAACTGAATAACAATCGTCACACTTCTCTTAAACGACGTAACGCTCTTCTTTTAAAACGACTTGAGCAATGTCACGCTTCCTTTTCACCACATTAATTGGCGTGTGGCGTGTCAGCTTTCGAAGAATCGATAGCATCGTCCTTAATGTATCGCCTTCTTCCATGGCAATTAATGATTCTTTAGCATGAGCTTCAATTCGGTTAAACGCTTCCTGAACATACACTTGCGTCATCGCTAGCTTTTGCTCCGCCTTTTCGCGACCAGCTTTTCTCAGCGCTTTTTCTGTTCGGAGAATCACGGATTCCATTGAAAATACCTCACTGACGATATCTGCTACATTCGCTAAGAGCTCTTGCTCATGCCGAAGCTTTTCACCATAGTTCTGCACACCTGTTCCAGCAATCATCAAGAAAATTTTCTTTGCCATGCTCAGGAGGTATTTTTCTTGCTCTAAAGGCGCCTCGCCAATCTCTTGTGGCATAAGCATCATTAGCTCCTCCTGCAATGCTGTTGCTTTCTGGAGTAAGGGCAGCTCGCCTTTTAATGCTTTCCGTAAAATCGTTCCAGGCACAAGGAGACGATTGATCTCATTCGTGCCTTCAAAAATACGGTTGATTCGTGAATCTCGGTACATACGCTCCACTTCATACTCAGCCATGAACCCATACCCACCGTGAATTTGTACCGCCTCATCGGCAACGTAATCCAATGTTTCCGAGCCTACAACCTTGTTAAGGGAGCATTCAATCGCATATTCGGCAATTGCCTTTGCCACTTGACGGCCGTCCTTTTGCTGTTCAGCCGAAAGCTTACTAAGACTTTCTTCAAAAAGGCCCCCTGTGCGATAAATCGAGCTTTCCGCTGCGTAAGTGGCCACCGCCATATTCGCTAGCTTTTCCTGAATTAATGTGAATTTTCCAATTGGTGTTTTAAACTGCTTCCGTTCGTTTGCATATTTTGCGGCTAGCTCAATGCCCCGCTTTGAGCCACCGACACAACCAACCCCAAGCTTGTAACGCCCTACATTTAGTATGTTGAAGGCAATGACGTGCCCCTTGCCAATTTCACCAAGAACATTTTCCTTTGGCACAAGGGCATCCTCTAAAATTAATGTCCGTGTTGATGATCCCTTGATCCCCATTTTCTTTTCTTCAGGTCCTGTTGAGACCCCTTCATACGCTCTTTCAACGATAAAGGCGGTAAAATGCTCTCCATCAATTTTTGCATAGACGACAAATACATCTGCAAAACCAGCGTTTGTTATCCATTGTTTTTCCCCGTTTAAAATGTAATGGGTGCCAGCCTCATTTAGTACCGCTGTTGTTTTTGCACCAAGAGCATCTGAACCTGAACTCGGCTCTGTTAAGGCATATGCAGCGATTTGAGCTCCTGATGCAAGGCCTGGTAAATATTTTTTCTTTTGCTCTTCATTTCCGAAAAAGACAATCGGCAGGGTTCCAATTCCTACATGGGCGCCGTAGCTCAAAGAAAACCCACCCGCTCGTGAAAATTTCTCCGTAATCAAAGATGAGCTAATTTTATCAAGACCTAAGCCGCCATATTCCTCAGGGACATCCGCTGCGAGAAGCCCTAGATCACCTGCTTGCGTTAGAAGCCGGCGAGAATGATCGAATTGATGGGCTTCAATGTCATCAAGGACAGGAAGGACTTCAGTCAATACAAACTCTTCGGTTGTCTTTCCAATCATGACATGCTCATCTGTAAAATCCTCTGGTGTAAAAACCTTCTCAGCATCCAGCTCTTCAATCAGAAAGCTGCCACCTTTTATTATATGCTCTGCTGTGTTCCCCATTACGCTACCTCCTTATTCTTTTTTTACAGTAATTCAAACACACCTGCAGCACCCATGCCGCCGCCGATACACATGGTCACAACGCCAAACTGCTCGTTGCGGCGCTTCATTTCATAAAGCAGTGATAATGTAAGCTTTGTGCCTGTACAGCCAAGTGGATGGCCTAATGCAATGGCGCCACCATTGACATTGACTTTGTCATAATCAAGCTCTAAGCTGCGAATCACTTGAATCGCTTGGGAAGCAAAGGCCTCATTGAGCTCAAATAATCCAATGTCAGAAAGCTGAAGTCCTGCAAGCTCTAGCGCTTTCGGAATCGCTTCAATCGGACCTACCCCCATAATTTCCGGGGCGACCCCCGCCACGGAAAAGGAGCGGAATTTTAACAGCGGCGTCAGCCCTTCAGCCTCAGCCATTTCACGATCCATCAGAAGCACGGAGGCTGCCCCGTCGCTCATTTGTGAGGCGTTCCCTGCTGTCACACTTCCCATTGGGTGAAAGGCAGGTCTAAGCTTGCTAAGACCCTCTTTCGATGTATCTGGCCGAACGCCTTCATCCTTATCAAAACGGACCTGTTTTTCGTGGACTTTATCATCACTGCCAATTGTACGTAGAGTCACTTCAACTGGCACAATCTCCTCTTGAAAATGTCCCGCTTGAATCGCTTTCGCTGCCCGCTTGTGGCTTTCCACTGCGAAGGCATCTTGATCGTCTCGTGTCACCCCAAATCGACGAGCCACCTCTTCCGCTGTATAGCCCATCCCCATGTAATACTCTGGCTGCTTTTCAACAAGGGTTGGATTCGGCGCAATGACGTGCCCGCCCATTGGAATTGCACTCATTGATTCCGCACCTCCAGCTATGATTGCCTTCGCTTGCCCGAGCATAATCCGTTCAGCTCCGAAAGCAATGGTTTGCAGTCCAGAAGAACAATAGCGATTAATCGTAAGGGCAGGCACTGTATGGGGCAAGCCTGCTAAAGCTGAAATGTTCCTTGCCATGTTCATTCCTTGCTCCGCTTCTGGCATGGCACATCCAATCATGACATCATCAACTTTGCTCGGATCAAAATCACCCGCTCGTCTTAATGTCTCTTTGATAGTAAGTGCGCCTAAATCATCTGGTCTTACATTCGCTAATGTGCCTCGTTTTGCTTTTCCAACCGGTGTTCGTGCACCTGCGACGATGACTGCTTCTCTCAACGTTTCCCCCTCCTATTCGCTTTCATTGATGTTAATTCCGCAATGGCTTCCCTTTTGCAAGCATGTGCTGCATTCGCTGCTGCGATTTCGGTTCACCGACAAGACTTAAAAACGCTTCCCGCTCTAAATCCAGTAAATACTGTTCGTCCACAAGCGTTCCTTTTGCCACACGACCTCCTGCTAGGACAAAGGCTAATTTTTGAGCAATTTTTAAATCGTGTTCTGTAATCAGACCACCAAATTGCATCGTTTTTGCCCCAAGAAGCATCGTTGCATAACCGGTTTCACCGACGACCGGAATTTTCTTTCGAGCTGGCGGACGATACCCAGCATTCGCTAGATGGAGCACCTGCTGCTTCGCTCGGTAAAGGAGATGATCTCCATTGATGACGACACCATCTCGCTCACTTAAGTAGCCGTTTTCCGCTGCTTCATGTGCAGAGGTTGCCACTTTCGCCATAGCAATTGTTTCAAACGTACGATTGGCAATTGCCTGTAAGTCAATGTTTGCCCCATTCGGTAGCCGCTCCAAGTTGCGTAAATACAGCTCCTTATTCCCACCACCACCAGGGATGAGACCGACACCGACTTCCACGAGACCCATATACGTTTCAAGAGACGCTTGAATGCTAGCGGAAGGCAAACAAATTTCAGCACCGCCCCCGAGCGTCATGGCAAATGGAGCTGTAACAACTGGCTTTGTAGAATAACGAATGTTGGCCATCGCTTGCTGGAATTGGCGGACAACTAAATCAATTTCAAAAAAGTTGTCATCCTGTGCTTCCATCAAAATCAACATTAGGTTTGCACCAACACAGAAATTTTTTCCTTGATTCCCAATCACAAGCCCTTTGTAGTTTTTTCCTACCTCCTCAATGGACTTGTTAATCATCTGAAGCACATCAAGTCCAATCGAGTTATTAGGTGAATGGAATTCTAATAACGCAACGTCATCACCGAGATCGATTAATGAGGCCCCTGTATTTTTTAGGACGATATTCTCAGGCTTTAACGATTTTAAATGAATGACTTTCTTATTCAGCGTTACCGATGTATAACCAGTATCGTAGAAATAGCTCGTTCCTTCATAAAAACTTTCCTTACCTGTAGCAAGCATGTCTTTGACCCAGCTTGGAATCGTTTCTCCTTCCTCTTCCATCCGTTGAACCGATTTTTTCACTCCAATAGCATCCCATATTTCAAACGGACCAAGCTCCCAACCGAATCCCCATTTCATCGCTTGATCAATCGCGTGTAGATCGTTGGCAATTTCATAGGTTTTTTCAGCAGAATAAAGGAGTACTGGCTTTAGCAACCGCCAGACAAGCTCCCCTGCTCGGTCATCTGCATACACAAGGGCTTTGATTTTATCGAAAACGGTTTTTGCTTGCTTTGCTTGTTCCATTGAAACGGCTTTTAGCTTTTTTCGTGGCTCATATTCTAACGTATTCGGATTAAGCTCCAGAATTTCACTGCCTTTTTCACCTTTTTTCTTCAGGAAAAACCCTTGACCAGACTTGCTTCCAAGCCAGCCCTTTTCAGCCATCGCCCGCATAAAAGCTGGGGGGTCAAAAACGTCTTTTTCTGCTCCTTCAACGACATCATAGACGTTCCTTGCAACATGAAGAAACGTATCGAGGCCAACAACGTCTAGCGTCCGGAAGGTGGCGCTTTTTGGGCGACCGATTAACGGACCTGTAACAGAATCAATTTCTCCGACCGAAAAGCCGCCCTTAACCATTTCATTTACTGTAACGAGTAAGCCATAAGTGCCAATTCGATTGGCAATAAAATTTGGGGTGTCCTTTCCAACGACGACACCTTTTCCGAGAACATTTTCTGAGAACGCTTTCATAAATTCCACGACTTTTGGATCTGTGTTTTTGGTAGGAATGATTTCTAACAGCTTCAAATAACGTGGCGGGTTAAAAAAATGTGTACCGAGAAAATGAGCTTGAAAATCGTCCGATCGCCCCTCAGCCATTGCTTCAATTGAAATTCCTGATGTATTAGAGCTAACAATCGTACCAGGAGCTCGATGGGCCTCAATTTTCTCGAAAAGCTGACGTTTAATGTTAAGATTTTCAACGACAGCTTCAATGATCCAATCCATCTCAGCTAACCTTTTCAAATCGTCTTCTAAATTGCCCGCTTCAATATAATCAATGTTCGCTTTCGACGATAGAGGAGCCGGCTTCTGTTTTAGAAGCTTTTTCAACGCTTGGGTGCTCAGTCGATTTCGAACTTGACGATCGTCCAATGTGAGTCCTTGCGCTTTTTCTTCCTCCGCTAACTCCTTTGGAACCATATCAAGAAGTAATGAAGGAATGCCAATATTTGCTAAGTGGGCAGCAATTCCCGAACCCATCACACCTGATCCGATGACCGCAACTTTCCTTATTTGATCACTCATCTTCCTCCCCCTTTTATAAAACGAATGAATACTCATTCATTATTTTCGCAAAAAAAAAATGAAAGTTGACTGTTCTTTCCTGTTTATATTTTTACTATAGCTAAATTTCCATTTTCGCGCAAGTTAAATTCTGAAAATAACAATTTTTCTTTTAATTCCTTTTCCATTTAAGCAAGTTTGTTGCTCACATAACCTCATGCGATCTTTTGCACACTAATGGTGTATCTCATATGGATACAACGATTGCATCGCTAATTGACTGGAAATAAGGAGGGTTTTATCATGCAGCAGCAAATGACGATGAACCAGCAGCAACAACAAAGCATCATGCCAGAGCCACCAAATGTCATCACAACAAAAGATCACCTCTATATCCAAGATATGTTGTCATGGAATTTATTAGCGTCAAAAAAGGCACACTTTTTCGCTCAGCAGTGTACCGATCCTGAAATTAAGCAAGCCTTGGAGCAAGCGGGGCAAATGCATCAGCGCCACTATGATACAATTATCCATCACTTGCAAAATACAAGTCAGCAAGCAATGACGCTTCAATAAGGGGGTCCATCAATGAATCAGCAAAAGCAACAGAAAATCCAAAATCCTGAAACACAGGTTCCCAAAACACCTCAAATGTCCGAACGGGATTTTCTAAATGATCAGCTTTCTACAGAGAAATATATGACCACTTCTTATCATTATGCCTTAAACGAGGCGAGCCATCAAAGCTTGTATCAGGATCTCGCTACCATTTGTCAAGAGGCTCAGGACTGTCAGCGTCAGCTGTACAACCTCATGTTTAAAAAAGGCTGGTACAGTCTCGAAGCCGCTCCAGCACAACAGCTCCAGCAAACATACCAGCAATTTTCCGGCTATACGAATCAGCTTCCGTATAACGGTAATGGCATGGCCTAACTTTATTAACAAAGCTGACTCGCCGAATTATGGAAGTCAGCTTTGTTTGTTTTATTGATTTTCGCGGTGCTGCTTATTTCGTTCTTGAATGTCCTTCACTAGCGCTTTCATGCCTTCCTTTGCATCGGGATATTGTTCATTCCAATGCTTTGCAAGAGGTGGCATGGACTTGGCGATATGGGAGTAGAGGGCATAGGCCTTGACCTTCTCTTTTACCTCTTCATCTGTATTTCCCACAAGGAGCTCTGTATATTTTTCCACTAAACCATCCAATTGCTCTTTTAGCTTTTGGTCCATCTCCCTTTCACCTCCTATCGTTTTCGCCCAGTATACCATACATAATAATTTTATTTTCCAAATGTCTATTGACTGTTCACACCATCCAGTTATATAGTTAGTTACATGAGTAATGAACCAAAGGAGGAAAAAATGAAGCAACCATTTGATGATAGTCGTCCCATCTTTCTTCAGATCGCCGAACGCATTTCGGATGACATCATTAATGATGTAATTGAAGAAGGAAGCCAAGTTCCTTCAACCAATCAATTCGCAAAGCATTATCAAATCAACCCAGCCACAGCTGCAAAGGGGATTAATCTTTTAGTTGATGAAGGTATTCTTTTTAAGAAACGAGGGGTCGGAATGTTCGTGGCCGAAGGAGCAAAAGAAAAACTTGTAGAAGTAAGGCGTCACAAATTTTATGAGGAATATGTTATTCCACTCATGCAAGAAGCGAAAAAGCTTCAGCTATCAGAACAGTCGGTCTTAGAGATGATTCGAAAAGGAGGAGAACAGCAATGAGTGCTGCCATTACGTTTGAAGGCGTTACAAAGCGAATTAAGGATCAGGAAATCATCAGCAATGTTATTTGTTCCTTTGAAGAACAGACACTATATGGCTTACTAGGGCGAAACGGTGCAGGGAAAACAACTCTTATGAAACTGATGACAGGGCAAATTGCCCCAACAAATGGAGCGGTCCGAATTCTTGGAAAAAACCCTTTCGACAACAAAGAAGTCCAAAATCAACTTTGTTTTATTAAAGAAAGCGGTAATTTTAAAAAAACGCTTCGGATTAAAGATTTAGTGCACATTGCGCCGTCCTTTTATCCGCATTGGGATCAGGATTTTGCAGAGGCCTTATTAGATCAATTCGACTTATTACCAAAAAAGAAAGTGATGGACCTTTCAAAAGGAATGGAATCTGCGCTCGGCATTACGTTTGGTCTAGCCAGTCGTGCTCCGATAACGATTTTTGATGAACCCTACATTGGCATGGATGCAGCTGCAAGGCAACAGTTTTATGACTTGCTCGTTGAGGACTACGGAGATCACCCGCGTACGATTATCTTATCGACTCATCTTATCGATGAGATTCGTCATGTATTTGAACGAATTATGGTGATGAAAAAGGGAGAAATCTTATTTGAAGAAGATGTTGAAACCTTGCGCACACACGCATATAAGCTTTCTGGAAATAGCAAGTCATTTCCGAGCCTTGAAGGCGTGACGATTTTAGATGATCAAGAGTTCATGGGGACACGGACCGTGTCAGTTCTCGATTTAGATCGTCGCTTACAGGAGTTGTCACCGGTCATTGAGAAGCAGCCTTTGCCCCTGCAAGATTTTATGATTCAGATTACAAAATAAGGAGGAATCAAGCATAATGAACCAAACCGCTGCGCTTCTTCATATTCAGCTTTTAGACACCCAAAAATCTTTTGTTATTTTCTGGTCAATTTTACTTGCATTCTTGACCGTTGCTTTCATCGTTGGTGCCATATTTTCCCCGATTTCTATTTATTTTACGACGAGCTTTCCTGGTTACATTTGGGCTTCGATCACAAGCTATATTCTTCTGAAAGATGACTTTCCTTACTTCATTCATCTTGGGGCCACACGTATTGGTTTTGTCTTAAATAGCAGCTTTTATCTTATGGCACTCGCCCTTTTAATGGCGTTTCTTCAAGCAAGCTTGTATTTCTCGTTACTAGCGCTAGCCGCCACGTCTTCTGCTGAAATCAACATCGCTGTCATTCCATCATTGCTTGGCTTAGAACCAACGTTTTTAAACATCCTTTGGACAGATTTCACACTTATGGTCTTTTTGATGCTGAGCCTCTTTTTCATTGCAAGCCTTAACTATCGGTTTGGAAAAAGCGCAAGCTATCTTTTCTTCGCCTTTGCCGCTTTCTTATTTCTCATCCCTGCGTCCCGTGAGTTCATCTTTACATTTCTTATCGAAATGACCACAAGCCTGCTGCAATTTGCCTGGTTGCTGCTTGTTGGCATCATGTTTGCTATTTTAAGCGCCATAACGTTATCACGTGCTTCTCTAAAATAGGAAAATTCGATTGTTCTTTCTATCTCCTCCTCTATATGATGCTAGAGAGATAAGCTCACTAAATCTTTCGCTATTCGGAGGTTCTTGCTATGTTTATCGTTCATTCGACGTTTCGAATGCCAAATGAAAAAGCTGAGGAAGTCATTAGCATTTATCAAAACCGCTCCCGGCTTGTTGATAAAGCCCAATGATTTGTTCATTTTCAACTGCTTCAAAATGATAAAAAACCAGGTGAGTTAACAATTGAAATTGGTTGGGAAACTAAAAAGGACTATTTACAATAGGCACGTAGCGACGAATTTAAAAAAATTCATAAATTAGAAAAAAACTACCCTGATCAAGAGTTAGCGAAGATCATTCCAGAAGTTAAACAATTTGAGGTGGTAGCACGATGATTCATTTTCCGCATGCTCCAGCCCATCAAGAGCTAATTTCTGAGGCTGTGACATAACAAACGTGTATGATTGAAAATGCAACAATGCACAACCTAAGCGGAGGAAATAGACGTAGACTCCTGCGGGACAAAGGCAAGGGTG